>JALHOV010000205.1 GCA_022842865.1 Vulcanimicrobiota bacterium | reverse complement strand
CACAAAGCAGTCGAGGGCCATCGTCCTGGCTTGTTCACGCAGGGCGTCCAACCAGTCGTAGGGACAATCGGGCGCCAGCTCTCCGCGGTAGACTCCTTCGGCTCGCAGTAAAGCATCTTCCGCATTGCCCCCGTGGCTTTCCCGGCAGCAACGCTCGAATTCGTCAAAATCCCACCAGAGCTCGGGGCCGCAACTGACCGAGTAGCCGCGCTCGCTGCGCTGTAGCACGTGACCGCTGGCTCCCAGCGCCTTGCGACAGCGGTGGATGGTGCTTACCAAGGAGCGTTGCGCCTTGTCTCCATCGCTGTCAGGCCAAAAGACGTCGCGCAGCCGCTCGCCGCTGATCCATTGGCCGCGCCGGCTCAGCAAATACAGAAACAGCCAGCGCGCTCGCTGCGACTCCCATTGAAAAGCCTGCACCTCCTGGGTTTCCTGAATCACTCGGGTTTGTCCAAAGGTGTAGACCTTGAGAGGATGGCTGTGGGCTGGCGCTTCCTCCACGCGCGGAGTGGCGCCCAACTCTTCCAGGATGCGTCCCGGCAACTCCACGCCCCGCTGGGGGTTTTGCTGCTGAATGATGCCCAGCAGCAGCTGCACAGCCGGGTCCTCGCTGACCGGTCGAGTGCCGGTACGCACCAGCAACTGAGCCGCCTGCTCGGCCACGCTGGCCCCGCTGCGCAAGGGAGTTTCGGGAAACGGGGGCAGATCGGCCACCAGATCATGAAAATAGACGGCCAGACGCAAAGCCTGTTGTTTGCCAGGATCCAGGCCCAGTCGTTGGGCCGCACGACCCACTTGCTGCTCCAGAGCCTCGTATTTCTCGGCAAATCCCGGGTGGCGCCGCAGCCAACCCGCGAAACTGCGTAGCGCCTGTTCCGGAGCCTGCGTCTTGTGGTGGCGCTTTTGACGCCGCATGACGCGGATACGCTCCAGAAACAGGGTCAGGTCAAAAGGTTTATGAAAGTAGTCGTCTACACCCAGGCGCAAGGCTTCTACGGGTGCCTCCTCCGAGGCAAAGCCGGTCATCAAGATAAAGTGAGCCTCGGGCAGCAGGTCGCGCAGACCGCGCACCACCTCAAATCCATCCATGCCGGGCATTCGCACATCGCTGATGACCAGATCATAGGCCTGTTCGCGAGCCATCTCCAGCGCTTGCGCGCCCCCCGCGGCGGCCTTGACCCGAAAGCCTTCGTGTCCCAGCAATAGAGTTAAACTCTGTCGCATCAGCTCGTCGTCGTCTACTAAGAGAATGTCCAGCACGTTTCTTCCACTTCGTCTGCCGCCCCTCAGACCCTATGCAAAAAAAGGCCCGTTCTGCTGCCAGAACGGGCCCAAACACGACCACTCTCTTACCGAACTTAATCTTTTTGGATGGCTTCCGAGACGCTCTGGTGGAAGGTTTTGACGTCTTTGGCGGCGTCTCCGATAGCGGGCAGCAAGCCGTCTTTGTAGCCGTGATAGGCTCCCGAACCCAGACCCCAGAGGGCTCCGCCTACGGCCGCAAAGGGCACGGCCACGACAGCCGCGCCAGTGGCCAGCAAGGTTCCACCCACTTTGAGAGGCAGAGCGGCCTCGGATTTCCAAATCTCCTGGTTACCGCGAAGGTAGGCGCCCGGCAGGTTGACCACTGAAGAAGCGGCCACGCCGGCTCCGGTCACGGCCGCTCCGGCCGCTCCTGCGATCAGGCCCTTGCCCGCTTCGATGAGGCGGATCTCATAGACCTGGTCGCTGCTCTGCGGTTCCTGATTGGCCAGATTCTGGACGCCCTCCACGGCCTGGCCGGCCCACTTGTTGTGAAACTCGCTCACCGTCTTGAGAGCGGCTCCGGGCACGGCCAGCGGACTCTTTTCGGCGCCTTCCTTAAAGCCCTCGAACATTCCAAAGAGCGTCCCGCCCAGGGCGGCGAACACGGGGGCCGCCAGTCCGGCGGTGATGACCACGGGAGTCAGGGTGGCTTTCAGCACAGGGCCGAGCATCTTGCTTTTCCACAGTCCCTTGACCGCGTGGAAGGCCACCTGCGGCGAGCGAACAAGCGAGGAAGCGCCGATACCGACTCCCTCTATGGCACCGCCGATGAGGCTGCCGGTCACTCCCTTGCCCAGGTCGAGCCAGGAGAAATTCTTTTCGTCCAATTCCTTGGGTTGGTTGTTGTCTTTCTTCTGGGCACTCACTCGCGGGGTGCTGGAGAAGGCGGGAAGACGATTCTGGATGTGCATTTTGGATGGGTCCTTTTCTGTGTGTGTGTGTGTTCTTTTTTAGTATCTTAGCCAACCCACATCCCGGACCGGTCACGAACCAGTCACGAGAACGGTCCGGGGGTTAAATTTTTGCGCCAAGGTCCGGGCTCGTTCGTCCCGAAGAGGCAGCCAGTTTGAGTCTGCTGGAAGAAGTCATCGAAGCCCAGGTCGGTAACGCCTTTGTCGATTCCCGCGGCAGCTTTTCCCTGTCCTTGAGCGATGCCTGGCGGAAAATGGGGACCAGCCTTGGCTCTCATCCACTCCACTGGATCGTGATCTGTTTGCAGTCGTTCTGCGCCGCCGGGGCCGAATCGATCTACCTGATTCACAAGAAAGGGGAACTCTGGCTGGTGGCCCACCGCTGCCAGGTGCCCCTCTCTCCCCAGGAGTTCCTCACTCTTTCGGCCGAGAACTTGTTGTCCCAGACTCCCGCCGGGCTGCTGGGTCGCTCGCTGGCCGGGGCCCTGGCACGGGAGCCCGTGCGGCTCTTGCTGGCGCGCTGGAAGGACGCCGCTCAGCCTCCCGAGGCCGCCGACTTCCTCCCTTCCGACAAGAAGCCCGCCATCAATCCGCTGTTGCCCTCCAGTGGAGCGGCTCTGGGCCTTTATTTTCAGAGTCAAGCGAAGATCCCCGACCTCTGCGGCCTGTTAGGCTACCTGCTGCAGTACTGCCCTATCCCGGTCCACTACGTCGCTCATGGGATGCTGCTCAAGTCTGACACCGATCTGCGCTCGCTGCGCTGGATTCAGCAAACTCCGGACTGCCCGCTCTACTCCGGGCCGGAGCAGATCCGGGTCACTACCCCCTTGCTGATGGACCACTACGCGTCCTCCGACTCCACTCCCCAGCTCCTGCTCAAACCCCCGGGCGGAGACGATGTCACCTACTTTGCCGATTGGGTAGAGCAGGAAGGCGAATTTGACTGGCTGCGCAGCCCTGGCCTGACCGACGGGACCATCAGTCAGGGTCGCTATTTCGCCGCCTCCCCGCGACCGGCCCAGGTCATCCCCTACGACGCCTCCAAGAACATTGGCAACACCTGGTTTAGCGAAAAGGGCCAGCGACGCGTTCATCTACTGGCCGTCCCTGGCGACTTCATCCTGATGCTGGAGAAAGAGCAGGGTCCCGATCGCATCCTGCCGATTCTGCACGGCGTCACGCTCAAGTGCCTGGAAGGCCGGCTGGATATCCCCGGGGCGGTGGTGATCGCCGGCGCAGCAGGCCTGACCTGCGACCTGAGCGGAATGAGCCTGGTCCGCGATCAGCACCTCGACACCTGGGTTGAGAATCTGCGCGGTCGAGTTCGCCAGGCGCTGCAGCAAGCGGTCAATCAGCCTCCCCAGGCGCGTGGTCGACTCTCGATCTGGAAAACCCTGGGACTCAGCGGCGTGACCGCGGTGGCCGCCGTTTGCCTGGACGGGATTCAGGCCGGCGACCCACAGCTGCTCTGCCAAATCGGAATCTTTAGCGGCGTGGCCCTCCACTCGTGTCTCGGATTCGTTCGGCACTACGCCCCTGACAGCTGGTTCCAACGTCAGACCGACAATCTGCAGGCCGAATTGAAAAGGCGATTGGCTTAGCATGGCCATTCTCGAGACTTTTCTTCCTCACGGACGTCTACGGGACGGCAACCTCGCCCTGCGTATTCTCGCTACCAATCCCCCCGACCCTGACAAAAACTACGTGGCCACTTACCGCTTTGGAATGTTTCTCGACGGTAGGCGCCGGGCGGTGGGGGGCATCGAGTTGCGACTAGGAGACCAGCAGGATCTCACTCGATTCGCCGGTCAGGTGGGTTACGCGGTGCATTCCGATCACCAGGGCCAGGGCCTGGCCGGGCGCAGTCTGCGGTTGCTCTTGCCTCTAGCCAGGAAACACGGTTTCCAGGAACTCTGGATCACCTGCGATCCCGACAACCTGGCCTCCCGTCGCAGCTGTGAACGCGCCGGCGCCGTTCTCCAAGAGATCGTCGACCTTCCTGAAACTCACGAAATGTATGCCCGTGGCTCCCGCCAAAAGTGCCGCTATCGGATCGAACTACGAAACGTTCCTGCGTCTTTAGCCCCAGTATGTTCCCTCTCTCAGAGCCAGGTTCGCCGATTCCGTTTGCGCTGACACGGGATTTCAGGATTTCGTAGAGAAAAGTGGAGCATGCGAAAACGTGGCCTGACGGTCGCCGAAGTTCTAATCGCTCTGGCTCTGGCCGCCGTGGCGATTCTGGGCCTGGCTTCCCTGACCGCGGCGGTTTGGCGGGCGGCCAAGTTTTCCAAATACACCGCTTACGCGTCCAACCTCGCCCGTCAGCCTATTGAGCAGATGAAAGGGGACGCCGCCTACTTTCGGACCACCATGGACGGAACGGCGGCGGATCGCCAGTTCTCTAAAGATTTTGTAGTGGATGAGGGGCAGTCCGTTCGATTCGAAGGAGAGCTCACTTTCACCCGGCTGCCTGCTCCTCAAGACCGCTACGTTCGGGTTGAATCCAAGGTGACTTGGGTCCAGCAAAAGACCCCGCGCCAGGTTTTCCTGGAGACCATTCTGCCGGCCCCCCGCTAAATTTCCTTCCAGCGGACCACCTGGTAGCGGTAGCGGCTCGGTTGCACCCGATTGAGCATGGCTTCCGGATTGGTGGTGACCATCGCGCCGCTACGCAGTGCGACATTTTGTTCCGCGGCCGCGCCGCCGATCAAGCGCACCTGACCGATCACGGACATGCCTTTGGGGGTGTAGATGAACCCCTGGTAATACGCGTAATTCGGAATGTAGAGCGCGGAGGTGGGTGAGTTGGGGCTGAGCAGCACCGAGGTCCAATAGTCGTTCCCATTGATCCGTCGTAATGTATAAGTCTGTTGAGCCACTCTCGACCGCTCGGCCCATCCGGTCACCCGCACCACCCTGTAGCCCCGGCAGCCCATGCACGAAAGAGCCAAAGCGGCGATCAGCAACTTCCTCATCGAGGCTCCACCTTCATCTCTCGCAGGCGCCGTTTCACCTCCGGGTCGTCTTTGCTCTTGGCCAGCCATTGTTTCACCTCCGGGCGGAGTCCAGTTAAACCGACCGTTTCGTCGCCGTCCATCCAAAGTTTAAAGGCTTCCGAGGGCTCAATCGACTGCTCTTCGTAGTATTCGAAGAATTCCAGGTCGGTGGGTGCATCCAACGGCAATCCCTGGCGCAAATTAAACTCGGCATCGGCCGGCTTGTCTGCGAAAAACGTGCTGATGGGGTCGGGCACGTATTCATAGGTCTCGTGGCTCTCCGCCGGACGAACCACCGGATTGGGATTTTCTGGAGTGGCGGGTTCGGGAGTAAAGTTGGTCAGCGACAAAGTCGCGCGAGCAGCTTCCGGGTGCACCAAAGCCACTCCGCCCCCCGCGTAGAAGAAGACGCCGCGTGGATTGTTGGTGTCGATGGTCTCGGAACCGCGGACCAGCGATTCTCCGTCCACCACCAGCGTGCCGCTGCCAGTCACTCCGCGAGCTAAAGCCAGGTCGCCGGTCACGTGCAAAACGGCCCCCTCTTCGATCATCAAGGGTCGTTCCAAGTCGACCTCGGAAATGCGCTTATGGCCGCGTATGATTCCGTCCGCCGGTATGGCGGGAATGTTGGTGTAGACGGCCGTGCCCAGTAGACTGTTGCGATCGACGTTCTGGGGATTGACGAACTGCGCGCCGGTTTGGGATTTCCCCGTGATGGTCGCCGAAATCTGGCCCACCGAGGTTGCCTCGCCCGTCACCGAAAGTCGCTGCGGGTCGGTGGGCGTTATCTTTTCGGCCACAATCGCCCCGGAGGAGGCGTCATTCGTGTGGATATTGCCCGGTCCGGGCTTGGGGTTCAAAGTGGAGAGCACCGCATTGATAAAAGTGTCGTCGCCGGATCCAATCGGGCCTTGGGTCACCACGCCGTAAAAGCTGTCCGGAGAGAGAGTGACGGAGACTTCTAAGGTGCGCGTAGCCCGAGGAGCGAAGCCTTGCGACCGCAGGGTGATAAGGTCGCCCGATCGGGTGGTGCTAACCTGGTAAGCGGAGTCGTTGCCCAACTGCACGCGCGGCCGTAAGCCGTCGGTCGGGTAGCGGTCGAGAGTTTCGATTTCGGCCAGGGTTTTGTAGATGCCGGACTCCGCCGCATATAGGGCCAGATTTCGGTCGTGGCTGCGTCCAATGGTAAACAGGTTGCGACCGGTGATCTGGACCCCGGTCAGCACGATCATCAATAAGACCATGCTCACCATCAGCACGGTGATCAGGGCTAAGGCCCGTTTTTTCCTGGCTGCCATCGGCTAGTTCCTCATGCTCAGCACCACTTGAATTCGGGTGCTTTTGTTGAGGTCGGCCCGTTGTTGGGCGACCAGTTCCAAGGTCAAGGAGCAGTCTCCCGTGGCTCGCATCTTCAAGGCCTCAATTCCTCCCACTACTAACCTTTCGCTACCCCGGTAGCGAAAATCATCCATGACTTTGGCCAATTGTTCCGGTTTCATGCATGCTGGCTGAGATGACCCAGAATAAGGAAATTCCATTCGCTGCAGACTTTTCTCGGCTGCGTTATAACGCATGGCCACAAACTTCTTCCATACAATGGGCGTACTGTAGCCGTCCGAGGGATAATAATCATCGTTCGCCCTTAAAACCGCCAAATTGGGCACGCTCATCTCACGTTCACTGAGAAAACAAGCGGCCGGAAGGCTTTCCAAAACGGTCAAGGAGGAGCGAGTGGTGGAAGCAAAGTCCGAGAAAAATTTTTCGATCAGCAGCACTGCCTTTTGCTGCGACTGCGTATCCGCGTCCGCACGTAACATCGCTTTGACGGTTTGGGTGAGCAACGGGTAAACGAGGGTGAGAAGGATGCCGGTCAGCGTCATCGCCACCATCACCTCTGGAATCGTCAGCCCCGCCCGCACTCTCATCAATGGATAGTATACTAAAGGTCCGTCCCAAATTCCAACCTAATTACGTTCCAACTCCAGCAATCTTAGTCGGGCTCGCTCCAGGAACTCTACCCGCGACTCCCCTTCCTGCAGAGAGAAGGGCTCGCCGAAGACCACCCGGCAGGGGACGGGGCGGGGCACAAAGGCGCCTTTGGGCAGCAAGCGATGCAGGTTTTCCAGATAGACGGGCACCAGCTCAAAGTCGGGCTGGGCCTGGCACAGATAATAAATGCCACTCTTGAAAGGCGCCAGTTGGTGGCCGTCGCCCCTGGTCCCCTCTGGAGACAGAAGAATCGACTCGGCCGGCCCGACCTGCGAGACCAGCTGAGACACCTGCTGCTGGCGCTCCTCGTTGGTTTTAGGCTGGCGTTCCAGGAAAATGGCCCGAAAGCAGCGCTCGGCCACGTAGCGGCGCAGAGCACTGGTATCCCAGTAGTCCTTGGCCGCCACAAAGCGCAGCTTGCGCCGCTGCAGCTTGGGTAAAGCCGCCCACAGCAAGACGCTGTCAGCATGAGAGGTGTGATTGAAGTAATAGATTCGGCGGCGCTCGGAGGGGATCTCTGCACGGAACTCGATCCGCGAGAAGCTTAACGTTCGAGCCAATCTGCCCAGGAAGCGGGCGAATAGTTCATCCTGCCATCTCATCTTAGGGGCCCGGTTCCGCCTCAGAGGGCGTATCCCTCCAGAACAGTCATCGCAGGTTTTGGCTCGAAAAAGGCCGGGCTATTTGAGGTGAACCTCGGCCGTCTGTCCGGCCACTACCTCGATGAGCTGACTTTGCCTGTGTGCGAAATAGACGCAGCCCCCGCCCGCAAAGATCTGGTCGATGAAGGCTTCGTCCCCGGGATAGTAGAGCGGGGGACTTTCCACGTAGTAGCGGCCGGGCGCCAGGCCCTCCAGGCGGAAATGGCCTTCCTTCAGGGGCACAATGATGCGACTGGCTCGGGCCTGCGCGGGAGCCGCCGAACCGTGCATGGGGAGTCCGTGTTCCTCGAGTACGGCCTGCAGTTCGGGGCCGCACGGGTAAACGGCTACCGGTCCCGGGGCACTGCCCTGCAGGTGACCAGGCGGAGCCGCACAGGCCAGGGCCAGGCCGAAGATGAGAGAGAAGAAAGCGGATTTTTTCATGTCCGGGCCCGTCGCCAGAGCCGGTTGCTTTGTTCCCTAGGGTCGGGGCTTGGCCGGGATCACTTCGGGAATGGGTTTCTCTAACAGGTTGTAGCGCCGGAAAGCCTGGGGAGACCAGAGGGGGATGGTCGCCTGCGGCTCCGGATCCCCATTGGAGTCCACCCGGGCGATCTGCTGATGACTGGGAACGACCCGATTGACTCCGTCGATCAGCGTGGACAGGCACGAATTGGTGATCGGGTGATACATGTTCTGACTGTGGTCCTGCACCGAGACCTGCAGGCGCTCTTTCAAAAGCGCAACTTTCTGGTCCTGGTCGAGCTTGAGCTTGTAGACCTTGAGGGGGTTGCGGTCGTGCACGGTGGCCTTCTCGATGGCGTCGGTCCAAGTGCCCAGTTGATAGAGAAGGGGCTGCGGTTCCTGACCTCCGATGGGGTCGTAGTCCTGACCCTGCTTGAAGTGCACTTCGACCGATATGGCCAGCGCGGAATCTTCGTTACCCTGGCTGTCACGTACGGGGGCGTCGGGCGCAAAGGCAAACTTGAGCAGCGCGTGACCGGGCAGATTGCCCGGCTTTTCGGTGAAGGGTTTGACGCACAAGAAGACGTCGGTCACCTTCTCCGGGTTGATGTAGGCGTCGCGGAAAACACCCTTCTCGATGGTGCTGCCATCCGGGTTGTTCTCGATATCCCAGCGCACACCGTCGAGGTGCACCAATCCGTCCTGGGTCTTGCCCAAATCGGTGGCCGCCTTCTGCAGGGCCGACCACGGCTGTTGGGTTGGGGGCTGTTGATTCTTGACGCCGATTCTCATGCCCCAACTTTACTCGCAAAGGGTTTGCCAGAAGATTGCTCAGATGTGACCAGCTCGCCAGGTCTGGCCTTAAACTGCCCCAATCTCAAGCCTCCAGTCGCCCGCAAGCGGGCTCCATTGCGGCGAAGAGGTAGTGGGGCAATTTAAAGCCCTACCCTTGAGCAGGGCCTTCAGCGTGTCACGGGAGGAGCGGTCGGCCGCCAGCATCAGGGCGGTCACCCCCTGCGCGTCGACGGAGTTGGGATCGGCTCCCAGTTTAAGAAGCCGGGCCACCAGCCTGGGTCCGAGAGGAAGATGTCGGGCATGGTGGATTCCCGACCCAGCCACTCTTCTCGGCGGGAATCGTGGTCGCCCGCCTCAAGCAAACGTGCCTTCAGACGACGGTGAAAGAATCGGGCCGCGTGTTCGGCCTTCGGCGCGGCCCCGGCCGCATAAAGAAGGTCCAGGCTGCGAGCATCGCCGCGAGCTGCCGCCGCCGTAGCCGGGTCCCAGCCGTCGTCTGAGGCGGCGTCCGGATTGGCTCCGGCTTTCAACAGCGCCCTGACAATGGAAGCTTTGCCAGTGGCCAGCAGGGGTGTGGTGCCGTCCAGGGCGCGTGCCTCGGCATCGGCTCGTTGTTCCAGCAGTTGCAGCAACGATTTGAGATCGCCGGCCTGGGCCGCTTGATGGAGGTGAGTCCAACATACCAACTCTTCCAGCGAATACATCGGGAATGCAAAAAGTCACCCGCAAACTGAGGGGTGACTTCTGCTACCTTTTTAGGCGAATGACATCGCGAAATTCGGGATGTTCCGGGTCTTTTCTTTGCCGCCGTCCTCGTTGCTCCAGTCGACCCTGTCTTTGCCCTTTGCCTCTTTGAGCTTGATGGTCTGGACTTCGGCGTCCTTTTTCTTGGCGACCACACCGTCCGGCTTTTCGGTCTTCTTGCTATCTTTGGAGTCACCACCGATGGTCTTGGTCCAGTTATTGCTGCTGACGTAAAGAGCTTTCATGTTGTTGTTGCTCCGTTTGATTCGTTGAGCTTATTTTAAGGTTCGAGCGGGTGGCAGGCGTTAATCGAATGCGGCCACATGTGTCCGGCTGTTTTAGTCCTGTTTGATCGAGGCGAGCAATTCCGCCATCACGGCCGCCACCCGCTCTACGGGATCGAGTCGGTTGGCGGTAATGCCTTTTTCCTCGCCGTGAATGCCGCCACACTCCAGCACCCACAGCTTGTTTTTGCCGGCGCTTGAGGCCGAGTCGGCCTCAAGGGGCAGGGCGTGCAGCTCCAGTTCTTCCGGGCTGAACGATTCGGGCCGCACCAGATAACCGTGGATGCCCCAGGGACACTCGATGCCGTAGCGGTCCAGTTGCTCGATAAAGCTGCGCACGATGATCCAGCCGGCCGGATCGTAGTCCACATAGGCGATAATGCGCAGAGGACCCAGGGCGCGGATCCTCTCGGAAAAAAATTGGGTCGCCAGGAGTGAGGGCTGGCCGCCGAGGACCACATAGCTGACTCCGAACTGGTCGGCCAGGAACTCTAACTTGTCGCCCAGGCTATCTTTCTCGCAGACTACCAGCACGTTGGGCAATCGGTCACCGATGCGGTATTCTTGCTTGTTTTTGTCCACAAAGCCGAACTCGCGAAAGGTGCACAGCCGGTCTTCCCCTACCATTTGCGCCAGCAGCGTTTGCAGCAATAGAAAGGAAGGAGTGGCTGGCGAGCGGTGGTGCGGGTCCCAGCCCCGTTCGGCGCGAGTGAGAAAACCGGCTCGGTGAAGGGTCGTTTTGACCGCGTAATACCAGATTTCCCGATAATCGGGATAGGCGTGGTCGGGAATTCCCAGTTTGCGGCGTCGCAGAATTTGCCAAAGAATGTTGGCCAAAAGATGGCGAGGGCTCTGGAAATCCGCCCTCAGCCGCTCGGCTCGGGCATCGATAATGTCGTAAGGATAGTCGCGCTTTCCGTCACGCCACAGTCCGGGAACGTGGGGATCCAGGTGGAAGAAATGGGGCAGTCCCAGACGCTGGGCCGCCTTGAAATGGAACTTGTGGGAAACCAGCAGCGAGCTGCCATCATCGAAGACGAGCCGGTGGCGGGTCTGATCCCGCTCGATGCGGCGCAAATGGGCTGGGTTGCAGTAGTTGCCCCGGGAAATGAGCACCAATCCGGGGTGCTCTCTGGCCTTCTGGGCTGCGGTCAGCGGGCTGGTATGGTCCCCATCCACCGTATGCAGCAACGAGCCGGTGCCGTGGGAGCAAAGGGTGACGACCGGGCCCGGGTCCGGATCCACCCAGCCGGTCGGCTCTAATGGCTCGTAGGCATAGCTAAACCCCGCCGGATCGAGCCAGCGCTCACCCTGGTGGGTCAGCCATTCGGGCAGCACCCAGGCCTCGCGGAGGGCCACCCATGGACCCTCCGGACGCTCCCCGGGAATGTGCGCCACCGAGCCATCCCGCAGCGAAACCCGCCAACGGCCAAAGCCATCAGGCACCAGAGCGGCCAGCTGGGAGGCCGGCCGGAAGAGCAACCCCCTCTCGTCCTGTAAAGCGATCATCGAGCCTGCGTTTCGATCGCAAACGTAGCTTCTCCTCGGACAGAAGCGTGAGAGGAACTTTTGCTATTTGGGCGAGCCCAGCCTGATTTACGACCAGAACGGTAACGTGACCACCAGCTTGTCTAGCACGGAGCTGCTGAAATTACGCTACCGCTACAACCTGGCTTCAGACCGGCTGTCGCTGCAAACCGAAAAGGGGTCCTCACCTACCACCTGGACCGAGGCGGGCGACCGGTACAGGAAACCATCAACCGCTGGGTGACTCAACATTTGGAGCAGCTGGCTCAAGGTGAGATGATCGCGCAAGCGGTCGATTGACTAAAGCATGTGCAGGTGGAGAATCCGGCGGGCTATCTGTTTCCGAAATTTTGCGGGGCGGCTACGGCCAGGCGGTGGTGGACAAGGCTCAGGTGCAAAAACAAGAGCGCGAGAAGATTCATCGGTTGCGCGTTTCGCAACGCGAGGAAGACGAGATGGCACGAGAGCGTTCGAGCCAGCGTGTTGTTCAAAGGCTTGAATTTTTTGAGTCCCTGGCTCCGGAACAGCAACAGAAGCTGCGGGTAGAGGTTGAGATTCAGGCTCAACAGGACGGATTTGTAAGATTGCCGGGCTGGGGCCCGGCTCACCCCGCTTACCGCGGCTTGTTATCGGAGCTGGTGAGCGCGCTGGAGGCGGAGGTTCAGCAGAGAGAGTAGAGTGGGCTCATGAATATTCATTTCGTCGGTGGCGCTCAGGAAGTGGGCGGGTCTTGCTCGGTGGTCGAGGTGGGGGCGCGGCGGATTTTGGTGGATTGCGGCCAGCGCATGGGCGGTGGGGCTGAGGTGGACCGGTTGCCGGATTTGCAGCGGGTTCAGGAGCTGGGCGGGCTGGATGCGATTTTGGTGACCCACGCCCACGCAGACCATATCGGCGCCTTACCTTTGATTCATCTGGCTTTTCCGAAGGTGCCGCTTCACACCTCGGAAGCGACGCTGGCGCCGATGCGCATCATGCTGGCCGACTCTCTAAAAATCATGCAGATGCGCTGGCTGCAGGAGGCGGAGATTCCGTTGTATCCGGAGCATCCCGTGACTTCGATGCTGGCCAGGACCGAGGTGGTCCGCCCGGGTGATGTCTTTGACCTGTGCGAGGGGGAGCTGCAGGCGACGTTTTTGTTGTCGGGCCACGTGCTGGGGGCTTGTTCGCTGACGTTGGATACGGCCGAGGGTCGGGTGTTTTTTACGGGGGACTAGGTGTTGATTCCGGCTTTTGCGCTGGGGCGGGCTCAGGAAGTGCTGCTGATTTTGCTGCGCGAGCAGCAGGCCGGGCGGATTCCGCGCTTTCCGATTTTTGTGGATGGCATGGTGCGTAGCGTCTACCAGATCTATGCGCTGTTCCCGGAGTTTCTGGGGGAGCGTCTCAGAAAACAGGTGGAGCGCGAGGGCAATCCGTTCTTTTTTGA
>JALHOV010000204.1 GCA_022842865.1 Vulcanimicrobiota bacterium | reverse complement strand
AAACTCGTATCTCTGTCGATACTCAAGTGAAGCTACTCAAATTGATTATCTAGCTGCCAAAGAGCAGAACGAAGCGCCCACGAGGCGCTTTTTTCGTTTATCTCCTAAGCCGCGCCGCGCAATGCCGATAACGGTAGGCGCAATGCCGAGACCCGTGGCTGCGCCGAAACGGGTGGGGCGCCGGAACGGCCTACGGTCGAGTTACCGAGATCATCGTGGCCGTCATCAGCGCTACCGTCTTGCCCGAGTCCAGCGCGATCATCTCTCCCTGACACACGGTCAACGTCCGCCCTGCCTTGACCACCCGTCCCACTGCCCGGAAGCGAGACCCGGCTGCCGGGGACAGTAAGTTCACCTTGAACTCCACGCTCAGCACGTCCGCCCCCTCGGGCATCATAGACAAAGCCGCATAGCCGCAGGCGGAGTCCACCACTGCCGTGGTCACCCCGGCGTGTAGAAACCCGTTCTGTTGCACCAGGTCCTCCCGGCCGCAAAGCTCGATCACTACTTCGCCGGCAGTCACCGACACCAAGGTAGCGCCCAACGTGGCCATAAAGGTCTGGCGCGCAAAACTCTCCGCAACTCGACAACCCACAGGAACCCCTCGCTCAACCCAAGAATCGCAGCCCCATGACACAGGACCGCCGCGACCAGTTAGCCCAATGGGCCTTCGACACCCGCCCTATTCTCGGAAGATTTCACCTCTGGCTGGAAGACGTTGAGACCGTCTATACCAAGAACCCTCCGACACGACCGATGGAGATGTCCTTCGTGGGCGGCAACGTCGAGCGTATGCTGGCCATGACCCAGGCCGTCACTGCTCTGGGTACGCAGCTCTTCGGAAGATTCGGCGACGGCAAGGACCTGGACAAAGCCGGCCTTAACGTCGTCAAAAAGGACGCCGACGCCATTTCTGCCTACGCCATGTCGGAAGGCCTCTGGTATCTCACTCGTCATCTCCCCGAGAATCACGCCATCATGGTCTGCCTGGGCGAAGGTCTCATGCCCAAAGCGGGCGAGACGCCCGAGATGGGAGCCAACCCGCAACTTGGCTTTGGCCGCGTCTACGCCCGCCCCGAAGTGGCTCGCTCCCTCGACGCCAGGGTCAAGCGTTTGCTTAACGACCCCCATTACACTCACGACCACTTCCGCCACGACCTGCAAAGCCGGCGCATCACCGTCTGGGGCGCTGCCATCGATACTCTGGAAAACACCAGCCGTTTCGCCCTGGGCAAAGACAGCGGCCCCATGACCGTCCTCCACCTCTTCAACCAGCCCCTGCAGGTCACGCGCCCCTACGAAGGCTACACCGGCACCCTGGTGCTCCCCAAGAAGGTCACCGAGACGGCGGCCGAGGATTCTATCCTCATCGACTTCCGCACGCCCCGCAAGAAGGTCCTGGAAGCCATTCAGAAGACCTATCAGGTGCAACCGGAGAACGTGCACGTCTGGACCCTGGGCGGCAAGTCCCGCCAGACCCGCCTGGGCAACCTCTGGCAGAGCTGGAGAGACCTGGGAGTTCATCTCATTCAGGATGGCGACCCCATGCCCACCGGCATACCCGCCTTCACCGACAGCGGCACCTACGCCCCCACCTACCTGGTTGGACAGCATGGCGACAAGGTCTACATTCTGGACGGCTACGCCGCCTCCGCCGAAGCCCTGCAGGCCGCCAGCCTCGGGCCCGTTCTCGACCTGGAGGTCTCGTTGGCCATTCTCACCGGCACCTTTCAGTTGCCCATCGAAGAGGAACTCAAGCATCCCGACCGCCTTAAGGACGCTCAGGAAGCCGGGCTGCCCGTCACCAAGGCCATCTTGCAGGCCGACGACTTCTTCCCTGAAAAGCAGTGGGACGTCCTCGCCCTGGTGGGCGCCATGGGACCGGACCCCTACTCAGGCATGCCGGGAGTCAAGAAGCTCGACAAAGACGTCTATCAGGTGACCGTGCGCCTGGCCTCGCCCCGAGCCGACAAGCGCGTGACTCTCACCCTCCGCTTCATTCACGGCGAAGAGAAAAGCAAATCCATCTTCCAGCCGCTGCTCAACCGGTTTCTGGCGGGCGAAGACTATCAGACTCGGGCGGTCAAAATCTCCGATTCCGGGCGCATTCGTAACGAACTCCAGACCCTGTGTGCCGACGCCCTGGAGTTTCCCAACGATGACGTGATGAAAGTCTACTTCGACCGCATTCCGCCCACTCTGATCGCCGATCGCGACAAGCTCAAAGACATCCTCAACTGGTATCGTCAGCGCCATCCCATCTGGTTCAGCTGGCTAGACCTTCAGTAGCGGACTGTCCTTCATCGCTGCCTTCAAAGCCGAAGCCGAAGGCGTGGCCAACAAATCCGACAGTTCCTTAGACGAAATCGACTCCACCTGGTAGGGCTTGCCGCGCCATTTCTCGGAAACGCCGACTTCCAACTTGGTCGGGTGAATATGCCAGCCTTTCAAGCTCAACTGGTCTTTCCAGGAAGAACCACCCGGCAGGGCCCGGTAGCTCAGCTCCGTCAGCAGCAAGTCCCCTTTACCCGGAGCCACCTCCTCAGCCACCGAGGAAAGCCCCTTGCACTTGGCCAGCAGCAACGCGTGCGCCGTCCCGCGAATCAACGAATTCACGCTGCAGTTCTGGCGAAAAGCCAACCCCTCGGAGCCCACCAGGTAGTCCTCGGAGGCCAGCAGCGAAACCCGCTCCTCCTGCAGCAATGGAGTGGCTGACGCCAGATGGCGAACCGAACCCTCCTGAGCAGCCGGTGGAGAAAACACTTCTTTGACCGTTCCCCACAGTCCCGAAGGCGGAACAGCCGCAGGCTCTTTGCCTTCTAGCAGCGAGCCCACCAGTTTTTCCAGGCCAAGCCGGTCCACGCTCTCGAAGCGCATCGCATTGATCTGTTGCAAATTACAAAACAGCAGAGCCCCGCCCAAAATCCCCAGAGGCGCCAGAGTCGGATGCAGCCCGGCAGCCGAACAGGCATACTGCACGCCAATCCCCAGCGGCGTTCCTAGCAGACCGGCAAAGCGATCCTGATTTCCATTGATCGCGCCGACCGTGCCGCGCGCGTGTTCGACCACCATATGATTGGCCACATGCGTTCCCGCCGCGCCACCCAAATTTCCAGAAAACGCCCCGCTCACGTTCAGCGCCAGCGACACCGGCAAATGCTGGGCCGGCAGATAGACCGCCCCCGCGAACTGGGCGAAGGTGTTGGCTGTAGACCATAGGCCCGAATACAGGGCCACCCGTTTGGGGTCGACATCGCCCTTGCGGGCCACCGTCATCGAAGCGGCTGTGTTGGCAGCCAGACCCACGTACGAATTCCAGGCTCCCGCCATGGCAATACCCTGGCCATTCGGGAACGAAGCTTGCTGGGAATTGAAGAGCACGGTCGCGCCGCAATAGCCCAGAGCCCCGCCGACCACTCCGCCCGCCACCTGCCAGGCTCGCAGCTTTAAATACTCGGGAGCACACGTCTCCTCACGATTGGGCGGAATCAGCACCTGCGAGAGCTTTTGCCACACGCCTAAAGAAGCGCGAGGCATGGCCAGCGCCTTCAGCTTTTCTACATCCGACCGGGGAGTCAATTCTATGATGACCTGATCGCCATCCTGGCGGTAGCCGGCGATTTCGCCGTCTCGCACTTTGGCATCTAGCTCACTGAAGGACGCTCCGGGCGGGATCTTCACGACGAGATTCCCTATCCGCATGATGCCAACTTAACCCACAAAGCCTGAAAAGGCCCTGAAAGGTATTCCCGTACGAGATAACGGGAATACCATCCCTCGCAAGAAGCCGCAATCCTTTCTACACTGAGCTCATGTTACTTGAGGGCAGCCGAGAAAGCAGCAATGTACAGGACCGCCGGGGATCGGGCGGTGGGGGAGTTGTCCGTGGCGGACTGGGCACTCTCGTTCTAGCACTGGTGGCTATGTATTTCGGGGTCGACCCGCGAGCCGTCATTCCCACCAGTAGCCAAAGCAGCCGACCGGCCAACAGTGCCCAGGACAACCAGGAGAAGCAATTCGTTTCCAAGGTCCTGGCCAGCACCGAGGACGTCTGGAACAAACTCCTGCCTGGGTATGGTGACCCCCAACTGGTTTTGTTCCGTGGCGCAACCGAGTCCGCCTGCGGCCGCGCCAGCGCCAGCGTAGGACCTTTCTATTGCGGCGAAGACCGCAAGGTTTACATTGACCTCGATTTTTATAAAGAACTCACCCAGAAAATCGGCGCACCTGGTGACTTTGCCCAGGCCTACGTAATCGCCCACGAAGTGGGCCATCACGTCCAGAACGAAATGGGCACGCTCAACAGAGTGCATAGCCTCATGCAACGGGCTGACAAAAGCCAGAAGAATCAGCTCTCCGTTCGCCTTGAGCTGCAGGCCGATTTTTATGCTGGCATCTGGGCTCACTACGCACGCGAAAAGAAGCTTTTGGAAATGGGAGACCTCGAGGAAGGTCTCCAAGCCGCCTCGGCCGTGGGCGACGACAAGCTGCAAAAACAGGGCCAGGGTTATGTCGTGCCCGACTCGTTTACCCACGGCACTTCGGAGCAGCGCGTGCGCTGGTTCAAGAAGGGTCTGGAGTCCGGGGATCCCGCCCAGGGCGACACATTTAATACCAACAATATCTAAGGAGTAACACGATGATTTACGAGCTCATTCAAAAGTTTGACACGGCCATGATGACGACGCAGGGTCGCGACGGCCATATGCACTCGCGTCCCATGGCCACTCAAAAGCCCCAGCCGGACTCTCCGATCTGGTTCGTCGGCGCCTTGGACTCGGCCAAAATCGAGGATCTCCAGAAAGACCCGCGCATCAATCTTTCCTACTACAATCCTGGCAGTCGCGCCTGGGTCAGCCTTTCAGGCAAAGCCCGCCTCGACCAGAACCAAGAGAAAATTCGCCAGCTCTGGCAAGAAGACTGGAAAATCTGGTTCCCCGAAGGTCCCGAACAACCCGGCCTGGTCCTCATCGATGTAACGGCTGAGACGGCCACCTACTGGGAGTCGGAACACGGTCGCATCGCAACCTGGGTTTCGATGGCCAAGGCTTACGTCAAGGGCGAGCAGCCCGACCTATCTGAGCCTAAAACCGTCAGCGCATTTTAAATTTCCAGGCGTCGCTCCGTCTTTTCCTCCCCACACTAGCACCAATCCCCGGGGCGGCGCCGCTTTTTTTCAAAACCTGTGGAAGTCAGGCTCCCCGGAGCAATCTCCGGTGGAGAAGAAGCGGCCTCCTATAATGGCCGTGACCTGAAAACGCTCCCACTCCAACACCTCGGACACGAGCACCGACAGCGACGCCTTCCAGCCCGACCGCGAACGGGCTGCTGTCGTGACCACCGAATCACAAAGGCACGCACCCGACTGGTCACGATAGCCGCGGAAGCGTGCGCTCCACCAGGCACCGGTCGGGCTCAGATTGAACTCCTGATAAGACCCGTTGGCGGCAATCAAGAAGAACTCGGCCACGTCGCGCCGCCAAAGGCCCTCGACAAAGCCGTGGACTTCATCGCAAGCGGCCGGGCAGCCGCATTCAAAGGCGAATTCCAAGCGCTCATCTACCACCGTAAGCGACCATTGCAAAGGAAAGCCCGCGCGCACCCCATACCAATCCCGTTCCATAGCTGGGAACTTCCCCGGCCTCCTGCTCATTCCTAGAGAGGTGCCCCCCTACACTCTAGAACTCAACCAGAACAAAGTCCCCATCCGCCAGGAATCACAACATCTGGCCAGGCGACTGGACAAGAACGGTGACAACTTCGTTTCCGACGAAGAGCTGAAGCTCAAAGGCCGCGTCCTCACTGAATGGAAATACTCACTCACCGATACTCGGCCGCCCGAGCGAGAAATTTACCCCAGCTACCAGCAGATCACCGAGAACCTTCAACAACTGGCCCAGCGGCCTTATTACCAGCTGGTCAGCATCGGGAAAACCCGGGAGAGCCGTGACATCTGGGCGCTGCGCATCGGGAAGCAAAAGGAAGGCGAGCAGCCCGCGGTCATCGTCACTGGCGGCCATCACGCTCGCGAGTGGGCCAGTGTGGCCGTGCCGCTGAAACTGGCTGAATTGCTCACTCCGCCCGACGACCGCGAGGTCTGGATCGTGCCGCTGGTCAATCCCGACGGCTACGAATACTCTCGCGATCACGACAATCTCTACCGGGCCAACAAAGCCGGCGTGGATCTGAACCGCAACTACGCGGATCCCAAACATCCCGAGCTCTACCGCCGCGAAAGTGACAAGCCCGATGCCAAAGACGATGACGTAGGCGCCTCTGACCGGCCCGGCTCCGAGACCTATCGAGGACCCCAGGGCGCCTCCGAACCCGAAGTTCAGGCTATGATCCACCTCGAACTCAAGCGCGCCAAAACGAGAGCCGTGCTCGACAACCATGGTTTCGGCAACTGGCTACTCTACCCGGCCAACGCTACGGAGGAGGAATATACGGCTCTAAACGCCACCATGAATCCTAAAGAGCAATACAAATTTCAAAGCGGCGCCAAGCTCTACACCATGACCGGCAACTCGATGGAGCTGCTGCAAGCCCATCATATCCCGGCCATGACTCTGGAAGTCGGCAACAGCTTTCAGCCCCCCGCTGCCGAGCTAGAGGAACTACTGGAACCTGCGCTGGAAGCCAACCTGGCTTTTGTCCGCCAACCGCTGACCGAGGTCAGGGGTGCGTGGCGCAACGGGCGATCAGCAAAGAACTGACCAGTGCAAGAACAGGCAGCAACAGCAGTGCCGCCATAATCCAGCGGGCTCGACCGTGGGCGAAGTTTAGGGTCCATCCGTAGCCCCCCAGCTTCGGAGCCCAAATACGCGGATCCTCAGAGTTGTTGTAAAGGCCGCCCCGGTAGCCGGCCGCACGCATCTCCCGCGCCAACCGCGAAGGGAGACTTATCCGTCCACCCGTTCACCTGGCCGAGCGCATTCCAATGCACCGGCCAGCGCTCAGGAAAGCTGGGGTAGAGCACCGCCAGCGTTCCTGCGCTCAATATCAGCACCAACCAGGGATAGCTGCGTCTCAGAGCTAGTTCCCTTTCATGGTATCCTTCCAGGATACCACTTTTTCGCCCACCTTGGGCGCGCCCGGAGCTTCGGCTACGGCGCGGATCTCGAAAGCGCCCTGCTCGGCCAGTTGGCGCAACACCGGATGGTTGGCCTGGAAGAAATCGCGCGAGACACGATTACCGGCCGCTAATTTGGAAATATCCGTCCAGGTCTTGATGGTCTGCCACTTGTCGCTACTGGTCTGGCGGACCGACAGCGTAACCTTCACAGGCCCCTTCTGGGTTGCTCTGGCCGGATTTTTGACGGTCACCCGCACGTTGATGTCAGCCCCTTGGCGGCGGGCCAGCACATCTTCCACGGATACGTCAGCGTAGGCGGAGGCACAAACCGCACCCACAATGGCGCTAATGAGAAACTTACGCATAATTCACCTCAATCGGAGAGTATACGAACCAACCCGGTTGACCCTGTAAGAGTTCCATGCGAAGGTTAGACCGCTATGGATGACCAAAAATTCAGTAAAACGCTAAGCTACCATCTGCGCCACGCGCCCCATGAGCTCGGTTTGCAACTTCAACCCGGCGGCTGGGTGGAACAGAGTGAACTGCTCGAGGCGCTCCACTCAAAAGGGTTGCCGGCTACTCTCGAGGACCTGAAGCGCGTCACTCAGACCAGCGACAAGCAGCGCTTCGCCCTGGAAGGGACGCGCATACGCGCCAACCAGGGCCACAGCACCAAGGTCGACCTGGAGCTTCAGCCCCAGGTCCCTCCGGATTTTCTTTATCATGGAACCCCTCAGGCCAGCCTCACCTCCATCCTCCAGCAGGGACTGCTCAAAGGGCAGCGTCACCACGTCCATCTCTCCCCCGACCCGGCCACGGCAGTAGAGGTCGGAAAACGCCGTGGCCAGCCGGTTCTGCTTACCATTGAGGCCGCAGAGATGCACCGTCAGGGCCACCTTTTCTACTGCTCCGAAAACGGTGTCTGGCTCACCGACTATGTGCCCCCGCAATTTGTAGCAGCACCTCCGCCCAGCTCGTAACCAGTCGTGCACGTTGGCGCGAATCGCGCCAGCGCGACAGGTCCTCCGCGTTGGGCTGATACAGAAACAGATTCTCCACGTCGTGCAAATACTCGAGCACATCCAGACGATCGTCCACAAAGTGGGTGATTCCCTGGGCTGTGCAGATCGGCGCTTTCTGAGGCCGTGTGCGGCAAAAATGCACCCGCCCCGGGTCCACCCCGGTGCGCTCGTAGAAGTTATGATGAGCCAGCCATTCCAGTGTCTTGCGCTGAGTGTTCTGGCCGCATTTGCTCACCACGTGCACCGTAAAGCCGAGCTGGCCGGCTCGCTTGAGGGTTTCAAAAACCCCTTCCGTAGCGGGAGTCTGTAGATAGTTCGGACCGAAAAAGGAGGTGTCGGCACGGTCGTTTTGCCGGTCGATGATCACGCCACCGACGTCCACACCCAGGACTTTGTTTTTCATGTCTGGAGCTTAAAAGAACCAGCTATCCAGGAGAACTACGAAAAATCAATAAGCTATAGTCTGCATGAATAGCTTGGACACCCTCAAGGCCTTTCGTATCTTCGCCGACACCCTCAACTTCACGCATGCCGCTGAGCAGCTGCATCTCTCGCAACCAGCCCTGCACACGAAGATTCAGGAGCTTGCCCGGTCGCTCAACAGTCAGCTCTATGTCAAGCAGGGCCGTCAACTCCAGCTGACCGTCCAGGGCCAAAAATTGGCCGTTTTTGCCCGCGAGATGGAAGCCCGGTTCCATGATTTCCGTCAGGATCAACCGCAGCAGCCGCTGCGCATGGCCGCCGGCCAGGGCGCTTACATGTATCTGCTCGGACCCGCCCTCAAGAAACTCAAAGAGCCCGTCCAGTTGCTCTTAGGCGACGCCGAAAGCGTGCGAACAGGCCATGCCCATTTGGCAGTCGGACCCCGCCCGCACGACACAGCCCACCTGGAGATTCATCCCTTCCGGGAAGTGGGCCAGGTCTTGCTGCTTCCCAAAGACCACCCGTTGAGTAAAAAGCGCCGCCTCCAACTGGTAGACTGTCAGGATCTTCAGCTTGTCGTCCCACCCGCCGATCGGCCTCAGCGAAAACTGCTGGATAGCGCTCTCCCGCCTTTTCAGGTGGCGGCTGAAGCCATTGGTTGGGAACTTACGCTCCACTTCGTGTCTTTGGGAATGGGCCTGGCCGTGGTCAACTCTTTCTGCCCGACCCCCAAAGGATTTGTGGCCCGACCGCTTCCGCAACTCCCTACGGTTCACTACCAGGTCATCTTGCCCCGGGCTTACGTGCGTCCGACCGCCCGCAAAATGGCTCAGCTACTCCTCAAAGCGTAAATCGCTGACACCCGCCGGAGGCTTGCGCAGAATCGGAGCTACCGGCTTGCCCATGACGAAATGATCCAAAAAGGCCAGCGTGTAGGCCTCGATGGGCTCTTCAAAGTCGGGATCCAGCAAGCTCCAGGAGGTGTGCATAGCGCCCGCAAACTCAACGAACACCTTGGGTTTGCTGCTGCGATCGTAGGTGCCCCCCGGACGGGCCACGGGCGGAGTGATGAAGTCGTCCTCGGTCCCCCCTTGATACATCACCGGCGCTCGCAAGATGAGCGAGCCGTGTGCCAGGAAGGGGGTGGTGAAAGGGGAGTAACACACCACCGCCAACGGCTTGAAACCATAGCGGTCCCAGGCCGGCACCGCTCCGCTCAAGCCCATAGCGGTATAGCCGCCGAGCGAATGGCCCATCAGTACGAGTCGGGCTGGATCGACTCGAGGTTTATATTCCTTCCGCAAAGCCTCCCACACCGAGGCGAGGTCCTCCGCCCGGTCGCGATAAGTTTCCGCTGTCCATAAAGTGGGATCGTCAAAACTCACCTGAGGTTCCGGCGGGATGCCGGTGCCGAACAAGGCGTCTCTATGGTTGGGAGCCACCACCACATAGCCCGCCTTGGCCAGTGTGCGCATCAGCGGAGCGGACTGATGATTGACGCCTCGCCAGCCGTGGGAGAAAACCACCACCGGCGCAGCGGCCGTTTTCTTGGGCATCCAGAGGATCACCGGCCGCCCGGCCAGCTGTCGCTTTTCCACGGTTTGGGCCGCCAACGGCGTCCACAGCATCAAAACCAGCAGCAGCAAAAGACGCATGGGAATGAATTCCTCCGCGCGGGGGTTTCGACCTCGTCAGGAGGCGAAAATAAAGGCCCTCTCAAGGCGATCCGCGAATCGCCGTAGTCATGAGCAACTTGTCACCGATTCAAGAACTGCTGGTGGCCGCCGCCTGGGCTGACGGCCAATTGGCTGAAAAAGAAGCCCTTTTTTTACGCCGCGTGTTGGCTAACGGCTGCGTCAGTGTTTCCCAGATTGAAGCTTGCCTGAGCGCTCCGACCGTGGAATTCGGGGACGTGCTCGGCCGTCTCAGCGTCGGGGGCGCCGGCGAGGAGGTGATGCGCGAAGTGCTCCGCATGCTTCAGAGCGACGGGGCCTTACACAGCAAGGAACAGGATTTGATCAGTCGGCTGGCTCAGCATCTTGAGTTCAGCCCCGAAAAAGTGCAAAAGATGCAGCTTGAACTGACTCATTAGTATCAAACACCCTGTTCAGGAGGCTCCCCGGCTTGGCTTGCATGACTGAGGCTTCCGTGAATAGCGCCGCCTTCCTACGGTCCCGTTCATGAAAATTTAAGGCCCGTGTGAAATCCTCCGTAGATGAGCGCCATCAACACCAACACTTCGCCGCTGTCCCACAGGTCCCAGACGACCAGACCAGCTCTCAGAATCGCCCCCCAACTGCCGAGTGACCAGTTTCAGGCGGCGGAGCAAGAGTCTCGCGGCCCCTGGAAACTGGCCGCCACCGCTATGGTCTTGCTGGCTGGTGGGGCGGCCTTGACCGGCTGCACCCAGGCTCCTCCCATCCAGCCCATCCAGGCCACCACTCCGCTGCCGTTGGAAAATCCGCAGTTGATGATTCTGCCTGACAGCGTGCCGCGCATCGACCTGGACCGCTCCACCAGCACGAACTATTCCATCGACATGGATGGCAATCAGACCAGTTCCGAAAGCGATGACCCCTACAGCCCGGTGGGCACCTACATGGGCGCCGGTATCTTTCGCGACATCAACGATAACCTGATGTTCGTGCCCCAACTGGCCTTGGGTCAGGAAGTTGGCCTCACTCAGTTCCAGGAAGCGCGCCTGGGCGACTCGCAGGGGCGCTGGTTCGCCAGCCCCACCCTGACCCGCAACGCCGACGGCAGCGTCAGCACCACCCGCCTTTCCCCCGATGGCTTTCGGAATCATGGCACCAGCCTGCAGACTCTCTCGCGCTCACGCATCAGCGAAGAAGTGGTGCGCATCGGCAATGGAATTGAAGTGCGCGAATGGAACCGGGCTCGCTATGAGATCAGGCAGAACGGGAACGGAGTGGAAATCTACAGCCATGGACGCCGGACGCATACCCTGACCCGCCAGGAAAACACCATCCATCTGCAAAAATATACCTATCGTCCCGACGTGATCACCCAGCAGGGCAACACCATCACGGTCACGGAAGGCTACAGCAGCCGACCCCAGACCATCACCCAGACCGAGAGCGGCTTCCAGGTCGAGCAAAAAGGCTACCGGACCTACAACGTCAACTACTCCAACAGCGAAATCCGTTCCGACTCTCGAGTGCACACTCCCATCATCCACCGCTAAGCAGCCCCGATTAGCCGCCCAGGGCCCGGCTCCAGCGCCGCAACTGCACCTCGGTCGCCTCCGGCGCGACCCGCCGCAGCGTCTCTGCCAGGGCCAACCGGGCCGGCCCGTGCCCCAGAGGCGAAATCTCGGCAAAATGGCGCTCCACCAGTGCGTAAGCATTGGCCCCCCAACCAGGGCCTTCGGTCACCGTGCCACACCGTGTCAAAACCAGCAGCCGCTCCAGATCTCGGCAGGCCTTATCGAAAACCGGAGCGGACAGACCCAAGGCTGCTCGCAGCTCGGCTCGCCCCACCGCCGCCGAAACCCCTAGAAGATGACGGTAAATCCGCACCGCCGGCTGACTCAGCCCACCCTCTTCATACAGCTCTTCCACCTCCAAAGGACCGCGCGCGCCCAAAAACACCGGCAGCAGGCTCACGTGCACCAGCATGACTTGCGAACCCAGCAGGTGCCCGGCCCAGGCTCGGCCTTTGGCCGGCAATTCGTCTTTCCAGGTCCACACATTCTGAAAAGCCTCGTCCCAACCGGAAAACGGTCCGCGATGTCCTTGAGCCTCCCATAACATGCACGGCCATAGCGCTGCCTTCCCTGGCAGTACCGTGGCCATTCCCACGGAGGCTAACCAGGCTTCACACTCCGAGCAGGTCATGCATCCCCGTTGGTCCCGACATTCTGATGGCCCTGCAGAATCAATAGAGTGATGTCATCGAAAGCTTCCGCTCCGTCTACAAACTCTCCCAGTCGTTCGCAAAGCCCCGAGACCATCGAGCCCGCGTCCTGGCCGGCCAAATTTTGCAGGCTTTGAATCAAACGTTCTTCGCCAAATTGCTCTAATTGGGAGTTGCAAGCCTCCGAGATTCCGTCTGTGTAGAAAACTAGCGATTGCCCCGGACCCAATTGCAGTGAGTAGTTGACAAACTCCATCCCTTCAGACAATCCCAGTGCGGGACCGCCCTCGAACTCCACCGCCTGAGCCTGAGCCCCCGGGCCCACCAAGATCGGGTGCTCGTGTCCCCCTCGGGCCAACAGGATTGCTCCGGTGTCCAGTTGCAGCCGGCCACAAACCATAGTCACAAACATGCAAGCCGGATTCTCCTGGCAGAGCTCTTCGTTCATGAGGCGCAATAGAGCGGCCGGATCGCTGGTTCGCGGACCCCATGTGCGCAGCAGCGTGCGCACCCGGACCATGAACAGCGCCGCCGGAACTCCCTTGTCGGAAACGTCTCCAAGTAAAAAGAAGAGCGACTGCTTGTCCACGAAGAAGTAGTCAAACAAATCCCCGCCTACGGCGCGAGCCGCCTGCAGATAGGTGGCCAGGCGGCAGCCCAGGCCGCGTGGATCGGCAAAGAGTCGAGCCGGTA
>JALHOV010000203.1 GCA_022842865.1 Vulcanimicrobiota bacterium | reverse complement strand
GAATTTCAGTGGCTTGATCCAGGCGGGCAGATTGGTGATGGTGCGCGAATCCAGCGCCAGACCCAGCGTGGAAATCACCACTAGAGCCAGCATAGCGCCAGCCAAGCCCAACAGCGGCCGGGCCGTGAGAAAGCGACTGCGGGCCAAGAGATAAAGCAGTAGCCCAAGCGGACCAAACAGTAAGGTCAACAGCAAAATAGGTCTTAACAGCCCGAGTGAAAATTTGGAATCCAGCGCGTCCTTCCAGATCCAGCGGCCCACAAACAGGTCGAAGGCCAGAAAATGTAGCCACCCGGCCGCCGCTCCCAAAGGTGTACCCAAAAGCGCCGCGATTTCCGAAAGCTGCGGCCTGGCCAGGAGTGGCAGCAAGGTGCCCGCTTCCGGCACGACCAAAAGGGCGTAAAGCACGGCCAAAACGGCGCTCATCCAGGGGGTCCTCAACAGGCGTCGGGTCCACTGGGACTGCGGCGCCACCAGCATACTCAACCAGAAGGGCAGAATGGCCAGGTTCCCTAGCCGAAAGAAAAGATCGATCATTCAGGTGTTCTCCCGCAGGTGATTTTCTAGTTTGACCAGGAGGGACTGCAATTGCTGCTGCTCTCCCTGATCCAGGACGCCGGTGGCCAGTTTGGCCAGGTTGTTGGCGGCCGGTAGGCAGGCCTGGAGCACCAGCTGGCCCTTTTCGGTCAGTCCGAGCAGATGAGTGCGCCGGTTGGCACCCGGCAGGCGCTGCAGCCACCCGGCCGCCACCATACGCTGGGCCACCAAACTGACGGTCGCCTTCTCCAGCAGGGAGCGGCGCGCCAATTCTCCCGGCGAGAGGGGCTCGGCCAACAGGGACAACAGCGTGCGAAACTGCGCCTGGGTGAGGCCAGAATGGGCCATCTCGCGATCAAAAACGGTCGCCATATAAGTGCCGACCCGCATCATCGCATTGCACAACCAGCCCCGGAGCTCCTCAGGTGAACCGTTTTCCGTCATGGCCACAGCCTAATAGTTTTACATAGAACTGTCAACCATAAAACGTTTCATATCCTGGCTGGTCCGTTCTTCCAGGAGTACGCCATCGCTCGGCAAATTCCAACCCTGTGGTCAAGCCGATCTATCTGTGCGCACTGGGTTCCCGTGGCGATCTTCAGCCCTTCCTGGCCCTGGCGGTGGGAATGCGACGTTCGGGCCTGCCGGTCGTCGTCGCCGCAGCGGATGACGAACGGGCTCTGGTGGAATCCTACGGGGTCGCTTTCGCCCCTCTCGGTGTGAATATGGGCGAAATCATGAAGCTGCCGGCGGTTCGCTCGATGACCCGAAATCCGAGCCCATGGAGCTTTTTTCGTCACAAGCCAGCGAGCCTGGATGAATTGCGGAAAAAATCTTTCGGCGTTCACCAGCGCCTCTGGGAACTTTGCCAGAATTCTAGCGGCGTGATCTTTCACCCCGGAATGCAAGTGTTGAGTCTACTCTGCCAAAGAGCAGGCCGCCCCTCGGCCATGCTCTCCCCGTTTCCACTGACGCAAACGGGAGATTATCGGGCCATTCTATTTTACCGCAAGCACGGTGGCAATCGACTCTTGAATCATCTGTCGCACCTGGCTTTGCAGCAAGCTCTGTGGTTGATGGGGCGCTCGGCAGCGGTGGCTTTGTGGAAGGCTGAAAGATTTTCCGGTCGGGTGCCCTGGCGGGCCCCCTGCTCCCGGTATCTTACGAGCCAGCAACCGGTCATCCATCTCTACAGCCCTGTTCTTTTTCCCGCGCCCAAGCATTGGCCGACCAGTCAACTGGTCGCTGGCAGCTACGCACTGGGTCCGCCTCCAGGCTGGACGCCGCCGCCGGATCTTTGCGCCTTTTTAAAAAATGGATCCGCGCCAGTTTACTGCGGATTTGGCAGCATGGAACAGGGTGGACCTGAATTACAAATCTCTGGCCACCGGGTGCTGCGCTACTCGTTGACCCCAAGAGGACGGATCTCGGACGATTGCTTTGAGACGGGCCCGGTGCCCCACTCCTGGCTTTTCGGTCAGGTCAGCGCCATCGTCCATCACGGCGGAGCCGGAACCACCGCCAGCGCCCTGCGGGCAGGCAAGCCTTCGTTGGTGGTGCCCCATATGGCGGACCAGCCGGGGTGGGGCGCGAGAATCCACGAGTTGGGCTGCGGGCCCAAACCCCTCAAGCTACGAGAGCTATCCTCAGAAGCGCTTATAAACTCACTGAATAAAGCGTTGCGCGAAGAAACGGTTCAGCGCGCCGCGCAAGTGGGACATATCCTCAGCCAAGAGCAGGGTGTGGAGAGCGCGGTGCGATTTCTGCAAGACTCAGTGTTGGGATGCGGGGCTCCTTAGCATCTCGGGGTGCTGTTTCAACCAGCTGGCGATGCGCTCAGCGATCGCTTCGTGAACTCCGGAAGAGGGGTGGGCGTCCAGGGGGCCGACCTCAAAGTGACCGACCGGAAAAGCGGTCTCAAGGTCCTGCAGCTCGAGGACCGGGGCGCCGGCGTCTTGAAAAGCTTTGGAGACGGCAGCGTAGACCTTTTTGCGGTATTCGGGTTGCACTCGATAAAACATGTGCGGAAAGGGCAGAATGACGCCTACGGGTTTGGCGCCCATGTTACGGATCTGCTCGATGGCGGCCTGAATTTCCTGGGCGTGGTCCGCCATGGATTGTTCATTCCAATAATTGTAGAGCAGGGTGAAGAAGTAACGTTGCCCGGCGTCATTCTCGCTGGATCGGCCCAAGAATTTCAGGTAAAGGTAATTGTAGGTCGGACTGGCCCGGATGAGGCTGCGCTGCCCGGCCGTCAGGCTGGGGACGGGGGGGTCGAAGGGTTCCAGGTCGCAAGCAATGTCGTTGGCCAAGTAGCAGAGCAGCACCACTTTCGGGTGATGGGCGGCTACAACGGGCAGGATTTCTTTACTTTCTTGCCGGGTGGAGGCGCCCGGCCGACCGAAATTCCAAAAGTGAATTTTGGTTTTCTCGCTCAGCCGATCGCTGAAGCGCAGTTTGCGATTCGGAATTCCCTGGCCCCAGGTAAAGGAATCGCCCACTACGGCCACTTCGATTTGTGGCGGCACTTCGTCGTCCCAAAATCCCAAGGCATTTTCTTGGACCGTTCGATGATGCCAATTGCGATGGCTGATGGATAGGTGGCCGGCCGGACCGGAGCTTTCAGTGGTCAAGGTCAGCACCAACAGATCAAGAGAGCCCAGCAGAAAGCACATGCTGGCACAGAGCACCAAGATGCCGGGCCAGGGGCGCTTATGGCGCAGATGCAGGGCTGTGACCAGCAGACCCAGGGCGATCCAGAACCATAAGACGAGATTAAAAACGTAGTGGTTCCAGTCCAGGAGATCATTAAAAACCCTCAGGCCGTCGCGGGTATTGTGCACAAGCAGGGCGACCGGCAAGGCGAGAAAGAAAGCGAACTTGAGAGCCAGGCGCACTCAGGAGACTGTCGAGCAGACGACTGAAAGTCCTGGTTGTCCGCGAAAGGTGGCCCATGGACACACCTCTAACCTCCTCTAAGTGAACCTGGACCCTATCGGCATTTTACGCACCTCGGCCGAGTCTCTCGGAGAGCTGGCCCGTCAGCCCCAGGCAGGTGAAGGGGTGGTGGAACTGGTCTCGGGGCGCCATCTGGACCACGCCGTGCACGACCTGGAGGGCTTTTCGCGCATCTGGCTGATTTGGTGGTTCCATCGCAGCAAGGGGGAGTGGCGTCCCAAGGTCCTGCCGCCCAGTAGCCGCAGTGGTCGTAAGGGAGTGCTGTCGACGCGCTCGCCCCACCGCCCCAATGGACTGGGCATCAGCGCCGTGACGCTGCTGCGTGTGAAGGGTCTGCGGCTCTGGATTGGAGCCCACGATCTGGTCGACGGCACACCGATTCTGGACATCAAACCTTACCTGCCCCGCTACGATTCGTTTCCCGACGAGAAGGAGGGCTGGTTGACGCAGGCCGAGACTCGATCCTGGACGGTTGAACTGGCGCCGCCTTTGCAAGATCACGAACTGGCAGAACGAGTCCAGGCGATCCTGACGGAGGACCCGCTGCCGCACCGGGCTCGACGCATCCACGCGATGCCGGACGGGCGTTTGCGGCTGGGAATCGGCTTCTGGCGCTTTTTTTATCGCATAGAAGGCGCCCGCGTGCTGGTCGAGTCAGCTCTTTTTAAGGGCTTAAAAGTAGATTGAGGAGGTGGAAAAAGTCAGCATCTTCGCCTTCAACGACTTTCACCGCCGCCTCGAGCCCTTTGCCGACGGTAGCGGCGGCGCCGCGCGCCTGGTCGGGAAGCTGCGCCAGCTGAAGGCCGAAAACCCCAATTCCATCACCGTCAACGTCGGCGACGTGGCCGGCGACAACAAAAAACTCGGTCCCGACTCCTTTGCCCCCATCGCCGAACTCTTCGATCGCGCCCAGGTCGACGTGCTGGCCCTGGGCAACCACGAGTTCGAAGACTCGCGCAACGGCTATGAATCGCTGCGCAACGGGCTCATCAAGCCTTTCCACGGTGAGACGCTGTGCGCCAATGTCAAGGACGTGGCCGGTCAGCCGATCGAAGGAACCAAGCCTTTCACTATCAAGCAACTGGCCGGCTACAATATCGCTTTGCTGGGCGTGGTCACTCAGGACCTGACTTCCAAAATGCATCCCACCGCCGGAGTGGGTCTGCTGGCGGCGGGTCTGCAGGAGACACTGGAAACCTGGGTTCCCTCGCTGGAAGACCGCTCGGATGCGGTGGTGGTGCTGGGTCACGAGAATTTGCGCAAGATGACCGACCTGACCGAGGCCGTGGCCGGTGTGGATGTGGCCTTTGCCGCTCACGACCACAAGCTGACCGCCGAGGCCGTGGAAGTGTCCCGGGCGGACGGTTCCAAAGGATTTATTTCGGAAGCCGGAGCCTACGGCCAGAATATCAACCAGGTCGACCTCTACTTTGACCCGGCCTCGCGCAAGCTCATCAAGGTGGAGATGACCACTCACCTGGTGGACGCTTCCAGTCCCAGTGACCCGGTCGCCGAAGAAATCGTGCGCAACGCCCCGAAACTGGAGCGGGCCCAGATGCCGGAGAAGCCTGCGCGTCGCCACAGCGTCAGCCTGAACGGATTTAATGAACTGTCCAAATGGTATAAAGTCCAACAGGACGAAGGAAAGAGCCCACGATGATCAAGCCTCTGCAAAACCAACGGAACCTCCAGAACGTCGCTCGCCCGAAGGGGAAGGGCGCCGCTCAAGAATCCGGCCCTCAGGATGGCTTTCAAAAGGGCGACTGGCGCAACGACCTGGCTCAGTTTGGCAAGAAGCTTGAAGCTCGAGAATCCCTGGGCCTGGGCGACGTCAAGGACGGCAGCGAAATGGCCGAGGTGCTGGCCAAGATTCTGAGCGATACCACCCCGACCTCCGACTTGAAGCTGATCGCTGACCGCCAGATGGCCAAAGAAGGACTTTTCACCAGCTTCCCCTCGGGCGTGCTGGCCGAAGTGGCCAAGGTTTCGGGTCCGGCCAAGCTTCAGGACGGCATGGTCGATTTGCGCCACCTGCCGATGGTCTCCGTGGATAACGGCACTTTGGATCCCATCTCCGGCAAGCTCAAGAACGATGAGTCCAGGGACATCGACCAGTGCGAATTCGCCGAGCGCCTGCCCAACGGCAATATCCGCGTGCTGGTGGCGATTGCTGATGTCGATTCGCTGGTGGAAAAGGGTTCGGCGGTGGATCGCCACGCCATGCACAACAGCGCCACCGTCTACACCGACGACAAGATTTTCCCGATGATTCCCGAGAAGTTCTCGACCGATTTCACTTCGCTGAACGGGGACCAGGACCGGACCGCGATGGTCAAGGAATATCAGGTCACCCCCGAGGGCGAGATGGTCGAGCCCAAGGTTTATCCGGCCATGATTCACAATCACGCCAAGATGGCCTACGAGTCGGTCAACGAGTGGCTGACCGACGGTCCAGGCGCCAAACCCCCGCAGCTGGCCAATCCGGTTTTCGCCGAGCAGATTCGTTTGCAGGATGAGGCCTCGCAGCGTCTGGCCGTCAATTTCTATGCCAAGGGTTCCCTGGATTTCGAAAGCCAGGAAGTCAAAGCGCAGACCAATGAGAAGGGGAACGTGGTCGGCATGAAGGTCGACCAGCAAAACCGCGCCAAGGATCTGGTCAAGTTTGGCATGATGGCCGCCAATATGGCCTCGATGCAGGTGCTGGAAGCGGCCGACATGCCCACCCTGCGCCGCATCGTGAAGACTCCCGAAAAATGGGACCGCATCGTCGACCTGGCCAAGACCTACGAATACAAGCTGCCCTCCTCGGCCAACGCTCGCGAACTGAACAAATTCCTGGAGTCACGCAAAGCGGCTGACCCCGAGCATCACCAGGACCTGTGCAATAAGGTGGTGCGTCTGGTGGGCCGCGGCGAATACGTGGTTTCCACTCCCGGTGAGCCGATCGAGGGTCACTTCTGTCTGGCCGTGCAAGACTACGGTCACACCACTGCCCCCAATCGCCGTGCTCCAGACCTGATCAACCAGCGAATCGAGAAAGCCGCCGCTGTAGGGGCCGAGTGCCCCTACAGCGCCGAGGAACTGGAAGAACTGGCTCTGCACTTCTCGGCTCAGGAAAAGACGATTTCCGGCGTGGACCGTCAGGTGCATCGCTCCGCTTCAGCCAAGATGATGGAGCCGATGGTCGGCAAGACCTTTGACGGCATCGTGTCCCGGGCGGATGATCAGGCCACCTGGGTGCGCCTGGAGGAGCCGCCGGTGATGGGCAAGTGGCACGGAGGCAAGCTCGAGGAGGGCACCCACCTGCGAGTCAAGCTCGACAAAGTCAACGTGGAGAAGGGCTGGATCGACTTCACGGCCGCCGAGACTCAGAGCTCCGACGGCTTCCTATTCAAGGCCTGACCCTCTCCGGGTCTACTCGAGAGCCGCTCCTTCGGGGCGGCTTTTTTCGTGAGTGCCGTTCCGGGGCCGTGTGGTATGCCTGGCGGGCGCCCCTCCGGGAAGGGGCATTTGCCCCCTGAGGAAGGGGCCGTCCGGTGTGCCTGGCGGGCGCCCCTCCGGGAAGGGGCATTTGCCACCTGGGGAAGGGGCCGTCCGGTGTGCCTGGCGGGCGCCCCTCCGGGAAGGGGCATTTGCCCCCTGGGGAAGGGGCCGTGTGGGGGAAGCCGCGGTCGCGTGTACCGGGCGGATGCCCCCGAAGGTCAGGCGGCCAGGCGCTGCAGGAAGCGGATGACCTGCTGGCGTTCGCGATCGCAGCGGAATTCAAACTTGATTCCGACCACCATGGAGCGGTCCAGTGGGCGCTTCCAGACCGGTCGGGCCAGCACTTGCGTATGGGCATCCAGTTCGACCACAAAGGTTTCCTGGCAAGCGTGGGTCAGGACCAGGCGGGCACCCGTCGAACTGACGTTGAGGGCGACGCTCAAACCGCGCCGGTGATCTCGGTCCACGGTGGTAATGCGTACGGCGCGATTGATGCGGCTGGCTCGGCGGCGGTTCTTGAGGTCGAGTTCTAGAATGCTCATCAGGCTGACTCCTTGCTTGGGGTTCTGAGGTCAGCTTAGTCAGGAGAGGTCGTAAATCAGTCACTTGAGGGGGGGCAGATGTTGCCGGCTTGTTAATTCTTTACCACTTGCAAGGTGCATAATCTTTGAGGAACTGACCGTAGATGGGAGCTTCTTCGGGATCGACCCCCACAACGATGGGGTGGTAGATACGGGCCATACCGTCGATAATGTCAAGCGGCGCAAAAAAACCCAGTTCTTCTTGCTTGCGCTTGCGTTTGGGAGTGGGATTCTCGTCGGTAACCCAACCCGTGTCGACACTGTTCATGTAGATCCCGTCTCTGGCGTAGCCGGCGGCGCTGGTGTGGGTCATCATGTTCAGAGCGGCCTTGGCCATGTTGGTATGAGGATGGTAGACGGTCTTGTGGCGAGCAAACTGGCCCTCCATGGCCGACACGTTGACGATAAAGCGACGTTCGAAGGGCGACTTGAGCAGCAGCGGCTTGAGGCGAGCGTTGAGCAAGAAGGGGGCAACGCTGTTGACCAGCTGCACTTCCAGCATCTCGCGGGCGCTGACGTCCTCCAGGGGAAGCAACCAGCTGTTGATGTCGCGCTGGTCGACCCTCTCTTCGCGATCGTGCATTTCTGTGAGAGGCAGGGTATCGCCGGACGAAGCGGTGGGCAAAAGCTTGGAGCTGTCCTGCAGAGCCAGGGTGGAGGGGGCCGGCCGCGCCACCAGCCCGCGTTCCGGTAGCGACAGATATTCGGCCGGATTTAATTCCTGGGTAATCAAGTCCTGATAGAAGCCGGCGGCCCGGGAAATAGTTTGTGCGGCATTGTGCACAATAATATCCAGGCTGGGCTGATGTTCCAACAAATAGGCCGCGAAGGTCTCCACGGCCGGAATGTCGCGCAGGTCCAGGCCGTAAATGTGCAGTCGGTCGGTCCATTCGCAGGAATCGGGCTCAGCATAAAAGCGGCGGGCGGCTGCGTGGGGAAAGCGCGTGGTCACGAGCACGCGGGCGCCGTCGCGGAGCAGGCGCAGCACCAGCTGATGACCGATTTTGACACGCCCCCCGGTGACAAGAGCTGTCCTACCCTTCAAGTCGGCATGCAGACTGCGCATGGTGTAGTTGAACTCGGCGCAAGTCGGGCACAGGAAGTGATAAAAGAAATGCACCCTGGTGTAGGGGGTTTTGCACACGTAGCAGTGCTCCGGTTCGTGCAATTCCTGATCCGGTTCGGGAGGCGGGAGAGCGGTCAATTCATCTTCATCGCGTTGATGCTGGACCAACCGGGTATTAGCCAATAGGGCGCGGTCTTTGCGCCGCACCTGATCTTTGAGGGAAATCTCCTGGTCGCGCAGGCGCTTTTTGCCTTCACGGCTTAATTTGCGCACCAGGCTGTTGAGGCGTTCGTTGTTGGGCTGATAGCGGTAGGTATCGACCAAACGCTGCATCATTTCCAGGCAGGTTTCTAATTCTTCGGGGCTGAGGGGTTTCATAGACCTCTGATCATTTTTCCTTCGGGCGGTAATCCAGATTTTCCGATGAACCGGGCCTCACCGAAAAGAGAATCATCTTGAATGAATTCGATGACGACGTCCACCACTTCGGCCGGCTCGACCAGCATTTCGTCGACCTTGAGACGTTGCTCGGGAGTGAGTGCCTGAATGCGCGGACTGTTGGCCGCCATCGGCGTGCGCACCAAACCCGGGCAAATGGTGTTGACGCGTATGTTATGGGCCCTAAGTTGCTCAGCCACGGCCCGAGTAAAGAAAACCACGCCGGCTTTACTGGCCGAGTAGATCGGATCCAGAGGCCAGGGACGCAAACCCGAGACGGAAGCGGTGTTGACGATGACACCGCCCTTTCCCATCATCGAAAGGGCGGCCGCCTGGGTTAAAAGCATCAGTCCGACCAGGTTGGTGTTAACCAACCTGACCAGCCGCTCGGGAGGAGCGGTTAGAAAGTCCTCGCTGTTGGTCAACAGGCCGGCGTTGTTGTGCAAAATGTCGACGGTCTGGAGGGAGTGGATCAAAGCAGTGCATTCCTGCGGCGAAGTCACGTCCACTTGGTAGGCGCTGCCGCCGCAAAGCTCAGCGGTCTCCTGGGCCGCGGCCAGGTTCACGTCGGCCACCACCACCCGAGCTCCGAGTTCACCCAGGCGCACACAGGTGGCCCGCCCGATGCCGGAGCCGCCGCCGGTGACGATGGCCACCTTGTCTTTGATTTGCATCGCCCAGGTTTTGTCGTCCGAGGGCTTTTGCCTTTCGGCGTCAAAAGAACGGCGCCATGCAGTTGCAATACTCGTTCCTCTGTCTGGGCTACGATGAGACCAAAGGTCCCCCCACTTTCCAGCATGTGATTCACGAGCTGCCCCTCTCTGGCTTTCCTTATCAATTTCCTGAAGGCGCGGGTCTCTTCGTCGCCAACGGTTGGCACGATGTGCCCGAGAAGGCGAATTGCAAGTTACAGCTGAGCCTGGCCGAAGAGGTGCTGGTCGAGGAGAGGTTTTCGTTGGCCGGTCAGGGCGGTTTCCAACTGTCGCTGATTTTTCTTGAGGGTCTACTCTTTGAGCAACCCGGCGAGTATTGGATTTCTTGTTGGCTGGACGAGCAGCGGCTGGCTCACTACCCGCTGCAAGTGGTGGACGCTGAGGAATGAGCCTGGGCGAAGCGCTCTATGAAGCCTGCCGAGTGGTCAGGAATGGCGGCACGTTGGACGCCTCCAACCTGGCCGGTGAAGTGGCCGAACGTCATCGTGCCCTGGGTGCGCGCCTGCGGGACCTCCCGGAGGGTCTGGTGCGCCTACAGGAATTGGTGGATATCGCCTTCGGAGATTATGGCGAAGCGGTGGCCATGCTGCGGGTGGCTTGCGAGGAGGACGTTCCCGAATTGGCCCAGTGGGCCATGGAGAAAGCCTTGAGCGGTCGCGACACCATGCGTGGCTTACGTCAGTTACTGGAAGAGTATAGTCAGGCTTTGTGTGAGGAGGCAGACGATGGAGATTTCTGATTTTAATGTGGGCCTCGGTGCCGCCAAGCAGGGTGTGGATTGGGGCTGGCTTCAGTCCCGGGTGCGTTCGAGTCGCCAGGGCCATCCGGCCGAGCAGGTGCAAAACCGGCTCACCGAGCTGCTCTTTGGCAAGAAGTTGTCCCAGCGCGAGAAATTGGAGTACCGCGTCCAACTGGCCGAAGCCCTGGAGGTCATCGACGACCTCGACGGCAGAGTAACGCCGGCGCGGGTCGTGCCGGTCGGGCGCCGGGTCACTTCGACGGGATCGATCAGCTGGAAACCGGCCATCTCGCAGGGAGAGCCTTTTGCAGCCACGCCCGAGCAGGTTTTTCACCGGCGCAAGCTGCTGCGCATTCACGACTTCCTTTCCCGCGAAGGAGAGGTTTGCTTTCATCGCATCGCCGTCAAAGTTAGCTGCCGCCAGGGCGAGCGCAAGGCCGGATTCGACCAGGTGTTTTTGAGTCCCGAGGGGCTGCGCGAGATTACCCATCCCACCCAACCATCGGTCATCAGTCTACGCTTGCCACAGCGCTGCCTGAAACAGGTCGACGTGCTGCGAGCCTCGAGGTTCGGCAAAAAGGCTCAGTCTTCAGGATAGGCTTCGACCTCATCCAGCTGCAGGGTGGCCTGCTGGGCAGCCTCACCGGCGCGCTCGAGCAATTCCGGGTCGGGAGATTCCAGGTAGCGGCCGAGCAAGTCCAGCGAAAGTTGGTAGAGGCGAACCGCGTGGAGCAGACCGAGGCGCAGGTCTTCCTCTTCCTCGGGGGCCGTGCTGTATTGGGTTTCTACCCCCTCCAGTTGCTCGTGAAGCTGGGTCAAGGAGAGGCTCAAGGCCTGTCCGTCGGCGCTGCCCGCTTGCAGCGCCTGAATGGTCGCCTCGATGAACTTCTGCATGGCGCGAGGTAGTTGGCGAATTCGACCGGGCACCCCTTTTGCAGGTCCTGGTGGAGACCCTTAACAGTTCAGGCCTTGGGTGGGAAGAGAAGCATGGTATACTGGGTCGTCTATTCCGATGGGAGGGCTGAGTTGAGCGAAATACAGACTGGGATTCAGAACCTTTCGGCTCCCATGATTCGCTCGGCCCGTTCGGCCAGCCCGGCCGCCGCCCGGCCCACCTCCAATCCTGTGTTGGGCTGCCTGCGCCAACTGCGCGCCGAGTTCCGAGCCATTCTCTCACCCGACTGGGCTCGAGAGTTAAGCGCGGAGCACGAGCACCGCTGGCGCACCCAGGCGCGCCGCGTTTTTCGCCAGGAGGTGGCTCAGACGGTGCGCTACCTGCGCAACCTGACCCCCACGCCTCCAACGGCCGAGACCCCGACGGTCGAAAAGGTCCCTGAGCGGACCTCGCAGCTCTCTCGGTTTCGCCCTTTGCGTGAAGGAATGGAGCTGGAACGGCGCCCTGCCGCCCGAATTGATCGCGGCTATTTTTCGAAGATCTTCCAGGATGTAGTTAAGCCCCGGCCGGTAGTGCGCCTCGCGCTGCAAGACTTCGATCCGTTGCCATCTACCCGGCGACCGGATTTGCGCCAGTTCCAATGTTTGGAACGGGCTGAGAAGTCGCTGGCTGATCAGGAAGCAGCTCCAACCGGTGGAGAGGGCTATCTGGCGGGTATCTACGCCGACCTGGTCAAGCCTGTGGTCAATTTTTCTTCGCGCATTCTAGCCGATGATTATAAGGCTTTACCGCCCGCACCCCTGGAGGAGGGGCCCGGCCAGCGAGCGGACGGCGGTCGGCCGGCGCCGGCTGAACCGAGGGGGTCGAGGATTGCCGGCCGGGTCGCCCGAGTTGACCGCCCAGGCTCCGCTCTCCCGCCCGCTGGTCCACCAGACCCTGACGTCGCTTCCGCCAACGCTACTCATACGCCAACGCCCGCTCGAGCCAACACCCCGACCCCTCCAAAGGCAACGCCTGCGGCCAGTGCAGGCGGGTGGCGGTCCGGTATCACCAACTGGGTCAGCAACACTTTCAGTGGCGACCGCGCCGCGGCACCTGCCAATGCGCCGGCTGCTCCGGCCGCTCCGGCGCCAGCTGCCGCGAACGAAGGCGGCTGGTGGTCGGGCATCACCAACTGGGTCAGCAACACTTTCAGTGGCGACCGGGCCGCGGCACCTGCCAATGCTCCGGCCGCCCCGGCGGCACCGGCTGCCTCGAACGAAGGGGGGTGGTGGTCGGGCATCACCAACTGGGTTAGCAACACTTTCAGCGGCGACCGAGCCGCGGCGCCTGCCAATGCGCCGGCCGCTCCGGTGGCGCCAGCTGCCGCGAATGAGGGCGGTTGGTGGTCAGGAATCACCAACTGGGTTAGCAACACTTTCAGCGGCGACCGGGCCGCGGCGCCTGCCAATGCGCCGGCTGCTCCGGCCGCTCCGGCGCCAGCTGCCGCGAACGAAGGCGGCTGGTGGTCCGGTATCACCAACTGGGTCAGCAACACTTTCAGCGGCGACCGGGCCGCGGCGCCTGCCAATGCGCCGGCCGCTCCGGTGGCGCCAGCTGCCGCGAATGAGGGCGGTTGGTGGTCAGGAATCACCAACTGGGTTAGCAACACTTTCAGCGGCGACCGGGCCGCGGCGCCTGCCAATGCGCCGGCTGCTCCGGCCGCTC
>JALHOV010000202.1 GCA_022842865.1 Vulcanimicrobiota bacterium | reverse complement strand
CCAACCGCGCTCACCCGAACACGCATAGCCGGAACCAGTGCACGCAACCCAGACCCGGCCAATCGCGCTCACCCGAGCACGCATAGCCGGAACCAGTGCACGCAACCCAGGACCCGGCCAACCGCGCTCACCCGAGCACGCATTGCCGGAACCAGTGCACGCAACCCAGACCCGGCCAATCGCGCTCACCCGAGCACGCATAGCCGGAACCAGTGCACGCAACCCAGACCCGGCCAATCGCGCTCACCCGAAGCACGCATAGCCGGAACCAGTGCACGCAACCCAGGACCCGGCCAACCGCGCTCACCCGAAGCACGCATTGCCGGGACGGGTGCACGCAACCCAGACCCGGCCAACCGCGCTCACCCGAGCACGCATAGCCGGAACCAGTGCACGCAACCCAGGACCCGGCCAACCGCGCTCACCCGAGCACGCATAGCCGGAACCAGTGCACGCAACCCAGGACCCACAAATGCGCTCACCGGTCCACGCAAAAGGAGGCGAAATGGACCGGGCAGGAGTGAGTCGGGTATCTCCCTCTATGCAAGCAAAATTCCTACCGGGTTTTCTGATCGCAGTGCCCTCTCGTGGCTACTCTCGCCCTTTGTCTTCTATCTGATCATCAACCCTGACCACGCCGATCCTCTGGCTCTGGCTGTCGACCACTCCGCTGCTGGGCTACTGGGTCGGACAAGCTCCGCGCAGAGCCCTCACGTGCGGCCTCGTTTGCGGTTGCATCGCGCCGCCGTTGCTGCTCTGGCTTCCAGAACTGCCGTGGCTCGCTTCTCGATTGACCTACCCAGGAGGATGCGGCAACAGCTGGTTTGGGCTCGGGCTGAGGCAACCGGCCTGCTCTTTTGCCTGCCTGCGGCACTGGGCCAGTTGCGCCGCTACTTGAGAAAAGCCAACAAGAACCGGCTCCCGGAATGAAAAACCGAGCCTGGGCTACTGGATCGGCCAGCGTCCTCGGAGCGGCTTCTGGCGTAAAGCGGCCTGCGACCGGACCGCCCTGGCATCCTACGGCGATGCGGTAACGCCCGCCTCAGGACCTGGCGCCAAGCCACCGCCCTGTTTTTCTGCCTGCCCGCGGGCCTCGGCCAACTGCGCTGCACCGTGCGCAAGTCTCCAAACCGGCTCCCTGAATCGGTTTGAAGCAGCCCCGACTTTCGGTAAAGGGTGTATGCAATCAAGATTCTTCCTTGGATTCCTCGTCGCCGCACTGCTCTCTTGGCAACTCTCGGCCGTTGTCTACCATTCCGTCATGGAAAACGTAAACCCCTGGCTGTGGTTGATCGGCATTCCGGCCCTGGGTTACTGGGTCGGCCAGGCACCCGCCCGGCCCTTCTGGCGGGGAGCCGTCTGCGGCTGGATTGCCCCTGGCCTGATCCTCTGGCTCCCCTTACTCGACAACCTGAAGGGCTATGTCAGCTCGTGGCCGTACATCGAACTGACCGGCCTGCTCTTTTGCCTGCCCGCGGCACTGGGCCAGTTGCGCTGCTACTTGAGAAAAGCCCCCCAAAACCGGCTCCCGGAGTGACAATGCGAACCCAATTCGCCCTCGGTTTCCTCACAGCCACGCTGCTCAGCTTCCTCTTCTCCGCCCTACTCTACGAAACCGCCATTGCCAACACTCCGAACCTGTGGACCTGGCTGATCGGGATCCCGACGCTGGGCTACTGGATCGGCCAGCGTCCTCGAAGCGCCTTCTGGCGTGGGGCGGTCTGCGGCTGGATTGCCCCAAACCTGATCCTGGTGCTCCCCGAACTGCCTGGCCTCAGCAACGCCCTGGCATCCAGGGGCGGCTGCGGCAACGGTCGGCGCTGGCTCTGGGGTCAGGCCACGGGTCTGCTCTTCTGCCTGCCCGCGGCCCTGGGACAACTGCGCTCTACTCTGCGCAAATCCGACCCATCCCGACTCCCCCAATGAAAAAAGGCGCCCGCCACAACAGCGAGCGCCTTTTTCCAAGAGGACCGATTAAGCCGGGTTCTTACCAAAGGCGATAGGAGCGGACAGGCACTTCTCGGGGATGGCGAAGGCGTCGACCAGGGCGACGGCGTCGGGGCGGATTTCGGCGCACAGGGCGGTGACTTGCTCACCGATGGCTTCCGTCTTGCCCCCACTCAGGTAGCCCTTCTCGAGATACCAGCCCTTGTTCTCTTCGATGGTCGAGAGAGCGTAGAGGTCGCACAGTTTGTCGAGGGTCTTTTTGAGGTTCTCGTCCTGGCAGTTGGCCACGGCGTTCTGGAAGCTGTGCAGGATGCCGCGGTCGATGCGGGCCTGACCGGCGATGAGCATTTCCTTCTGGCACTGGTTGACGGCCTGGCCCTTGTCGACGCCCTTTTTGATGAGCGAGCGCATCTTGCTGGCCACTTCCATCATGGCCACTTCTTCGCGATATTCGAAGGCAGCTTTCTGGAACTCGGCGCCCTTCAGATGCTCGGGGCTGGTGCGGCGCTTCTGGATGGGGTTCTTATCCCAGGCGTGGGAGATGGCGTCGGTGGCGACCTTGATGGCCATACCGACCGGGCCTTTTTCCTTGGCGGTCTTGGACAGTTCGTCCAGGCCACCCTTGGCGATCATCTGGCTGAGGATGGTGTTGTCACCTTCGAAGGTGGCGAAAATGTCAACGTCGGCCTGCATCTGAGCGAAGCGGTTCTCGGCCATGTAGCCCTGAGCACCGCAAGCTTCGCGGCATTCCTGCAGAGTGTCGATGGCGTGCCAGCTGGCGGCGGCCTTTAGACCACCGGCCACGTCGCCGACGCTGCGGCGGGTGTCGTCGGTCACGTTGACATAAGACTCGATCAGATCCTTGATGGCGAAGTCTAAAGCGTAGGTCTTGGCCAGGCGGGGAATCAGGCGCAGCTGGTGTGCCTGGTAGTCGAGCAACTTCTGCTCGGGCTCGCCAAACTGCTTGCGCTGCTCGGCGTAACGGATGGCCGTGGTCAGACCGTTTTTGGCGGTCGAGTTGGCCGAGGCGCCGATGGAGACGCGGCCCGTGATGAGCGTGCCGATCTGAGTGAAGAAGCGCTTGTTCTTGTTCTCGATAGGGCTGGTGTAGACGCCGTCGGCGTTGACTCCGCCATACTTGTCGAGCAGGTTGTCGCGGGGCACGCTGACGTTCTCGAAGAACAGGCGGCCGTTGTCCACGCCGTTGAGGCCTTTCTTTTCGCCGCAATCTCCGATGGAGACGCCCGGCATCGAGTTGCCCTTGTCGTCGCGGATGGGAACGATGATGGCATGAACGCCTTCGTTCTGGCCGTTGACTTCGAGCTGGGTGAAGACGGTGGCGAACTTGGCGTGCTTGGCGGCGCCGCCGATGTAGTCTTTGCGGGCTCCCGGAGTGGTGGAGTTGATGATGAACGAATCCGAGGCCTTGTCATACTTGGCGACCGTTTCCAGACCGGCAACGTTGGAGCCGTGACCGGTTTCGGTCATTGCGAAGCATCCCGGGGTTTCCATCGACATCACGCCCGGCAGGTACTTCTGGTGGTGCTTGTCGGTGCCCAGGTTGTAGATGCTTCCGCCCCACAGACCCATCTGCACGCCGAACTTGATGGCCAGACTCAGGTCAAAGTGGGCCATGGTTTCGAAAGCGGCGATGTTGCCACCCATGTCGGCGGAACCACCGACGGATTTGGGGAAGGCCATCGAGCCCATTTCGTGGCGGGCCAATTCTTTGCACCAGCCCATCACCTGCTCGCGGTAGTCTTCCTTGCGCAGTCCCTGAACGTGGTTGAACATCGGGGCGTCGAAGATGTTGCGAATCTTTTCCTTGGAGGCGGCGTGAGGGCCGTCGAGCAGACTCTGCATCGCCTTGATGTCAAAGCTGGCGTTGGCGGCAGCCGTCTTCTGGGCGTCATCACCAATGGAGTAAGGGGCGATGGCCTGAACCACCGGACCGGCCTGGGTGGCCGGAGCCGGGGCAGCGGCGCCCGAAGTCTGCTGACCAGCCACGAAAGCATCGGTCGGGTTCGAGTCGGTGGCTTCTTTACCGTTTGAGGAAGAAGCCCACTTGATGGCGTTGGCAGCGTTCGCTCCGCCCAAGCTGCGGAGGGTCGAGAGGTTGTTGTTCGTGTTCATCATAGGCACACTTTAGCCAGCCACCCTAAAAAAAGCTTGAACAACCTCTTTCAGGCTTTTTTAGGATGGCCCTGGCATACTCCATCTATACACACGAGAAGAGAGCCAACTCAAAATGCAGATCACGTCAACCAATAACGGTATCGCTCGCACCCTGAACCGCCAGCCGCAGAAGCCGGCCGACGCCGCTCAGGATGCGCAGGCTCCCGCGCCCAAGCCGGAAGCCCCGAAGGAGAAGAAGCCCACCACCAGTCTGGAGCTTCCTCCCAACAACCGTTACCACTGGGACGAGAAGATCGCCAAGCGCACCCAAAAGGCTCGCGACATTCTCTTGCCGCTGGCCTTCCGTATGAAGGATGAGGGATTCGAGAACATCCCCAAGGACGGCAACTTTATCGTCGGTCCCACCCATCAGGGTATGCCGGACGCTTTCCTGGCCTCGCGCATCATGGGCGACAAGCCCTTCGGCTCGATGTCGGACATCAATCAATTTAAAGGCATCGTGGGTAAGGCGCTCAGCGGCTCCGGCTCCTTCCCCGTCGACCGCTACAAAGAGTACGAGGGAGATTTCCCCAGACCGGCCGAGCACGCCAAGGAAATCCTTAACAGCGGCGAGAGCTTCATCTTCTACCCCGAGGGTCGCATCTTCACCGACGACCACGTGCATCCCATTCAGCCCGGCGTTGGCAAGATCAGCGTCGACTCCGGCGTCAAATACGCTCTGCCGGTCGCTCAGGACTATCGTAAAGATCGCGAATTTCACCCGGTCGAAACCGGCGTGGGTGTGCTTCTCTCGGCGGCCGCTACAGCTGCCGGTATCTGGGCTGCCGGTCAAGGCGGCCTGGCCGGAGGCATCGCCGGCGCCCTCACCGGTATGCTCAGCGGAGCCGTTCTCGGAGGCGCCGCCGGAGCGGCCACCAAGCGCAAAGGCGAAGCCGGCGATATGATCACGGCCGGACTGAAAGGTGCCGCTCTCGGCGCCATTGCTGGCGGCGTTGGCGCGGGAGTTGTCGGCGCTTCGGTTCCTGGAGCGGCTGGAGCGGTGCTGGGCACCACCAGCATCCTGACCGGTCTGACCGGTCTGGGCGCCACCTACGGTTGGACCCATCGTATGATTGCCACCACCCGAGTGGGCACGCCCATCGAGGTCGAGCCCTACCGCCAGCGAGCCGCCGCCAACCCGGACAAGGAAGCCGGCAAGCAGGCCGAAGCTCTGCGTCTAACCTCCGACTTCCACGCCGAGATGGTCAAGCTCAAAGATGGCATCACCGGCAAAACCACACCTTACAAAATGGATCCCCAGGGTCGCGCCTGGGGACTGCAGGAAGACGGCCGCTGGGCCCAACTAGAACAGGCCGACAAAAAGAACTGGACGGCCATCGAGCCCAAAGTCTATATGGACGGCTCCAAGTAAATATCACAAGGGAAAAGCCCTGGCCTCAGCGGGCCGACGGGTTAGCTCCCCTGCACAGTTTCTACGGGTTGGGTCTGAAAAGTCTCGTCCCACTCCACAGTCCAGCGATGGGTCTCCCCATCTTGCAGCGGCCGCTGCGGCTGGTTCCAGGGAGCACCCTGCCCGGCTCGGCCCGACTTACGAACCCGGACCCACTCAGATTCGTCGATCCGACCGTTCTGATCACGGTCGACACCGTAGGAATCAGTACGCGTCCATTTGCTGTCGGTCTTCAGCCACCGCTGATCCTTGGCCGAAGGCGGGGGCGCAGCCCAGGTCAGGGTAGCGCAAAGAGAAGCAATGAAGGCAACGTAGAGACATTTCATAAAGCTATCGTAATGCCCAGTAAACGCGTCCTCAGCGGCGGCCGAAACAGCTGAAGACCTGTAAGCCGGCACGGCCAGCTCCGCGGATCCGCTGTTTGATGGTCATTCGCGCTTTTGCAAGACCACCGCGTATCGATCCGATCCCAGCGGTGAAAGACGTCGCTCTACGATTGCAAAACGATCCGCAAGATAGGCTTGGAACTCGGGCGGCTGCGTCTTTTCATTGTAGGGAAAAAGCAGAAACTCGCCACCCGGCTTCAACGAGCGGTGCACCTCATCCAGGGCCAGTTTGCGGTCCTCTACGGTCGAGGACACGAAAGGCGGATGGCAGGAAGTCAGGATCAAGTCACAGGAATTTGACTGCAACGGCAGGGCGTAAGTATCGCCCTTGACATTAAAAAACTGCTCCGCTCCCCCGGCTACCAGAAACTCGATCTGCTTTTCCGCCAGCGGCTCCGACAAATCCACACCAATATAGCGATTGCTGCCGTGGGCTAAAGTTTCGGCTACGGTGGTGGAGGTGGAGGGCCCAAGCTCGGCCACCGTCAAACCCTGGGTATGCGTGTAGCGCGCCTGTAGCATCGGCCCGATCAAGGTCTTCAGTTCGGAATCGGGCCCGTCTAGCAACTCCTCGGCGGGAGTGGTGGATACGTGCTGTTTGTGAAAAGCTTCGATTTGCGGCGTAACCACCCAGCGCTCGCTGGGAAAGCCGCCCAACTTCATTTGCGGGGGACAGACCACGTCAGAGATGGCAGCTGGAATTTCCGATGACTCCCGTCCAAACACAACATAGTGATCGGTCGGTTCCTGGGGTGCCGCTGGCACGACAGCCGGCCGGCGAGTGGCGGGGAGACGGTGGGTTGCTAACGGTTGAATCTTCACCAACCCAGAGTAGCCGCGCAGGCTGATAGTTTGCTGAAACAGAGCCAGCGCGCAAGGATAGGCAGAGCGGGTCGAGCACGCCGTCACTGAGGACATTCGTCCCGATCCAGGGATTGGACTGGCTATAGAAGAAGATGAACGGATGAAAAGTCCTGGACCCGACGCCTGATGTTCCCCGCGATCAACAGCCTGCGCTTTGCCAGTCCTACAGCGACCGCCAAACCGGGCGCTCCTCCCAAGGCCGAACAGCCGGCGGATCACGGCGACGGGTTCACCCCGTCCGACACCAAAGCGCCGTCCAGTCCCGGGCTGATGGAGGTCACCAGCAAAAGTCTGGTCCTCGGCGCTGGACTGACTCTAATGGGTGTGCCGGCGCCTATCTCAGCAACCATCGCCGTCGGCCATCTGGTCACCCAGGCCGCGCCGGAAACCACCGGCAAAATTCTCTCCAATTCGGCCACGGTCTTTGCCGTGGCTACGGCCGGCGTGATCACCCTGAGTGGCGCCCTGGCCGGTCCCGTCGCCGAATTGGGTGGCCAGTTCGTGCGCCACGGAATGGGCCACGCCTTCCTACCCGGCTTCGGCGACTAGATACTGCTCGTCGCTGACGTGCTCCAACCAGTCGACCGGGCTGCCGTTGAGGGCTTCCTGCACGGCAATGTGAGTCATCGCGGTCGTCTCGGTGGCGCCGTGCCAGTGTTTTTCTCCGGGCGGAAACCAGATGACGTCGCCCGGCCGAATCTCCTCGCGAGAACCGCCCCAGCGCTGCGCCCAGCCAAATCCGGACCTCACGATCAGGGTCTGACCCAGCGGATGGGTGTGCCAGGCGGTGCGGGCGCCCGGCTCAAAGCTGACCCAGGCACTCTGCACACGGGCAGGCTCCTCTGTTTTGATCAGCGGATCAATGCGCACGTTTCCGCTGAAATATTCGGCCGGTCCTATACTGGACGGCTGCGATCCGGCTCGTTTGATTTCCATAAAGTCTCCCTTCGCCATCCCCCACCTCAAGTCTCTTTAGCGGCCCGCATTAACTCGATGAAGCGCCGCGCGGCCAGACCCTGAGGACGATCGCGTAGCCAGACCACGTCCACCCACAGACGAATCTGATTGCTCATGTTCTCGAACCGCAGCGCCACCAGGCTGCCCGCCGTGAGATAAGGGTCCACCAGGCGTTTGGGCAGGTAAGCCCAACCCAGGCCGGCCTGAACCAGGCTGAGCGCGGCCAGGTGACTGTCGGTGCGCCAGAGTTTGCGTGAAACGAGCAGCCGCGGATCGATACCGCGTGTTTCCCGGCTGGCCACAGCCACTTGCCGATTGTCCAGCAAATCCTCCGGACAAACCAGACGATAAGCCATACCGTGAGCGGGCGCCACCACGGCCATCAATAGCTCACTGGCGAACTCTTGAAAGGCTTCCCGCTCGTCGATACCCACTCGTTCGAAGAGAATAGCCAGGTCGGCCTCCTGGTCGTGCAGCCAGCGCAGAATGGCAGTCTGAGGAGCAGACAAGACCTCTACTTCCAGGGAAGGAAAGTCTTCAGCCAACTGTGCCAGGGGAAGGTTCCAGGGAGCCGAGAGCAGCTCGGGAGCCACCGCCAAGGTGAGTCGGCGCTCCATTCCCTGATGCAGATTGAGAGCATGCTGCTGCAGTCGCCGCAACTGCCGAGCCAATTGGCGCGCCTCCGGCTCCAGAGTGAGAGCCACCTCCGTCGGCTTCACCTCGCGGGTGCTGCGCTCGAACAGAACCAGGTCGAGTTCCGCCTCCAATTGACCGATTTGCATGCTGACCGCCGAGGGAACCCGACTCAAAGCGCGCGCCGCCGCCGAGAAAGACCCGTGGTCGAGCACCGCCAAAAAAACGTTCACGTTATCGCTGGAAAACGACACCAGGGCATCCTATCAGAAAAACTGATAGCTGCCGACTTTTGCTTTCAGGGAAACTCGCCTATCCTGACTCCATCATGCAAGGTATTCAACGAAAGATCGTTTATTTATCGCTCTACGAAGGCATCGCCATCGTACTGAGCACCGTTTTTCTAAGTCTGATCACCCAACAGGAGGCATCCAAGACCGGAGTGGTCGCGATTTGCGCTTCGCTGGTGGCCTTGACCTGGAATTTTGCCTACAATTGCCTTTTCGAAGCCTGGGAAACTCGCTATTCCAAGGGCGGGCGCGGATTTTGGCTGCGCGTTGCGCACACTTGTGGCTTCGAAGGAGGCATGCTCCTATTGATGGCTCCGCTGATGGCTTTCGGACTGCAGGTGTCGGCCGCCCAGGCCATGGGACTTCAACTGGGGATGCTGACCTTCTTCGTGGTCTACAGCTTCGTCTTCACCCTCGGATTTGACCGCGTGTTCGGACTGCCGGCGTCTGCCCAGCGAAGCCCCGCAGTTTAGCCGCCGGCCAGACTCAAACCGCCCGACTGAAGTGCCCGGCCCTGCTGCAGCCGAATCAAATGCTCGTGCTCATAGAGCCGCGAACCCTTGGAGACCGCGGCTGGGGCGAAGCAATCCGATCTGGTCATAGTAACGGAGCGTGCGCACACTCACTCCGGCCCGCCGGGCGATTTCACTGGTCTTGTGCATAGCTGGATTGTAAAGGGTGACGCAACGTCACAGGCAATAGCTTCTGAAAACTAGTGCTAGAACTGGCGAAAGATCAGGTAAGCAACGGCGGCAAGGGCCATACTGGCCGGCAGCGTCAACACCCAGGCCAGCACGATGTTCACCAAAGTCCTGGGCTGAAGACCCGACCCGTTCGCCACCATGGACCCGGCGATGCCCGAGGAAACCACGTGGGTGGTGCTGACCGGCAGGCCCAAAACGTCGCCCGCGCCGATGGTAAACATCGCCACCACCTGGGCCGAGAGCCCCTGGGCGTAGGTCATCGGCTTATTGCCGATCTTCTCTCCTACCGTTACGGCCACGCGTTTCCAACCGATCATGGTGCCGATGCCGAGCGCCAGAGCCACCGAAACCTTGACCCAACCGCTGACGTATTCAATGATGGCTGCCACGGCCTTCTCGTAAGTTTTCATAGTGCGAAATTCAGCAGGGGTCATGTAAAGCTCTCGGCTCTTGCGCAATGCGTAAGCCGAACGGTAAGCTACCAGTAGCTGCTTGCGCAAGGTGAAGCGGCTGTCGGCGGGCACCTGAGCGATCTGCTGGATGCCCTGGAGCGAGGCCTGAGCCTGCACCATGTCCTTTTGGATGTCCACCAGGCGCTGCCGATAGCGCCCATCCTCTTTGGCCCGGGAGTCGCTCATATGGGTCGTGACTACCTTTTCGGCCTCAGCGGTCGTCTCCAAAACCCGCTGAATCTGAGCGGGAGTGGCCTGCATATTCAGCGCGAAACTGACCGGGGCAATTCCCATCAAAATCAGCATCATGATCCCCATGCCCTTTTGCCCGTCGTTGCTGCCGTGGGCGAAGCTCACTCCGGCGCAACTGCCGACAATCAGCCAGCGGATCAGGGGCGGAGGCGGATCCTCGCCGACAGGGGCCTCAAAAAGCTTGCGATCCTTGATGGTCTTTTTGAGCAAGATCAGCATCAAGCCGGTTACCACAAAGCCGATCAGGGGCGATACTAAAAGCGCCGTGAAGACGGTCTGGACCTGACTCCAGCGCAGGCCAGCCGACAAACCCTGACCGGAAACCCAGGCGTGGGTTAAGCCGACTCCCAGCACCGCTCCGATCAGGGTGTGCGAACTGGAAGCCGGGATGCCGAAATACCAGGTCCCTAAATTCCAGATCAGCGCCCCCGTGAGGACCGCAAATACCAGAGCGAACTGGCCATGAGTATCGCCCACGATAGCATCCATGGGCAGCAAGTTGACGATGGCGTAGGCAACCCCCACGCCGCTGACGAGCACGCCGAAGAGATTGCACACTCCAGAAAGAATGACGGCCGGGTTGGCCCGCAAGGACCGCGTGTAAACTACGGTGGCGACCGCATTGGCGGTGTCGTGAAAGCCATTGACCGCCTGGTAAAAAAGGGAGAACGCGACCGCCAGCACCAGCAAAGCAAGAGTGCCTGTATCGGGCGTGTAGTCAAAGAAGATGCTTTGCACCGCGGCTAGCGGATACGTGACGCAACGGCGCATCCCTGCCCATCGGAAATTTTCGAGGGGGAGGGTCGCTCTTTCATCGGGAAGCTGCCCGAATGAAAAGTCAACTGCTGAAATGGGCGCTGATCGCGCTGCTGATAGGCTCCGCCGGGGCGGATACGACCATTCGCTTCGACCGGGGAAAATTCTCCAAAACCGTCCACGGCGCCGTAGTACGCGGCACTCGCGAGAAGTTCCGAGTGGGCGCCGCCAAAGGCCAGACCATGACCGTCTGGATCACCTCGCTGGAAGACAATGCGGTCTTTCAAGTCTTCAGCAAGAGCGGAACCCTCTCCAAACCAGAGCTGACGGAATGGTCTGGCAAACTCCCGGCCAACGGAGACTATCTCATTGAAGTGGGCCCCACCCGCGGCAACGCCACCTTCGACCTGAACGTGGAGATTCGTTAAATTTCCTGAGCCCAGTATAAGCCTCGCTAGGACCGGGTCTGAGGGCCGACTTTTGGCTTAGTCAAGCCGTTCCGACCACTTACCGAGGGCAGGACTCTCCCACAAGGACCGAAAACCCGACCCAACCCCATCCTGAGGAGATTCCCATGCCCGAGTCAAGCCATGTCCTGACCTTTCTGCTCAACGGAGAGCGCGTCACCCTGGACAACCCCGACCCCTCGGTGCTGCTCTCGGACTATCTCCACGAGCGAGGCATTACTGGCACAAAAGTTGCCTGCGGTCAGGGCGGTTGTGGCGCCTGCACGGTGATGGTCTCCCAGCAGGTGGACGGCCGGATCGTGCACCGAGGGGTTAATGCCTGCTTGAAGGCTCTCTGCTCCCTCGACGGCATGACCGTGACCACCACCGAGGGGATCGGCAACGTCCATCACGGCCTCGACAAGGCCCAGCACTGCATCGCCGCCCACAATGGCACCCAATGCGGATTTTGCACTCCGGGCTTCGTGATGAACGCCCACGCCCTGCTGCGCCACAAGCCCGCAGCCAGCGAGCAGGACCTGGAAGATAGCTTCGGCGGCAATATTTGCCGCTGCACCGGTTACCGCCCCATTCTCCACGGCGTGCGCACGCTGGCGGCCGACTATGACGCCGCTCAGGATCGGACGCCGGCCTGCATGATCGACCCCACTTTCCCCATCAAGGTGCGCCAGCAACCGGTGGAAATTGAGACGCTGACGGTGGAGGGAGAACGACATTTCCGCTCTCCAGAGCGCGAATGGTTTCGTCCCAATACGGTGGTTGAGGCGCGCCAACTCAAGGCCCGCCTGGTTCAACAATACGGGGCCCAGGCCGTGAAACTGGTGGTGGGCAACACCGCTATCGGCATCTACGCTCACGAAAATCCTCGCTTCCACATTGACGTCAGCCAGTTGCCCGAACTGACCGCCCTGGAGGAACTGGAGGACGGAATTCTGGCCGGTGCTTCGGTGGTCATCCAGGACCTGATCGATTTCGCCGAAGGCGTCATCGCGCGCCGTTCAGCCGAACAAACCACGGGACTGCGGGAGTTGGTGCGCCACGGCAAACTGATCGCGGGTCGCCAGGTACGCAGCGCCGGCAGCCTGGCCGGCAACATAGCCATCACCACCGGCCATGCCTTCCGGGGCGAGCCATTTCCCTCCGACCTTTTCGTTATCTTAACCACCCTGGGCACACAAGTGACCATGAGCTCGCGGGTGGTCGAGATGCTCGACATTCCGCTTGGAGACTTGCCCGCCGAGGAAATGCTGGAATCGTTTTTCATTCCCTACAGCCAGCCCGGCGAGCACATTCAGACTCACCGGGTAGCGCGGCGCAAGCAAAACTCTCACCCGTTAGTCAACGCCGGCTTTCGGATGCGTCTGGACGAGGCCGGCCGGGTGGAACAGCTCATAACCGTTTTCGGCGGTTTGACTCGAATGCTCAGCTCCTCTTCCGAAACCATCCAATGGTTGACGGGCAAAACTCTGAGCGACAACCTGTCGGGAGCGCTGACCACTCTGGAAATGGAGCTGAGCCAGTGGGAAATCATCCACGACGAAGAAGCCATCAGCGCCGAGTATCGCCTGGGCGTGGCCCGCAATTTTTTCTTCAAATTCCTTCAGCACGCCCAGGGCAACCCGGTCGGCGAACACTTTCGGCGTCCGCTCTCGCACGGCACCCAGACTTTCGCGCAAGACCCGGAACTTTTCCCGGTCACCCGGCCGATCCTCAAACAGAAGGCCTTCGTGCAAACCTCGGGAGAGGTGAAATTTACCCAGGACCTTCCCTTGCCTCTGGGTGGTCAGCACGCGGTCATGGTCTGGAGCAAGCGAGCCCACGCCAAATTCAGCCTGGCGCCCACCCTGGTACAGGACGCCCGGGCCCGGTTCGCCGGCTTCCGTGATTTCGTAACGGCGGCCGATGTACCCGGCCACAACCTCATCGGATTGGGCGAAGACG
>JALHOV010000201.1:3709-13268 GCA_022842865.1 Vulcanimicrobiota bacterium | reverse complement strand
AAGCCACCAGACCACCCGCCTGACGGAAAGTCTACGACTTTTGGGCCCTCAAACTGCCGAAAAACTCGGATAGGGAAGTTTCTTTAGCTAAAGTCCGGGGTTTTCGGCCGCTTTCCTAGAGACGTTATCAAAAGAGCCGGTGGCGTTACAAGTGGGTGGCAAAGCCTATCCGGCGATGGAAAGCAAACTGAAGGTGCGCGAGAGCGGCCTGTTGCTGCGCGAGGATTTCACCATCTTGCTGGTGGACAAACACCCGGTTGTGGTTTTACTGACCGCCCCCGAGGAAGGTTACCCCGAGGAGGCTCGCAAGCAGTTCCTGAGTGGCTTGACCGCGCCTGACGGACCTCCCCACCCGGCCTTGCCGGCCGGGTTGGCGAGTCAATTGGCCCATCCACCTGCCCTGCCACTGGCAAAGCCGCGACCTCCTTCCCCACCCCGCCCGAAGCCGCCGGGTCTACCAGGAGCTTTGTCGCGACCCTCCCTCCCCAGGCCGAACTTGCCCAGGCCAGCTCTACCCCCGCCCGCCATTGCAAAGCCTCATCCTCCAAGGCCGTCGCGCCCCTCTTTGCCACGACCCCCCGGCCCGGACGCCCCCCCGGGACCCATCGGATTCTAACCCAAGGAAAAGAAAGGAAGCATACGATGCGAACCCTATCAAGAACCGTTGCGTGCGGATTATTGCTAACCGGATTGGCCCTGGGCCAGCCTGGAGGCCCGCCCGGCCCGCCCGGCCCCCCTGGACCCACTGGTAGTGGAGGGGCCGCCTCCAATCTATCTCTGCCCCACGTGGTAGGAACACTGAGCAACTTCTCGCCTACCCGCTTCACCGTCAAACGAGAGATGGGCGAAGGTGGACCCACTGCCAACATGGACTTTCGGATGCAACCGTCGGCCTTCCAGGGCCCAGGTCTGAAGTCGGGAAGCCGCGTGGTGGTGGTCTATCAGATGAACTCAAAGGGCGGAGGGTATGAGGCCCTGGCAGTGGTAGGCTTCCCCCAGGGCACCGACCCCACCAGCCTGATCAAAGGCATGCCCAAGCTGAAATAGCCTCAGCGAGTCTTTGCCGCTACCCGTTCCGCATCTTGAGTGAGGCCCCCCAGAGGTTCCAGGCTGACTCGTATGAAGCCGCGCTGAGGCTGGTCCAAATCGATGATGGTGCCTAAAATCAGGGCCAGCATGAAGGCCAGCATCCCTCCCGCCAGGGCCCCACTGCCACCCTGGCAGCCCAGCCGAAAGCCCATGAGCCCGGCCGAAAGGACCGAGATGAAGACCAGCATGAGGACCACCGCCGGAGGGATATAGTCGGCAAAGGCGGCGTCCTGCTCGGCACTGACCGAAAGGACCTCCGAAAGCGTGGAAAGCACCAGAGGAAGAATCGTCGAGCCGCTATCGCGTTTCGAGGCCGCCAAGGCGACCTGCCACATCTGCTGTTGCAATCCGGCCGATCGCTCCCTGGCCAGTTTCCGACGTTGGGGCTCGGCATCGGCGCCTGCAAAGTCGGCGCGGGCCTGCACGTAATCCTGAAGTTGGGCGCTTAAGCTGCGAGCCGTTTCCGGCTCGAGCGCATCCGTGAGCCAGATCAGACGGCGCAGACTGTTCGCCTCCTGAATCACCAGTCGGCCACGCATTTCGTAACGCCCCAAGGCCATGGAGAAGGCAAAGCCGAGAAGCAGAGCCACCAACGTAAAGGCGGGCGCCAGTGCCACATCAAAAGGGATCTCAGCCGGCGCCACCTTGTTTTTCTTGGCAGCCCAACAGGCGGCTTCGCTGGTAAGAAAGATGAGCAGGGCAAAGCCCAGGGCAATCAACCAGATCGGTAACAAGTCGTACACCGGGCCCAGCTTCGAGACGAGCGGTAAGTTTCCCACGGTGAGAGATGCCCGAAATCTAAGGCCGGCTCATCTCATGGCGCGGACGGACCCACCCAGACCCAGTTCTCCAGGTGGCGGCGACAGCAGCCGGCCTCTTGCATGGCCTGGAGGCGACCGAGCACGGCTTCGCGCCCGGCTTTTTGCTTGCCGTAATGGCGGGCGACCGAGCGCACCAACTCGGCTTCGGAAAGGGAGATGGCCAGGGCCATCTCGTGGGCAATGGTAGCCTCCAGCTCGACGGCGGGAATTTCGGCCAGGTCCCGGTTGCCGGGCCGAAAGCCGCGGAATTCGTCTTTCTGGGCCACACAGGCCCACACCGTCTGACTTTGGTCCAGATAGAGCTTACCCTGGCCGTGCAGGGCCTCCAGCAGGCCTGCGAAGTGGCTGCGCATGCGAGAGCCCAGCTTGCGCGCTCCCAGGCAGCGGCTGACCCGGCCGAAGAGATAGCCGGCCGTGACCGGAGCCTCGCCCTCCAGCAGCGGGCCCAGGATTTCCAGGAATTGGACTCCCGAAAGCTGATGGGGTTCACAGGGAAATTCCCGTGCTCCCAGTTCGACCTCGACATAAGGAATCAGGGCCACCGATGGTTCCGCGCCGAGAACAGGTGCTTCCAGCTCCAGCACCTCGACCACCGCGCTTTCGACCGGCTCCTGGCGCAGCCACTGGTCCACTTCCTCGACCACTCGCCGCGAGTCTCGCCACCAATCGGGGGCCCACACGCGCAGCAGCCGCCAACCCAGACCGCAGAGCACCGAATGGCGCAACCGATCGCGGTCGCGTGTGGACGAAGCGGCCCGATAAGGAGGACCGTCCCATTCAATGCCGGCCAGATAACGCTCCCCGTTCCCATCCAAAACGGCCAGGTCGACCTGGTAGTTCGAGCTGCCAACCTGCGTTTCCACTCGCCAGCCCCGCTGCACCAGGGCGTCTTGCAGGGCCAGGGTCAGCGGGTCGGGCCTTCCGCCCTGGCCCGCGGCAAAGGCGCCGCCGCGCCGGGCATAATCAAGAAAGGCGCGAAGATCGCGAGCCCCGCGCGCCTGGGCCCGATTGAGGTCGATCTGCTCGGGCACTATTGAGGAGAAGATCCACATCTGCTGGCGGGCCCGGCTCACGGCCACGTTCAGTCGTCGCTCGCCCCCCTGGCGGTTGAGAGGCCCGAATTCCATACGGAACTTCCCCTGGGAATCGGGTGCGTAGGCGATCGAGAAATAAATGACGTCGCGCTCGTCCCCCTGGACGTTCTCGAGATTCTTGACAAAAACGGGTTCCGGGCATTCCGAGAAATGGGACTCGATTTCGGGGTATTGGGCACGCGCCTCATCCAACAGATTCTCGATCAAATTCTGCTGGGCCTGATTAAAAGTCACCACCCCAAAGGTCTGCTCTCCCCCACCCCGCCGCAGCCGGGCCACCAGGTGTTCGACCAGGGCCAGCGCCTCGGGCCGGTTGGTGCGGCTGCCCGAACGTCCGAAAACCCCATCCGATACGTGCCTGAAATGCACGCCCTGGCTGGAGTGGCTGCGATAGGCGTTGGGAAAGGTGTAGAGACGATCTTCGTAATAATGCCGATTGCTGAAGGCGATCAGGCGCTCGTCGCTGCTTCGGTAGTGCCAGTTGAGGGTCAGTTGGGGCAGCCCGGCAGCCGCGCATTCATCCAGAATGGACTCCAGCGAGCCGCCCAGATCCAGCTCTTCCTCCTCATCCTCCACTTGCGAGGCGAAGAACGAGGTGGGCGGAAGCTGACGCGAGTCTCCCACCACCACCCATTGCTGCCCGCGAGCCAGCGCGCCCAGTGCGTCCCAGGGAGCGATCTGCGACGCTTCGTCAAAAACCACCAGGTCAAAAGGCGGGTTAGCTGGGTCCAGGTATTGGGCAATAGAGAGAGGGCTCATCAGCATACAGGGCTTGAGGCGCGTTAGCAAATTGCCCACTTCCTTAAACAGTTGGCGCGGCGCCTTGAGGTTACGCTGCTTTTTCAGCTCGCGCTGAAGCAGGGCCATCTCGCCTTTGGCCCCCTGTTCCTGCAGCGGAGGAATGCGCTGACTCAGGCGCCGGGCCAGTTCCCCCGGGGCCAGTTTCAAATGAGCCTGATCCAGCCGGCGAAACTGTTCTACGCGCTCTTGATGAAGATTGCCGCGGAAGCGATGGGGTACCACTTCCCCAAGCCAGCCCTCTAACAGCGAACGCTCGGCCACTTCCTCCACATCAGGCAGCGGCAGGGCGGCCACCACCGGTTGCAGGTGCAATCCCTCCAGGCGCTGGCAGGCTTCCTGAAAGAGAGTCCAGTCGGGCAGGCGATCGAGCTGTCCCAACTGCCGGCCGAGCCATTCTTGCCAATCGCTCCAGGAGCGCTCCTCCGGTTGCATCGCAAGCTGTTGCTGCACTTCCAGCAACCACTCTCGAAGGCGGCCGGAAGCCTCCAAATAGCGCTGCAGCCAGCCACCGGCGGGGCCCTGCAGGCGCTCTTGCTGGTTGCAGGAGCTGCGCACTTTGGCCACCAGCCCTTCCATTCCCGGCCATTCGCGAATCTCGCTCGATTGCTGACGGAAGGTCTCGACCCAGTCGATCAGCTGGCGCAGCTCAGCCAGTTTGGAATGGGGCCCCTGCCAGCGGCTGCCGAGCAAAGTCTGCAAGGGTGCCTGGCTCAGCTTTGCGTCCAGTTGGCGGACCTCCAGAGCCACTTCCAGGTCGGTCATCAATTGCTGGGCCTGAGGCAGCCTGCCCCGGGCCACTCGGCGCAGCTGGCGCTGACTGCTCCACAGCATGATCCAACCCAGCAGAAAGACGGTTCGCCACTTCTGATAACGCTGGCGCAGAGCGGCCACATCCAGTTCCAGCAAACCTTCCTGGAAATCTTCCGAGACCCGGCTCCAGGCTGCCTGGCGTTCTTCCACCAGCTGCAAAGCGGGATCGAGCACCGCGCGCACTTCGCGCCAGGGGTTCTGGTCAAGCAGGGCGTCAACCGGAAGGGGGGAGCGTTGCAAGAGCTCGAGGAACTGGTGCAGCGACGCCAGCTCTCCGGCCCGCGGCGCCCGCGTCAAACCCCAGAGCGACTCGCCTTCTACCAGCAAGGGCTGCCATTCCCCTAAGATGCGCTGGCCACGCTGCAAGAGCTCCGAGATGCGCGCCCGTGCTCCCGAGTCCCATTCGGTCAAGCGACTTTGGCGCCAGGGGTGCTGGGCGGGATCGCCCACTTCCTGGGCACGAATGTGCAGCTCACGGGCGTAACGGCGCACCTCTTCCAGCCGGCCAAAATCGGCCGGCACCTGGCAGGCGATGGTCTGATGGTCGGCCAGCTGGGCGCAGCGGCCTACCGCCTGATAAATCGACAGCCCCAGCGGCTGCTCCTGATGGAGCAAGTCCACGTACTGATTGAGCTCCTGGCGAACCTCGGCCAGGGCGACGGCCGCCCCCTTGGCGGCGGGCGGAGCCTCGTATTCCAGGGACTCCCGCAATTGGGCCAGGATCTCGGCTTTGCTGGCCTTGTTGGAATGCAGCTGAAGACAGAAGGGCCCCAGCCCCTGGCGCTGCAGGCGGCGATAGACCACCTCCAGGGCGGCCAGTTTCTCAGCCACAAAGAGCACGCTGCGCCCCTGGGCCAGGTTCTGAGCTATCATGTTGGTGATGGTCTGCGACTTACCGGTGCCGGGCGGGCCCTGCAACACAAAGTTACCGCCCTGCTCGGAGCTGAAAACAGCGGCCAATTGGGAGGAGTCGGCGTCCAGCACGCAATGCGACTGAGCCGGGTCTCGCTGGTCGACCTGGTGGCTGGTCACCAGCGGCTGCGGCCCGGCCAGATCCGAGGTCAGGAAGCGGCGCAGCATCGGCGAACCGCTCTGCAAATTGGGAAAGCGTTCCAGGTCTTGCAGCATGAGCAGTTTGGCGAAGGAAAAGCTTCCCAGCGCGCATTCTTCGTGGACATTCCAGCCGCTCTGATTGAGCAGTTCTGCTCGCAGCTTCTGGAGCAGCTCGGTCAGGTTGGGAATGTCCTCTTCTTCCAGGTGACTCAGGTCCAGCTTGAAATCGGCCTGGAGTTTCCGCAAGAGCGTCAAATTGATGCGCAAATCCTCGCCGCGCCAGCGCAGTTTATAGGGTTCATGCACGCGCACGCGGACCAGTTCCACCGGCAGCAACGCCACCGGAGCAGTGCGTTTGACATGGGCTTTGTCGGTCTCGGTCCAACGCAAGGTGCCCAGGGCCAAAAACAGGGTGGAGCTGCCCGTTTCCTCGAGCGTCACGCGGTCGGCGCGAAAGAGCTCCAGGCTACGCCGCTGCGTCTCGTTGTCGTCGAGATCGATCTGCAAGCGGCGCTGGCGGAAATTCTCCTCGATCTCGCGCTGCACCAGATCCTCGCCGGCCTGCAATTCGGCCAGTTTGGGGCTGCGCGGGTCGGCCTGGCTGAGCAGTCGCGGCCGTCCGGCCAGGGTAAAGGTGGATCCGCCCAGCAGCTCCTCCAGCAACTCTTGCGGTCGACGCAGAAGCACCGGAAGAATACGTCTGTTGGTGTCCAGACGCAGATCCAGCAGGCGATTGCGGGTGGTGATGTCGAGCAGACGGTTTTTCCAGGATTGCAGTCGTTTTTCCCAGGCCTCCCTGGGTGCCTCCTTGCCGGGCAAGCGGTCGCGGGCGGGGGCGCAGGAAGAACCCAGGGTCGGGGTGCCTTCTTCATGGATCAGCACCACTTCGCCGGCGGCCGTCAGACGCAGAGGCAGCGGGCGAATCCCCTGGCGCTCCGAGGCTCGCACGTCCAGGGCCAGCTGGAACTTTTCTTCACTGAGGTAGTCTCGGGCCACCTTTTCGGCCTGCTCAAAAGGAACACCGGCGCACACGCTGGAGGAGTCAAACAGGCAGACCAAACCAAGCGAAAGGCATTTGTGCAAACTGGTGACGTCGCCCAACGGGCCGTCGGGATCGTCCTCGGGACGCAACCAGCAGCCCGGAAAAGCGTGTCCTTCGACCAGCACGATCAGAGGGTGCAGGCCCATCCGGCGAAGGCCGGCCGCCATCAGGCAGGTCAGGTCCAGACAATTGCCCTGGCGATGTTCCAGCAGTTGGTCGGGAGTGCGAACTTTCTGGCCGTTTTCCAGCCAGCCCTGGCTGCCCTCAAGGTACTGGATGGTCCAGTCCTGGGTGGCTTGATAGAGGGCGCGGGCCTGTTCGTAGGCCTGCCCGCTTTGATAGCCGTCCAGCGCGGCCACGTGCTGGCCCGCCTGCTGCAGCAGCTGACTGACGGCGGGGTGGTGGGGCAGCACAAAGGAGCAGAGCAGATCGGGCAGGCCGCGCATTCCGGCCCAGTGGTTGTAGGCCAGCACTTCCACCGGCCAGTGGCGCTGGAAAACCAGTAGCTCGTTTTGAAACAGTTCGAGCAGCAAGTAGCTCCGCGTGGTCTCGAGGGTAGCCACCAGTTCCTGGGCCTTGAGCAGCAAAGGCGGCTCGACCGACTCCCAGCTCTCGCCGGCTCGTAGGGAGACTTTCTCCTCGTGGATCAAACTGAGTCCGTCGCCCATCTGCAGGCGCAGGCGTAACTCGGGCACGTCCTGGGGGCTGGTCAGCAGAATGCGATGCACGATGGGCACGGCGTTGTGCTGCATGGCCAGGCTGACACAGGGTGAGTGGTCCAACTGAACCTCGAAGGTGGCCATGGCGCTGCCTTCCGGTCCCAAGCGGGGCTTCCCTTCGTGCAAGGGAGCGGCCCGAATTAACGCTCGTCCACTCCAAAACAGAAGATGCGATAGCGCTCGTCGTCCCGCTGGTCGGTATATTTGATAGCGTATTCACCGGGCGCGAGCTTTTCGTTGGGCACGAGCACGAAGCTGCTTTGTCCGAAGAGTCGGGGAATCAATGGACGGCCAGCATCCCGCCGAACGCTGCTAAAGCCGTCGTCGCGCAACACGATGCGGCGTTCATTGCGCTCCAGTTCGACTGTGTAAAGGGCGAAGCGAGTCGGGTCCTTGACCGGAAAGAAGGCGGCTCGAGGATCGGAGCTGTCCATAAAAATCTTAAGAAAGAACTGGACCTCCTCCTGGGCGGCAAAGCGCACGCTGGAACGAGAGCCAGGAATGATGAGATAGGTTTTCTGGCCGGCAAAAAAGAGATCCATGTCACTGCTTTGCAGTGCCTGGTGGAATTCCAGGGGCTGAAAACCAGGCCCCTTGGAACGCATCAAAATTCCGATGTCGACGGGTTCGGCCACAGCCGGAACCGGCGGGTCCGAAGCGTCTCGTTGGGGCGGCTGGGCGCTGGCGGTGGCTAGGGTGAGACCGAGGACGGCGGCCCAGAGCCATCCAGACCGAAGCAGAAGGTATCGCATATTGGCTGGTCCTTTCCATAGACGACGGCATACTCCCCGGCTGAAAGATCCGAGGGTAAGTCCAGGGTCAGACTATCCTTACCGTAGGGTGTGATGCGCAAAGGCAGCCCCGGGTAGAAGACCCTCCTGATGGGAGTTTGCTCCGCCAGCAGCAAGACCCTGCGGTTGGACTCGCGCTGCAAGAGATAGAGCGAGAAGTCGGTGGGCTCGAGCTGGTTGAAGCTCCAGGCGGAGCCAGGCTGACTCAGGCGAAAGCGAACCACCAGACGCAGTCCGGCTTGGACCGGGTAGCGAATCGGGCTGCGCGCTTTGGCGATGGCCAAATAGTCGCGACGAACGGGGGTTTTAACCTCCAGGACTTCTCGCACCGGGCGCTGCCTCTCCAGCTCGCTAAGCCCCTGACCGGTCAGCCGATAAATGACTGCAAAACTCTCCGGTTCGGGGACGGGCTTGCCCCAGGCCACGCTCAAGGTCAGGGCAAAGAGCAGCCATTGGATGCGCATCCTGGCTTATTCCGGGAAGCTCAGTCTTTCCCTCCGATCAAGCCCATCATGTAAGCCCGTGGGCTATGGCGCGCAATTCAGAATTTTTTCAGGGCGATTTCTTACCCTTTTGTAAACAAACAGACAAACCACCCCTGAGGGAGACATCACTTGAACATTTCCAACTGGAACAGAACGACGGTTCCCGGCTGGTCCCCCCCGATTCAAAATACCCCCAGCTATTCGCCGCCGGCAAGCACGCGAGACGGCTACGCCGGCACGATTCCGCTACCTTTTGTGACCAGCCCGCCCTTTCCCATGACCGTACCGGCTGCTCCAGCTCGACCGAGCACTCACGCCTACTGGGCCCCCACCCTTCAGAGTTCAACGGCACCCAGCCCGACTTTCAGCGCCCCGGCCAGCTCCTCAGAGACCAGCGCTCCCGAGCCCACTCCAGCTCCCCGGCCTGACCACTCGGGGCTCCTCCGCTCTTTGGAAGGCATCAAGTCGACGGCCGGAGATGCCGGCTATCAAGCGGGCAGGTTGGCCGATTCGCTGAACTACGCCCAAAGCAGTCAGCCCAAGACTGACGCGGATGCGGCAGCCTGGACGTTGCGCAGCGCCGAGTCAGACACAGAGACGACGGATTCCTCGTCGTACGGGAAAGATGCCCAGTCCAAATTAGACTCCATCAGCACCATGCTCGGCAACCTCTCGTCGGGCTCAGCCCAGGTGGGTTCCCTCTCTTCGGCCATCAGTAGCATTCGCGGTCTATTGAGTTCCATCGATCGGAGCCAACTCAAAGACCCGTCCCGACTGGACAACATCTCCAGCAGCCTGTCAAGCCTGGAAGGAAGTCTGACCGGTGCCCAGCGCTCTGTCTCCCAAGTTGACGG
>JALHOV010000201.1:0-3699 GCA_022842865.1 Vulcanimicrobiota bacterium | reverse complement strand
CGCCCGCTATTCTCTGAGCCAGGGGGGCTACTACATAGCCCAGGTCAGTGCCGACCAGGAAGGCACCAACGTTGCTTCCGCGGCGGGCTCGGCCCGAGGCTACGTCGAGACCCTTTCCGGCAATCTCGACGGTGTGCGCGGCAATGCCAAGGATGGCGGCGATAGTCTGCAGTCGATGCAGTCCGGCTTTGGAAATATCGCAGGGGATGCCGACGCCCTGCTGCATCAGGTGAAGTGGGCCTAAAATCAGCAAAACGCCTGATCTGCCTGGGTCTTTGGCTGGCTGGATGTGCGGCGGGTCCACGGCCCGATCTGCGCATCGCCACCGGCGACAGCGGGGACGGCCTGGAGCCACACCGGCGCTTGATGGCCAGTTTTCAAGCCCGGCATCCCAAACTGCGGCTGCAACTGGAGGCGGTTTCAGGCGGTGATTATTACACTCGACTGCTGACCGAGATGGCCTCCGGTGAAGCTCCCGATATCATTCAGCTGGGAGACGAGGCGTTAGCTTCGTTTGTGCGCAGGCAGGCTTTACTGCCCTTAGAGCCCTTGCAGGCGAATCGATATCTGACAGGAGTCCTGGCCCCCGGCATGGGCTATCTGGTGCCCAAAGACTTTACGCCACTGGTTTGCTACTGCAATGCCCGCCTCTTTCGAGCAGCCGGGCTGGAGCTGCCCCGAGCGGACTGGAGTTGGGACGAGTTTGCCGAACTGGCGGTTCGATTGAAGGCCGACCTTCCTGGTCCGCGGAGCGGCTTTCTGGAGTATCTGGCCGCGATGGAAGGCGGAGATTGGACCCAATTTGAGGGAGAATCGACCGAGCGAGCCATTACTCGCCTGCAGGACCTGGTACTGCGTGGCGGATGCAATCTGCCCGAAGATCTAGGGTCTTTTGACTCGGGCTTGAGCAACTTCGAAGAAGGGCGAGCGGCCATGAAAATCAGTGGCCGCTGGCCTCTATCGGGACTGCGCCAACAATTTGGCGAAGATCTGGTGATTTTGCCACCGCCGCACGCCCGCCGGCGGGTCAATCTGCTCTACTGGTCGGGTCTGGGCATCGCCCGAGGGAGCCATCACGTCCAACTGGCTCGGGAGTATGTGGCCTTGTGCGCCTCGCCAGAGGGGAGCCGAGCCTGGGCCGGCTGGGGTTTGCCAGCCCTGCGCTCGGAAGCAGCGATCATGGCCAAAGACCCGCTCGAATCCGTATTCTTGGGCGAGCTTGAGCATCTGGTGAAACGCGCCTATCAGCAAGATGCCAGCTGGGGGGAACTGGGCGGGCCGGCTTTGATTCGCTTGCACGAAGCGGCTTTGCTCTATCCTCATCGGCCAGCCCGAGTGCTCTTGCAAGAACAGGCGGCACGTCTGGCTCTGGAGCGAGCGGCCCGTCGATGAAGTTGGGTTGGATGTTGCTGCCCTGGACGCTGAGCTTGCTCTTGCTGGTCGTCTTTCCCTTGCTGGCGACAGCCTTCCTCTCCCTGCATCATTGGGATTTTTTGAGCGCTCCTGGCTGGGCCGGGCTGGACAACTTTCGCCAGTTGTTGGCCGACCCGATGGTCTCACGCTCGCTTCGGCTGACCGCCCTGTTTGCGGGCCTCAGCGCACTGAGTGAAACCCTGGGTGGTTTGGCGTTGGGCCTCTTGATGCACGAGAAGGTGCCTGGAATCGGGGCCTTCCGTACCTTGTGCTACCTGCCCAGCGTCTTGTCCGGGGTGGCAGCCACCTTGATCGGGATGTGGCTGTTTCAACCGGAGCGAGGTTTGATCAATCGTTGCCTGGCCCTGGTCGGGGTGGAAGGCCCGCGCTGGTTGCTGCAGCCCGGCTGGGCGCTGCTGGCCTTGTGGTTGATGACTTTCTGGGGTTTGGGGCGCTCTGCCTTGCTGGTTCTGGCGGCCAGGCAGTCGGTGCCGGAGACACTTTATGAGGCGGCCAGGCTCGAGGGCGCCAGTTCAGTTCAGCAGTTCTGGCACATCAGCTGGCCCCATCTGGTTCCCACCTTGAGCTTCAATTTACTCATCGCCGGAGCCACGGCCGCCCAAAGTTTTACGGGAGCTTACGTGGCCACCGCCGGCGGCCCCCTGGAATCCACCACCTTCTTCGTGCTTTACCTCTACCAGGTGGGCTTTCAACAACTGCGGATGGGTTACGCGGCTTCTCTCTCTTTGCTGCTATTTTTCCTGACCTTCGCTTTGGCCTGGGCCATGGAAGCAGGCTCAGAGTCGGATTGGGAGAGCACCCTATGAAAATTCGAATGGTTTTAGGGCTGGTCGCGCTGGCATTCTCCATTCCCCTGTTGTGGGCTTTATTGACGGCTTTCAAGTCGGATATGCAACTGCAATCCGCTCCCCTGGCGATCTGGCCTCAGCCTCCGCAATGGGACAATTTTCAACGGGCCGTAGAAGTTGTGCCTATGCATCGCTACACGCTCAATACCTTGCTGTTGGCGCTGCTGGTCAGCCTGGGCCATCTTTTCAGCTGCCCGCTGGCGGCCTATGCGCTGGTCCGGATGCGCGGACGTTTCGCGACCGGACTGAGAGCCTTAACCCTGGCGGCATTTGTGGTTCCCTACCCCGCCCTGATGATTCCACAATATTTGTTGTTTCAACGAGTCGGCCTGGTGAATACTTACTGGCCCTTGATCTTACCCGCCTTCCTGGGCAATCCGCTCTTCATTCTTTATCTGATGCGTGTTTTTCGCAATTTTCCCCGCGAATTGGAAGAAGCAGCCATGTTGGACGGAGCCGGGCCGACAACCATTTTGACGCGGATCGTGATGCCGTTGTCGCGACCGGCCCTGGCGGCCATGGTGGCGTTGACGGTGCAATCGGTCTGGAATGATTTCCTGGCCCCGTTGCTCTACCTCCAGGATCCGCAACTCTACACGGTCAACCTGGGGCTGCAGTTTTACCGGGGCAGCCACCACGTGCAGTGGAACCTCTTGATGGCGGCCACTTTACTGGGAATTGTGCCGGTTCTGCTCTTGTTCGCCCTGGCCCAGCGGGCCTTTATGGGGTCTGGGCTGAGCGGAGCGGGGAAATAAGCAATAAAGGCGGCTGCATCACAAAGCCGTCGTCCACTTCCCCACCGTCACTGACCAGCCGAAACCGCAGGCGCCACTCGCCCGCGGGCAGTTCCAGCTGGTGGCTTTGATTTTCCCGGTAGCTGGTGAACTCTTCCAGTTTCTTCCAAGCTTCGCTGCCCCGACCTTGAACCTCGAGATAGACGTAGTCGCTGCTTGCTTCCAGTCGATGCTGAACCTGCAGGCGGAGTTGTCCCGCGGCCTCGGTTTTGAACCAATGACTGGTCAAGCTGGAATTGGCGCGATTGGCGTAGGGACCTTGGGGACTGTCGCTCCAGCGACCGTCGGCCAACTGCCCCCAGAGACCGTCGCTCTCCCATTGCAAAGGCACCTCCCCCAGGCCGCTCTCCAGCCCGGCCTCAGCAACCGCACCCAAGTTGCCAACCTTGTCCTCGATGCGCACTTCCAACTGGTTGAAGCCGGCCTGAGCCGGGATGACCACTTCCGAGGTGATGGGACCGCTGCTCCGGTAGGACCCGTTGCGGATGTGATAGCGGTAGGCGTCGTCTTCGTTGACCTGCAGTTGGAGACGCAGTTCCTGACCCTGCTGGGTCACCTGTAAGCCAGGAGCGGCCGGGGCTTGCGAATCTTCCCGTAGCGCGGCGACAGCGTTTAAGCGTCCG
>JALHOV010000200.1 GCA_022842865.1 Vulcanimicrobiota bacterium | reverse complement strand
AAGCCGCGGGCTCAGCGGAGGCCTCGAGAAAACCACTGACGAGGAAGAAGCGCCGGTGGTGGCCGATTCCTCTGCCCTGATCCTGACCCTGGGTTTCGCTTTGAGTGGGGCGCTTTCGATGGCGGCGCAGATGGCTTGGACTCGCTCGTTGACTCTGACACTGGGCAGTTCGGTCTACGCTTTTTCGGTCATTCTGGTCGTCTTTCTAACCGGCATCGCGGCCGGCAGTGCCCTTTATCATCGGTGGTCCGGTGGTCGGCGCCCGGAATTTTCTCACCTGGCCATGATCACGGCCGGCGTGGCTCTGAGCTCTGCTCTGGCCGTGCCCGCTCTGGGTCGGTTGCCTCTCCTCTTCCTCCACTTTTTCCCCATGGTCAGACATCACTTCTGGCAGGTCTTGCTACTCGACCTCTGCCTCTGCGCGCTGGTCCTCATCCTTCCGACCCTGCTGATGGGCGTTACCTTTCCTCTGGTGACCCAGCTTTATCATCGCAGCTGCGGTCGGCTGGGTCGCAGCGTCGGCAACATCTACAGCGCCAACACCCTCGGCTGCATCCTGGGCAGCTCGTTTACGGGCTTTGCTCTCATCCCCCAGATCGGCATGGAAAGGACTTTGCAGCTCAGCGCGGCCGGCTTCTTCCTGGTGGCGGCCCTGTATGCGGCTCGCGGAGGAAGTCGGGTCTGGGTGGTGTTTTGCCTGCTCAGTCCCCTCTGCCTTTTCACTCCCGCCTGGGACCCGTCTCTGATTTACGCCGGTCTGGCCACTCACGGGGTCACCATGCGCGGTAAGGACAGCCCGATTCTTCCCCATCAGCCGGCCTATTTGAGGGATGGTCTCTCCGGTTCAGTTTCGGTGTTGATCTGGCCGGGTGGACTCACCATGCGCGTGAACGGTAAACCCGAGGCCTCGCTGGGATTGTCGGACCGGCTGCCGCAAACCTACCTGGGGCTCGTGCCTTTGCTCTACGTGCAAGACCCCAAGCGGATCGGGGTCATCGGATTGGGCAGTGGCCTTACGCTCAAAGCCGCGGCCGCCGCTCCCAGTGTGGTCAGCGCGGAATGCGCAGAGCTCGAGCCCTACGTCATCGAAGCCGAGCGCTACTTCGCACCTTACAACGACCAGGTGGCGCGGGATCCGCGCATGAAGCTGCGCTATGCTGATGGCCGCACCATGGTCATGGGCGACCCGGGGAAATTCGACTGTATTGTCAGCGTACCGTCTAATCCCTGGGTGGCCGGCATCGGCAACCTCTATACCCAGGATTTCTACAAGAGCGCTCAGGCCAAATTGCAGCCGGGCGGCGTTTTTATGCAATGGGTCAACCTCTATGCTCTTTCACCCAGGGACCTGCAAACGGTGGTTCAAACCTTCGGCTCCGTCTTTCCCGAGGCTCAACTTTGGGCGCTGGGCGGAGACCTGGCGCTGGTGGGCGGGGCCACCGAGATCCATCTGGACGGGATCCGGCGCTACTACGATGCCAGTTCCTACCTGCGCAATGAGCTGATCGATCTGGGGTTGAAGCGACCCGAGCAGTTGATCGGTAATTTCGCCTGCCCCCTAAAATTCGCCATTCAGGACGAGCCGAAGGTCCCTTTCAACACCGACGACAACCCGTGTCTGGAGTATTCTGCTCCCCTTTCGCTTTACAATTTGGATTCATTCAGCGCCAACGTAGCCTGGGTGGCCGCCGCCCGAGAGCGCTATCACCAGCTCCCACCGGGCATTCCGGATACTCCGGAAATGAGGCAGGAAGCTGCCTTGGGCTCCCTGGCTTTCACGGCTTTCGCCAGTCCTCTGAAGCTTGAATCCCCCCATCCCGGTTGGACGGAGTTGGCACGCATTTGCCGGACGGACACCCCTACACCGGGCGAGGCCCGCGATTGGGTGCAGCGCTTCGGAACCTGGACGGAGGGGCGAATTTGGCTCGCCCAGCATTACCGCAAGCATTTCCAACTAAAGGAAGCGCTGGCATGCGTGCCGGAAGATCTCGAAAAGATTGCGGACGCCGCCGAGCGCGGTTATTGGCTCAATTTGCGGGCCTCCATTCGGCTGGCGGAACAGGATTGGCAGGGAGCCAACCAGGACTACGCCAAAGCCTACGAGCTACGACCTTTCTGCGACTACTCTTCGGCTCAAGCCTACTGCCTGGCCAAGCTGAAACGCTGGAAGGAAGCGGAGGCCATGGTGGCTCGCGCCCTTCAGGAAAACCCCTACGACGTCCGATCTTTCCTGGTTCAGGGGCTGATCGCCATGAATCAAGGGCGCGACGACGATGCCTTGAAAAGCCTGCAGCGCGTCTGCCGCGAGTGCCCCTTCATGCAGGAGGCCTGGCTGCGCAGCGCTGAGATTTTGGCCCGACGGGGAGACCGCCAGGGCACTCGGAAGGTCATCCAAGATTATCTGGTTTTCTACCCCGAAGACCAGGCGCTGCGCAGTATGCTGCAGCAACTCTGAAGCAAAACAAAGGAGCGTCTTAACCATGGATTTCAAGCGGAAACATCTGGGCTTTTGCGCCATGTTCGAGCAGTTTCACCCTAACGATATGCTGGACTGGTGTGTGCAAGCCGAGAAGCGAGGGTTTGGGGGAATTATGGCTTCCGACCACTTCGCCCCGTGGGTGCCCAGTCAGGGCCACAGCGCCTTTGTATGGACCTGGCTGGGCGCCTATGGTCAACGCTGCGGGTTGCCCGTTGGGACCGCCGTGACTCCGCCGGGATATCGTTTCCATCCTGCCGTCGTAGCCCATATGGCGGCCACAGTGGAGGCCATGTATCCGGGCCGTTTCTGGCTGGGACTGGGCGCGGGCGAAGCGCTGAACGAGCACATTCTTGGCGGTTATTGGCCGGAGGCGCACGAGCGGGTCGAGCGTCTGCTGGAAGGCCTCGAGATCATCCGAAAGCTGTTCACCGGTAAAGACGTGCGCCACGAGGGCAAGCATTTCAAGATGGAGACCTGTCGCCTTTGGACCATGCCCGAGGCTCCGCCCCCAATCCTGATCGCCAGTTCGGGACCGGTCATGAGCAAAAACACCGGTAAACTGGCCGACGGCTTTATCACCGTGGGTGCCGCCGACGAGAAGCTCAAGATGCTTTCGGGCAAGTTCGAAGAGGGCGCCCGAGGGGCGGGCAAGGACCCGGACAAAATGCCCCGCTACATCCAACTGCATGTCTCGTGGGACAAGACCATGGAGAAGGCCGAGGAAAACGCCATCAAGGAGTGGCCAAACGGCGGTATGAATTTCGCCAAGGCGGACTTCCGCTACCCGGACGTTTTCGAGGCGGTGGCGAAGATGGTACGCCCGGAACACTTCAAGGGTCGCGTCTTCATCCACAACGACCTGAGCGAACACGCCAAGTTCATCCAGCACTTCTATGATCTTGGCTTTGACGCCGTCTATATCCACAATTGCGGACGCGACCAGAGCACCTTTATCGACGAATACGCACGCGAGGTGTTGCCTGCCCTGAAAATGGGATAGGCCTCAGCGGTTGAGCGGAGGGTCGTGGCCACCAAACCGGCCGCGGTCCTCCGCCGACGACGAGTAGTCGGGCAACCTATACGTGAAGAGCGACCGGCTGGTTGGAATGGCCGAGTGAGCCGTTCAATTGATTGAAGAAGCGTGTATTGTCGAGCTGACGGAGAATGTCGCCGGGCATAAAGGTGGCGCAGGCGCAGCCTCCCTCGGTGCCGCAGCCGCTCTGCTTGGCTCGAGCGCGGGCTTTGAGATTCTTGACCTTGACCTGGTCCACGCCCGTCTTGACGTGCCCCAGATGGAGCGGCTCCCTCTGGTCGGTGCCGACCAGGCGAGCGCAGGGATAGAGGGCGCCGGTAGGGGAGACGGCCACATCATCGCTGCCGAATCCGCAGGCCTTCAGACGCGGCTGTTCCTGTTCGATGTCAAACATCGGACTGACCATCAGATCCTCGTTTTCGCTCTGGAGTTGGTGCAGACTCTGGTAAACGTGCCGAGCCAGGGTGCGGCTCTGCGTGTCCCAGAGGGTGTCCATGTTGGGCAGCAGGGTGATGTCGCGATAACCGAGCTCGTGCAGCCGGACAACGGCGGGCACCAGCCCGTTCAGGGTGTCGGGGTTGACCACCATATGGATACTGGCTTTCAATTGGCGGGAAGCCAACTCAAGATTCTTCCAGACCACCGGTGAGGAGGCGCGCCCCGACACGAAAGGACGATACCGATCATGGTCGGCGTCCAGGCCGTCCACCGAAAAGGCCACTCGGAATGGGTAGCAGTTAAAGAAATCCAGGATCTTCTTGCTCAAGATGGTGGCATTGGTAGTGACCTGAAATTCGATGGGCTGCTGATGTCGGCGCGCCCACTGGTAGGCTTTACGGGTGTAGCGGGCCATCGCCTCAAATTCCAGCAGCGGTTCTCCTCCAAAGTAAGAGACGCACAACCGGTCCGTCTGCTTTCGCGACTCGCGAAAAGCCAGACGGAGCGCTTCCCAGGCCACCTTCTGGGGCATCGACCGGGCAAATTTTTCCCCGGTGTAGCAATAGGTGCAGGCCAGGTTGCAATCGTGAGTGAGAACTAAAGTTACGCGCAAGGAATCCTCCCGAACAGGCGGTCGCCTGGCCCTATCGATTTATTCCATAGAAGTTTCCGTAGCAAACTCCATCCAGGAGATTTGCGGCTCAAGCCTAACCATTACTGGTTATGAGCAATCCTGATCGCCTGGTGCGGATGACCCACTACGAAATCGACCCGAGGAACGGCCCCGGTCAAATGGTGACCCGCCCCTTGAATGCCCAGGGCGATCCCTTTGTGGTCTTCTGCAGCAGCGAGCATTGCCCTCACTTCATCGACGGAGAACACGCATTTCCCCATTGGTCTGAAGATTGCCGCGAACTTCTGGGCGTGCTGCGTTGTCCGCAGTGCAACGCCCCTGTCTTGCGACCCAAGGCGGCTGGCCAGCTATGATGGAGGCAGTGCTCCTGGAGTTGGAGGGGCGCATCCAGGATATCGCCAATCAGGGCGCTGAATTTCAGGGTCAGGTAGAGTCCTTGCGCAAATCCAACACCGGCAGTGTCGCCTCGGATGTCGTCACGCAGGCCGACTATTGGGTGCAACGCGAGCTCCTCCAGTGCTTCGCCGCTACCCCCCTGCTTGGTTGCCAGTTGGTGGCCGAAGAGTCGTCCGCCGAGTTGAACCCTTTGATGGACCGATTCGCGCAGCAGTCCGAGTTTCAGTTGCTCATCGACCCGATCGACGGCACCCAACGCTTTGTGGAAGGGCTTCCTTACTTTTCCACCATCGTATCCTTACGCCATCAGCAACGCTGCCTCTACACCTACTGCTATTACCCCAAGCTAAACTGGTGGATCCGGTTGCTGGGGGAGGAAAGCTGGGAGACCTCGGGCCGCATTCCTTTGTCGATTCCGACCAGCGAGCGCAGCGTCGTGTACACCTCGGGCACTCCCGACCAGGATTTCGCGGACTGGCAAGAACAGATTGGCGATTGGCGGTGGGTGAAGGGCGACAGCCTGCACCCGTGCGGCTCCAAGCTGCTTTACCTCTCCGGCAGTGTGGCAGGATATGCATCATCTAAACCTAACCTGTACGACGGGCTCATGATTTACCACTACGCCAAAGTGCGTCGTCAGTCGTTGCGGGAACAAGACTCGAGGGGCCGCGCCAGCCTGGACCTGGGAGACTGGGAGATCACTTCGCGGGGAGCCCTGGTCAAGGGCCGCTACCTTTGCCTTCAGGGAGGCGCAACCAGGTGAATCCAGCACTTGAAGGGGTAGTCAAACCGTTCATTCTGATGCTTAGCTTTTGCTGCGTCACGGCCACGCTGTTGATTAGTTTTGGTCCGGCTCCTTCCAGCGGCTTCAGGCGCTGGAGAGAACGATTGACGGCCTGGTTCAAGCGCCTGCCCATTTTTCGCAAAGGGGTTTTTCAGGGCCGCGCCGCCCACGCGCCGGCCCAGGGGCCAGCGGTGCAACTTCAGGGCCGGTTGGCGCTAGGACTTTACCTGGCCAGCTACTTCGAAACCCACGCTTCTTTAGATCAGACCTTGCTCAATCAGATCACCTGGCTTCGCAGAGAACTGTATCTCGACACCGGTATGGTGATGCCCAGCATCTCGGTGGTTCAAGAACGCAGCTTGCAGCCTTTTGAATATTCCCTGACCTTCGGAAATAAAGAGTTGGCCCGGGGGAGCATTCTGCCGGCTCACTGGCTCGTCTCGGTCGAAGGCAAGCCGAAATGGGTTGGCGAGCGCGAGCTTTCCCGGCATCCCATCACCGGCACCTCGACTCTGTGGATCACCGCCAACGAGTTGCCACACGCTCTGGCGCACAAAGCGCGCTGTGAAGACGGTCTGGAAGTTTTTGCTCATCACCTGCGCCACGCTGTCTGGCAGAACACCACCAGCTTTGTCACGGTAGAGTTCTGCCAACAGTACCTGAATCAAGGGCTGGAGCGATCTTCCCAGGTGCGCGCCATCCGCCGCGTGCTCGAGAGCAACCAGGGCCGGCTCGCCTCCCTTATGCAATTGGTGCTGGCGATGGGTGGTTCGCTGCGCGATCCGGCCCGCGTGCTTTTTTTGGCGGGCAATGGAATGCTACGCGGCGACAGCATCGAGGCGATTGCTCGTAGAGTGGTCGATAGCAGTCCTCGCGGACCTCAGCGAGAAGCGCAACAGCCGGCGCCCGTGGTCTCGTCGGCTTTGCTCTATAGCTACTTCTGGAACGAGCATTTGTCCGGCGATTTGATGTCACGGAGTGATCCGCAAAGTCTAGAAAATCTGGCTCTAGGGATGCTGGAAGTGCAGAATTTGCCGCCCGCCGTCCTGGAACAGATGTGGTTCGACACTCTTTCCGGCTCGGAGATGTTCCTGTTGGGGCGATCAGCCGAGCTGGCCGACCAGCTTCACCAGATGCTTCAGCATCAGCAGGGTCGCCCTTCCCGACTGGGCAAGTCGGAGCAGGCGGCGATCCTGCTCTTGAGTCTGCCTCGCGATTTGGGGCAGTTGATGGCCACCAATCTCTTCAAGGAACTCACACGCAACAAGGTGGAGGAGGTCGTGCAGGCGATGGGTCGCTTTGGCTACCTTCTGCTGCAGGCTCCTCCGGGACAGGGAATGCGTCAATTGACCGAGTTGGGCTTCCGCGAACGAATCATCAGTGATTTTCTTGACTTCGTGAACTACTCAAGCCTGAACGAACCTCAGCCGCCTGGAGATTGGCTGTCGAGCTGGCTCAAAGAGCAGCGTCAGTTGCCGTTAGACGACCTGGCTTACGCGGTGGAAAAATACTACTTTCCGTCTCTGGAGCCAGTCACTCGACTGCGCCGGGCTGTGGAGCAGGATCCTCTGCGTATCTGCCGCGGCCTCGTCGCTTACGCCCTGGGCGGTTCCTCGCCACTGTCGGCCACCAGTCGCGCCCCGCTGGCGCTACAGTCTCTGCACCCCGAAGTAAGCAATGGAATCATGGGCCGCCTGCGCGGTCGTGGCTGCGATCTTCCCGGCTCCCATCAGGGCAGCGTCAAAGAACGAAGCCTTTGCGAATGGGAATTTTTCCTGCGCATCGCCCAGCCCTACTCCAATCCCTGCTGGAACGACCGCTAGCGATCCCGATTTGATTTTTTCTAAATAGGGTGCAGTAGGAAATTCAAGGAAACCGAAACCGCCTCTCTATGGCAACTCGATATCGGGGTGAACTAAAAGAGGTTGCCAGTCTGGACGTCTACATCAAGCTGATGCGGGCCAGCACTTCGGTCCTGAACCAGGTCGTCCCGAGGCTTCAGAAGGCCGGGCTCACCTTCAGTCAATTCGGGGTCCTAGAAGCGCTCTTTCACCTGGGGCCCCTCTGTCAGAAAGAACTCGGCGACAAGTTGCTGCAGAGTGGCGGCAACATCACCATGGTCGTGAATAACCTGGAGCGCCAGGGACTTGTGGTCCGCCTTCGGGATGAAGTCGACAAGCGCTATATGGTGGTGCACCTAACCTGGCGCGGCACCCAGCGAATCGAAGAACTTTTTCCTCTTCACCTTCAAGATCTCGTGCGGGCCTTCGATGTGCTTTCCGAAGAAGAGCTTGAAACTCTAAACAGTCTCCTGCGTAAAGTCGGCAAAGGCTAGCAATCTTTGCTAGATTAATTTAATGTCAAACGAATCTGTGATTCAGGGACCTGTAGAAGGAGCCCGCAGACCCGGTTGGAAAGAGCATGGGTCGTGCCATTGGCCTCTCCCCATCTGATTCCGCGCCGCGCCTGGCGGGAAATCTTGAGCAACACCCGGGTCCATCGCTTCGCGCCCGGCGAAATGCTTTTTGAGCAGGAAACCTCTGCAGAGAGCCTCTGGCTGGTGCGGCGCGGAACGATCGAGCTCTTTAAGAGCTTCTTCGGGGAGAAACACAGACTGATTTACCTGAGCCGAGGCGCTATTTTGGGAGAAGTCGAACTTTTCGGCAAGGCCCCGCGCTTCGCCAATGCCCGGGCAGCCACCGACGTGATGGCCTACGAGTTGCCGGCCCGCCTGGCCCGCGAGCTTCTGGTGCGCTTCCCCGCCGCCGCAATCTCCCTGCTCCGGGCTACCACACAACGCTCCCGAGATATTGCTGAAGCCCTGGTGGAACAACTGGTGCAAAAGAACTTGGAACTTCAGATGCACCAGGCGCGACTGGACCCCCAGATCCGCCGGCGAGTCAAAGACTTGGAGCAGACCAACCAGCACCTCCAGCAGTTGGCCTGGGTCGATGCGCTTACGGGCTGTCACAATCGCCGCTCGCTAGAAAAAGTGCTGCAGATGGCCTGCGATGGAGACGAGCCCTTCGCCGTGGCCATGTTCGATGTCGACCACTTTAAGCACTACAATGACACCAATGGCCATCCCGAGGGAGACCGGGCCCTACAGACCCTGGCCCGGCTGTTGCAACGCCGCCTGCGCTCCAACGACGTGCTGGCTCGCTATGGGGGCGAAGAGTTCTGTCTGATTCTGCGCGATGTCGGACCGGAAGTGGCGCCGGTGGTGCTGGAGCGACTGCGTATGGCCATAACCGAGTATGCATTCCCTTTCGAAGAGAAGCAGCCCCTCGGAAACTTCACCGTCAGCATGGGCCTATCCATGTACCCCCTCGATGGAAACAAGCCCGACACTCTGATCAAGTCCGCCGATGAGAGGCTCTACGAGGCCAAGCGCCAAGGGCGTGACCGATTGGTCGGAGGTCCCGGTGCCTGCCTGTGATCACTGCGGCCGGGTGGTGGCCAAAATTCACGAAAACAACAACGGCCGCACCAAGTTAAGGCTCTGCCCGATGTGCCAGGCCGAGTTCGACCTGAAGCAGACTCCTGACCTGAGGCCCGATGACCTGGCCCGCTCGGCTGAACCCTGGTATCGGCGCTGGTGGCGTAAACTCACCGGCGGCCAAACGTAAGAGGGTACCGGCGCCCGAGCAAAAAGGGCCAGCGACCAAAAAGGAGGCTTGAGCCGTGGCGTCTGCGATCGAAAAAAATCAGGTGGTGACCTTTCACTATACTCTCAAAGACAAGGACGGCAACGTTCTGGACAAGTCGGTCGGGGCCGACCCGCTGGCCTACTTACACGGTCACGGCAACATCATTCCCGGTTTGGAAGTCCACATGGAAACCAAAAAGGTCGGGGACAAACTGCAGGTCCACGTAACTCCCGAGAACGGCTATGGCGTTTATGACCCCGACAAGCGCTTCTTGATCGCGCGCGACCAGCTGCCGGGCGACATCGAACTGGAACCTGGCATGGCTCTTGAACTCCACGCCGAGGACGGCGAAACTTTGCTGGCCGCCATCGTAGCCATCGACAAGCGGGCGGTGGAAGTGGACGCCAATCACCCGATGGCGGGCATCGACCTCCATTTTGAGGTCGAGATCATGAGCATTCGCGAAGCCAGCGCCGAGGAAATCCAGCACGGCCACGTGCACGGGCCCGGCGGCCACCATCACTGATCGGTTGCATTTTCCGGCCACTGCGCAGAACCGCGAGGCCATTTGGAAGGTGCTGGCCCCGCTGGTGGCTGCCGCACCGGGACCTATTTTGGAAGTGGCCAGCGGGTCGGGGGAACACCTGGCTTTTTTTCATCAACAAAGTCCCGAAATCGTGTGGCAGGGCAGTGACCCCGACCCAGAACATCGAGCCTCCATCCTGGCCTATAATCCCTCTCTAGCAGAGCCTCTGGACCTGGACGTTTGCACCTGGAACACGAACCGGAAATGGGGCGGTGTGTTAGCCATCAATTTGCTGCATATTTCTCCCTTGGAGGCGACCGTCGGGCTTCTGCGCGGCGCGGCCCACCATTTGCATCCCCAAGGGTGGCTCTATCTCTATGGCGCCTACCTGCGCAAAGATCGCCCCAATGCACCCAGCAACCTGTCTTTCGACCAGGGACTGCGTGCCCAGAATCCGGCTTGGGGTGTGCGCTGGCTGGAACAAGTGACGGCGGAGGCCGAAATCCACTGCCTCCATCTCGATTCCGTGATCGACATGCCCGCCAACAACTTTTCCTTGATTTTTCGCCCCCTTGCGCCTTGAAAATTAGTAGAACGATGTCCAACGAACGATATTTCGCGAGGAGCGCGTCAACAGAGCGCGGAAACGTTGCTCATGTCCAACTCCACACTCGAACCCATGCATCCCGTGTCTGACTGGAATCCAGAAGACATTTTAGAAACTTTCGCAGCGGGGATGAACCCGGCTCAAGCCAGGGCCGTCAGCATCACCGAAGGACCTCTGTTGATCCTGGCCGGCGCCGGGAGCGGCAAGACGCGCGTTCTCACCCACCGTATCGCCTACATACTGGCCGCCAAAAAGGCGCGCCGCAACCAGATCATGGCGGTGACCTTCACCAATAAGGCCGCCAAAGAGATGGCCGAGCGCATCGCTCACCTGTGCGGCAACGGGCGCTTTCCGGACCTGGGAACGTTCCATTCCGTGTGCGCGCGCTGGTTGCGCCGCGAGTCGGAGGCCCTCGGGTTGAACGCCCAGTTTGCCATTTACGCCACTGCCGAGCAACTGGTGGTGATGAAGGAAACCATTCGCGACCGGGGCCTGGACGACAAGAAGTTTACGCCGCGCGGCATGCTCAGCATGGTTTCGAGTTGGAAGAACCAGATGGTTACCGTGGACGAGGTCAAGCGCCGGGCTCGCAACGCCTTCGAACGGGATCTGGGGGAGATTTATGATCTCTACCAGCGCAAGCTCAAACAGAACCAGGCCCTGGACTTTGATGACATTTTGCTCAAGACGGTCGAGATGCTGCGCGATCATGCCGAGATTCGCCAGCGCTATCAAGAGCGCATTCGCTACGTGATGGTGGACGAGTATCAGGACGTCAACGCGGTGCAATACGAGTTGCTACGCCTGCTGGCGGCCGGTCACCGCAACTTGTGCGCGGTAGGCGATGACGACCAGAGTATTTACGCTTTTCGCGGCGCCGACGTCTCGATTATGCTGCGCTTTGAAAGTGATTTTCAGGACGCTCAGGTCGTAAAGCTCGAGCAAAATTACCGATCCACCCAGATGATCCTGGACGCGGCCAACGCGGTGGTGGCCAACAATCGTTCGCGCAAAGCCAAGCGCCTCTTTACAGACCGCCTGGGCGGAGAAAAGTTGCATCTCTTCCTGGCAGCCGACGGACGCGATGAGGGCCGTTTCATTACCCGCGAAATCAAGCGTCTGCATCCTACTCGCGTGGGCTACAAAGACTTTGTGCTGCTTTACCGCACCAATTCTCAGTCGCGCCTGCTGGAAGAAGCCATGATCCAGGCAAGTATCCCCTATAAGATCGTGGGCGGATTGCGCTTTTTCGAGCGCAAAGAGATCAAAGACGTGCTCGGCTACCTGCAGGTTATGATCAATCCGGCCGATAGCCTTGCCCTGCGCCGAATCATCAATACGCCCACTCGAGGCATCGGCGCCACCACCATGGAAAAATTGTTGCAAGCCGCCGCCGAGCGCGAAATGGCGTTGTGGGACGTGATCAGTGACCCGGCTCGTTTTGACGTGACCGGCAAAGCCCGTAGCGCCATCGAAGGACTGGTCGGTTGGATGACCGAGTTGCGCGCTCAGATCAGCGGCCTCAAAGTCACCGAACTGGTGGAGAAGGTTCTGGAGCACAGCGGCTATCGCAAGTGGCTGCTAGATGATGACAAAGTCGAGGCTCAGGTCCGCCTGGAGAACCTGGATGAACTGATCAACGTGACCAGCGAGTATGACCGCAACGCCGAGGATGGTTCTTTAGACGGCTTCCTGGCCGAGGTCAGCTTGCTTTCTGACCAGGACACCTACGCGGAGGATGCTCAGGCGGTCACTCTCATGACTCTGCACGCGGCCAAGGGACTTGAATTCCCCGTGGTTTTTCTGGCCGGACTGGAGGAAGAGACGTTCCCCCACGTGCGTTCCATGGACGATCCCGAGCAGATGGAGGAAGAGCGACGCCTCTGCTACGTGGGAATTACTCGTGCTAAAGATCACCTGTTTATCACCACCGCTCAATCACGCGAAGTTCACGGCGCTCGCATCCCACGGCGACCCTCGCGTTTTCTGGCGGAGATTCCCAAAAATCTGACCAACATGGTCATCCCAGAACGCCCCTCGTTCCAAGAACCGTCGGCCATTGGTTCGGGCAATTGGAAAGGTTGGGGAAATCAACAGCAGTCCCGGCCCGCTCCCAAAGGCTACGTTCCCCCAAGCGCGCCAGCCGGACCTCAGTTCAAGGTAGGAGATGGCGTCACGCACTCCGTCTTCGGACCTGGAAAAGTGGACGCTGTCGACAAGGACGTAGTCACCGTGACCTTTGAAAAAGGTCAAAAGAAGCTCAAACAAGAGTTCCTCAAGGCGGCCACTCCAGGTGGTGGGGGAGGCGGCGCCAGCTTGAAGGTGGGAGATCGATTGTGTCACCCTCGCTATGGCAATGGCGTCGTCAAATACCTGGACGGCAGTGGCGTAACCACCATTTTTGGCAACCTTACCTTGCTCTTGCCGGCCGCCGAAGCGGCCCGCCTCCAGAAACTGTAGGCGCAACCTTCCAGGAGGAAGCTGGAAGGCTTTCGAAAGGCTGCGGCCTATGAAAACGATTGCCATGCTTTTAGCCGGGGGCGAAGGAAGTCGCCTCACCGTTCTGTCCGAGAAGCGCGCCAAGCCGGCCGTTCCCTTTGGCGGGAAATACCGAATCATTGACTTCACCTTGAGCAACTGCGTCAACAGTGGCATCTACACCGTGGGCGTGCTCACCCAGTATCGCCCACACAGTCTCAATGAGCACATCGGTATCGGCAAACCCTGGAACCTGGACCGCAGTCGCGGCGGGGTGCGCCTGCTGGCTCCTTATCAGGAGCGCGGAGGGCAGCGCTGGTATGGCGGCACCGCCGACGCCATCTATCAAAACTGGGGTTTTATCGAGGACCAGGCGGCTGACGCCGTGCTCGTTCTCTCGGGCG
>JALHOV010000199.1 GCA_022842865.1 Vulcanimicrobiota bacterium | reverse complement strand
CACCCCGGCCGGCAACTGACGAAAGCGACTGGGGGGGATGGGCTCTTCCATCAAGGTCTTGAAGATCAGTTGCACCGGCTCGCAATCGTCAAAGGGATAGCGCCCGGTGAGCAGTTCATAGGCGATCATTCCAACCGAGTATTGGTCCATGGCGGGCGAGGGCGGATCGCCTTGAATTTGTTCTGGAGACATGTAAGCGGGCGTTCCCAAAACCGCCCCGGTGGCGGTGATTTTGTCGGCCGGACCCGAGCGAGCCAGGCCGAAGTCGGTCACTTTTAAAGCTCCCGACAGCGTAATCATGATATTTTCGGGCTTGAGGTCGCGGTGGACCACGCCTTGTGTATGGGCATAGTGCACCGCCGAGCACAGGGGCGCCAGAACGTCCCACACATCCTCCAGGGCTACCACCTGGCCCTGCGTCTTGTCTCGTAGCGTTCCGCCCTCCATCCACTCCATGGCCAGATAAGCAATTCCCTCGTGCTCTCCAAAATCGACCACGCGCACGATGTTGGGGTGGTCCAGGGCGGCGGTAACCTTGGTCTCGCGCTGAAAGCGATGGGACATTTCCTGGTCGTGCACCAGTTCCCGGCGCATGACCTTGACCGCCACCACCTCCGAGGCGTCGCGAGCGTCCATGGGCAAGGCCCGATAGACGGTGGCCATGCCTCCCGCCCCAATGCGTTCTAACAATCGGTAGCGGCCCAGCGTTTTGCCTGCCAGCGAGCCGCTCTCGGGGAAGACTTCCCAGTTGGGTGCCGAGGCCGATTTGGGTTGCGATCGCAGCTTCCATAGGGCCAGGCCGGGCAGAGCCAAAAGGCCCAGCGCCAGCCACCAGGGCGAGGAAACGGCCTTGAGCTGGAGGGGAGTGGGAGGCCAGTCCTGGCGCCCCTGGAGCTGCATTTGCTGCACAATGATGCGCTCCCGCTGATACCCCTTCAGGTCGACTTGCAGCTCGAGGATGCTGCCTGCTTTCCAGTCGATGCGCAGGGATTCGCCGGTTTTGCCCAGGAAATTGCCAAACTGGTCGCGCAATTCGGCACCCTGAGGTCGCGAGTTAAAAACCACCGAGCTGATCGGCTGGGCCCAGCCGATCAATGCCGACATCCAGACCAGCATTGCCGTTTGAAACCATTTGCAGAACAACTTACTGATCCTCTCGCCAGAGAACCACCCGCATGCGCTCCTCCAACTTGAGGAACGAGCTGGGGTCGATGGTCACGACCGTGTCGGGAGGCGGGTTGCCGGGAGGCTGCCAATCGGGGTTGTAACTGCTCAGCAGGGGAGCGAGCAGGGGACGCAGGGGCTGATACGAGTAGGCGCCCAGATTGGCGACGATGCAGTCGAGCACCAGCGCCGGATCGTCCACGAATTCGGACGGAAAAGGGCCGACCTGAACCCAGATCCCTCCCTGGCCTTGATGCAGTTGCACCTGCAAGGTGTCGTTGCGACCTGTTTCCTTGTCGAAGACGCGAAAGGAGAAGGTGCCCAGCAGGGGACCTTGAGAGGGCGGCGGGTTGCCACCGGGATGGAGCGGGAAACGAACGGCCGGATTGGGATTGGAAAGCACCCGGGTGTCGCTCAAGGAAATCGGGGAGCGGCGACTTTCATCGTCAGCAATCAGGGAGCCCACCAGGGTGACCCGGTCGGCCGAGAATCGTCCTTGCGTATAGATCAGCCCCTGGAAGAAGGAGCCCTGGGGGCCGCTGCCTTCGATGTGGGTGTCCTTGCCGGAGAGGATGGCCACCCCGTTGCCGCTCTGAAACTGACTTTGCCCTACCACCGTCAAGCTGCCGGTGACCACCACTGCTCCTTTGCCCTGCAGGCCGCCGGACACTTTCAGGTCCCCATCGACAAAGAGCAAGCATCCATCCAATTGCAGACCATCGCGCACTTCCAGGGAGCCGGCCCGTCTTACCCGCCCGGCCAAACGATTGGCGCCTTCCCCGAGCAGAGCCGTTTCCACCGGGCTAAAGTCCTCACCGGAGATCATGGGATCGTATTGCTTGAGCTGTTGGCCGGGAATGGCTTCCCGATCAGAATTGCTTTTGACCGAGCCCACCACCTGGGCGGAAGGGTCTAGCGAGATTTTTCCGACCGCCTGCACCGAGCCTTGGACGTGGCTGGAGGGACCCAGGAAAACGGCTTGGGAGGAGGAGTCGTTGGAAGCCAGGTCGGCCTCCACCAGAGCCATCGTTTCCAGGGCGCCCGGGGTGGCGGGCAGCGCCGGTAGCCCGGCGATGCGCACTCCGTGCACGGCTCGAATGGGCCCCGACGATGCGACCGCAAAGGGGAAGACGGGAAGGGCAACGGTGACTTCGATGCGCCGGCTCTGGCCGCCGGCTGTTCCGATGGCCACCAGATGAGCGCTTCCCGAGGGGACGGAATTTCCCAGGCTGCCCGGACGTGCCGAAGTTCCGCTCAGATTGTTGAGGGAGTAGGGGATGCCCAACTGGACGGCCTGCTCCCGGTCGAACGTCAGTTGGCCCTGGTCCTGCGGACGTTCCCCGTTGACGTGCACCAGCGGGCTATCGGCCAGAGTGCCGAATTTGCCGTCCTGACTGAGCCGGGCCAGGCCCTGGGAGACGGCCGAACGAGCCAGATCCAGAGAGGCTTGCCGACTGGCCTTGAGGCTGGCTACCGCCAGATGCTCCACGCAAAGTTGCGAGAGCACAAAACCCAGCACGGTCAGGATTCCTACCGCGGAAAGGGTGGTCAGGAGGGTGCTGCCTCCTTGAGGATTTCGCTGCATAGCGACCCCCCGTCGGAAGCGAGCATTCTTTATTCCGCCAGGCTAGATTTTAGTAAGGGATCGGCTCGAACGGTCGTGTAGGCGGATAGTTTTTGCGAAAGTCCCTGATCACATTCTCGACATCGAGGTAACCCACTGTGGCCTGCAATTCGGGAAGGTAGAGGCAGCGTCGGGCCACGGCATCCAACTCAAAACTCCAATACATTGCCATCAGATGACTGATGAACAGTTTGTTGCCTTCGGTGCGCCAGGTGCGATGCACGTTGCCGAATTGGCCCTCCAGGGCGGAAGCGATGGAGTTGGCCACCACGCTAGGAGCGCCTGGCATCGACTGCACGCAATGGTCGACCGCCTCCAAGAACAATCGCGATTCCTCCATATCTGGTAGCAAGGAAAAGGCTCCCAGAAAAGCACCCTTGCGTTGCAGTGCCGCCACCGCTTCCAAAAAGTGGGCGTGACAGACTTCGTCGAAACGGTCCACCCCGAAACCCAGACAGGTCAGCACTTTGATGGGCACCTTGAGAGCATGGACGGCGGCGATGTTGGCCAGATCTTCTTGAGGGGTTCCCAGGCCTTGCTCGTCCCCGCGCATCAGGCTGTCGGTGCCGCCATCGGCCAGCACAATCGCGTCCAAACCAAGTTCCCGCTGGACCGCCTGCCAGGCCTCCGTAAGGGTAACCACCCCGGTCCGCTGAAAACAATAGACCGGCACCTCGTCCCCGCGACCGCGCAACCAGCGCGAGAGCACCCGCTCCGGGAAATAGTCGTCCGATCCTTCGGTGTCGGCATCGATGCAGGTGACCGCCGGGCTGAGTCGGCGACCCGTCTTTTTCCCCAGCGAGGCGAAGGTCATGTTTCCCAGAAAAACCGCTTCACAGCGCCGCTTCAAATAGAAATAGAGGGGCAGTCCGGTGTAGAGATCGTGACCTCCACCGCAGCCGGCGATCATGATGCGCCGGGCACCGGCCAACTTCACCAAGAGAGGATTGGCGGACAAGTTCACGATTTGAGTTTCGCCGCCGCCAGGAGAATCTACTGTCATGACCCCTTTTGCCACGCAGCTTTCCTGGCGCCAGCGCAAATAGATTCACAATTTGGCAACACGAACTGCGCCCGCATTGACCGCCCGGGTGCAAGATGCAGGCACCGAATCAATCGAAGAAAGTTGGTAAAAAACGATGGCAATGTTTCCCTGCGGAGCACTTTTTGGCAGTATCAACCGCACCTGGGTCCAGTCCGGAGGCTGCAGTCGCCAGGGAGCTCGCGACGCTTTCCCTCGCCTGGGAGAACCGGCTCCGGGTTCCGTTCACATCGCCCCTTTCAACCCGCTGGGTCGAGTCAGCGCCAGCGAAACCATCCAGGACCCCAATCGCGGCCATCAGCTCGACGTCACCATCTAAGGCAGGCTTCATCTGGACGAACGGGAATCAGCAAAGGTGGCAACTGCCAGAGGTTATACACTCTTTGAGGTCGTCATTGGCTTTGGTCTAGTGGCCATTTGCCTGCCCCTGTTTTTTAATCTGGTGCCCCTGTCCCTGAAAGCCCTGCGCGACAGCGAGCGGCTCAGAATGTGCTCGAGCATCGCCCAGCGCTATTGGGAGGAGGCTTACCTTCTGCCCCTCCAGCCCGGGGTGGATGTCTCCACTACCCTCGAGATTCAAGGAGAAAGTTACGTCGTGGTTCGGGAGATCTATAGCCTGGATAGCTCGCGACTGGATGTGGTCGTGCAGGTTTGGGCGGCGCGTCAACCAGACAAGCGCTATCGGCTGGCCGGCCGCCTGGCCAGGACAAGGCCGTGACCCGACGAGGCATCACCCTGGCGGAAGTCTTGATCGCCGGCACATTGTCCGTTCTGCTGCTGGGTCTGGTGATGTGGCTCTACCTCTCGCTACAGAAAACCTGGCAGCGGGGCGAGCAGCGCCAACAAGCCGTGCGCGACGGCTTGATTGTGACCTCCCGGCTGCGCCAGGACTATCGCGCCAGTCTGCCTGGAAAAGCCAGCCTCAGCCAGCTGGGCAGCGACCAGCTCCTCAGCTTCCCCTCCTACGAGGGGGCCGAGGGAGCAATCTGGGACGAAAAGGGCCAGGTGCTCTGGCGCAAGTGGGTTCAGTATCGCTACCAGCCCTCCACCCAGAGCCTCTTTCGCCGGGAAACGGCGCGCACACCGGCCACCCCGGAAGTCTCCGAAAGCAATCCCGCCTGGCCGGATGATGCCGTCAGTCACAGGCTTAGCTGCCACCTCAGCGAATTCCAGGTGCAAGTGCAGCACTCCCAATTACAGGTCAACGGCAGGGTGGCCCTGGAAACTTCCCAATCGCCTATCTACCTCTTCGTCTACCCACAGCTTTACGGCCTGGACGCGCAATGAAAACTCCCCGCCGCGCCAGCGCCCTGATTGCTGTGCTCTTGCTCAGCGTACTCATCCTCCTGCTTTTGCTGGCCTTTGCAACCTCTTCCACCAACAATCTCTCGCTCACCCGGCGCCAGCTGGACGGGGTTCAGGGCGACGCCCTGGCGCGATCGGCCGTGGAAGAATTTCTTCTACAACTTCAGGAGCGCCACCGGCCGGTCGACGCCAGTCAGATTCCCCGCTCCGTTTTTGAATACTTTCCCAACAATCCCGTGTTGATCCGCAAAGACTCCCGCCTCAACAGTGAAGTGCGCCTGCTCACCCAGGGAGCCAACCATTCGGTGGACAACAGCCTCTCCTCGCTGCCCGCCCAAAGCTGCTTTGACCAGTCCTCGCAAAAGAGCATCCCCCCCTTCTCGGTAAGCCTTGTGTTTCAGGTGGAGTCAGGTCGGCGCACCTTTCTTTACGAAGCCTTCCTGCAGCAAGTCTGGCCGTATGCCTTAACCGCGCCCGGACCTATTCGGGTGCTCGGACGCGAGCCCAACCAGAGCCTGGGACTGTGGAACGGCCCTTCGGCCATTCTCGGCAAAGTGCTGGCAACTCGCTCGGATCTGACAGCGCCGGTGCCGATGAGCGAACCCGGGCGCATTTCCGAAAACTACTACAGCCGGCTCTTCGGGTTCTCCGGGGGGCATCATTCGATCGGCGTAAAAACAGATCTGCCTGGCACCCGGGTGCAGGTGGGCGGCAATTTTTCGATCCTAAAGTATCAGAAGAAAACCCACAATTTGACCGACGACAGCGGGACGGCCACGCAGGTGACCAAATGGGTGGCCACTCTCGTGCCGATCGATACACTGGAGGCCCTGGTCGAAGGCTCGATCGACCTTTATGAAAACCCTCCCTTACAACCCGGGGAACTCCAGTCCGACCCGGAGGTATTCGTCGATTCCGCTTCCAAACACAACGGCGGCCTGCGCCAGGGCTTTCGCTTTCACGGCCTCGATCCGAACTCGGCGGCAGCGCGCCAGTCCTTCGCGCAGATGTTTCGCCCCCCCGATACCTCTAAATGGACCAAGATTGCCAACGATCAATTGGTTTTGCTGAGCGGCGAAACGGTCATCAGCAGTCAAAAGAGCGGCAGTCATATCATCACCATACCCACCGGTCAGGTGGTCTACGAGGGCGACATCGGGCTGGGCGGTGTCGGCGACACTTTACCCTCGCTGGTCCTCGAAGACATGGCTCTGGCAGTCAAAGGCAACGTGGTCTTAGGCCCGGGCGGCGATGGTGAGGTGCCCACCTTGCGCGGCTCCAACGCCACCTTAATTGTAGAAGGCAGCCTGATTGTCGACAACGGCCAGCTCGATGCCGGCGGTAACGGAATGGTCATCTTTTGTCGAGATTTTGTGATCCGCGCCAAAGGGCATTACAACGGCTTGATCATCGCCCAAAACGGCGGCGCCTTCGTAGGCGCCGATCCTTCGGCCGACCCCCAGGAAGCCACCAGTCAGGGGGGCAGCGAGTTGACCATTCGCGGCGGAGTGATCGTGGGCGGGCGCAACCTCACCGTGGCCGGTCCTCCTCCCCCTGTGGACGACAACGGCATACCCACGCAGGATCTATTCCCTGCGATTCGGCTCGACAGTCTGGCCGTGCTCTCTACCCGCATCGAATACGACCCCAAATATTTGCGCACCGTCAATCAATTCGGGAATTTCCGGCTGGTGGCTCTGCAGCGTCGCCAATAGATCTGGTCAGATTTTAATATCCTGGCAATATGCTCTGCCCCCTGGCTGACCGCCCCAGTGCAATATCGCTGCAAGGAAATCTGAGAGGAAAGAAGACGAATGAACGTAACCGCTGCAAATCCAGCCGTGAGCCGACCCACCGATAGCCACAGCGCCCCCCGCATTCAATCGAACCGCACGCACGCCGCTGCGGTCGACAACGCCATGTTCCCGCCCGGCCAGGACGACCGCCAGGATTGCCTACCCCAAGGAGGTCGCTAATCATGAAATCTTCCCAAAGCGCAAACCCGTCCTTTACGGTTTTCACCGGAAGTCACTACCAGTTTTCCCTGGGCCAGCGTCCCTTCGGCGCTCCTGAAGTCAAGAACGAACTTGAGATGGGCTTCAGGCTGGGAGATACTTTCCGGCTCAGTAACCCCTCTACTCCAAGCACCAGCGAGGAAGTCGTCACGAAGAGAGAAGTTCAGGAACATCACTCCTCGGCTCCTCAGTACAAAGCGATTACCAAGAAGCTGGCCAGCAGTGGTCGCCTCTACGTTCGTGACGAAATGGGACTGCGTCGTGCCGATCCCATGGAAATCAAAGAGCGACTCGATCGGGGCTTGCCCATCGAAGTTGTAACCCGAACTGGCGGGAGTGCCTCCAGCTCGGGAGCCCACCAATCCTACGTCCACTCTAAAGATAGAATCGCCTACTCAGGCTATCATTTTTCGAACTCCGAATCGGCCCACCAAAACCACCAGCGCGTTTCCTACACGAGCAGTCCGATCACAAGATGGGACTCGCTTGATTGGGCCGACGAAGAGGCTGCAGGGGTGACTGGTGTCAATCGACTGCCCGCTTCTGGAGGAGAGGTTGTCGTCTCCGAGAGTTACGAATCCCAGTGGAGTCGACGGGCCTCGGAACAATGGGGCTTTTTCAACGTCAAACATCAAGACAGCTCAAGCGGGGGCTACGTTCGTACTCAGACCAACTAGACTTTGCGAATCCCAAACTAGGGACCGTCTTTCGAGGGCGGTCCCTATGTTCTCTCAGCTTAATCTTCGAGGATAGATTCTATGAAAATTCAGACTCCGCCACCACAAAGTGCCCGCTTACTTTCCTATCTGGACTCGAGACTGAGTTCTGGAAAAATGCCAGATCCACAGGAATTGAAGAAATTTGACACGGAAGTTTATCTTTCCGGCATACACGACGACACCGCTGGCACGCTTTACGTCCGAGATCGAGGCGTCGCAGACCTGGGTCCCCAAAGTGGGGAATTCCAGAATGAGAAAAAGCAGGTGCTTTTCCGAGGCGCAACCCAAGCAGGTCTCTATGGGGCGATCGGTGCCGTCGTTGGCTCTCAAGCTGGACCTTGGGGGGCTCTGGTCGGTGCGGCGGCTGGAGCCCTGATCGGGTTCGACAACATTCTCTATCGGGAAACGGGCAAAGTCCAGGTCAAAGTGGACGGAGAAGAACAACAGGCGAGACGCTTTTTCGGAAACCCCGCTACCTTTGAATTCCAGCCCGAAGAATTGCAGTTAAGACTGAAGACCCAAGGCTTTCTCGGTGACAGAATTCGCGCCCTAGAAGTTCCAGATCTAAAACCTGACGCACAGGCACTGGCCCAATGGAAGGCCGCTATGAAAACGCTGAAGGGCCTGGCCAGGGAGCGACGTCTGGTCGCTGATCTTGGAGGAATGTCAGACTATGGTAAGCCTTCCCTTCACCTGGTCACGGCACTTCAGGCTGTCGAACTCTTGGCCTCGGGTGTAGAAGTTTCGCTCGTGAGCGGTGAACACAAAGACCTCGTTCGCACTTTAGAGGTGGACTGTGGCAACCGCGAACGCAGCCGGTCTCATCACGAGCGTCATCAGTTCGTGGAGAGACAGTATGGCTATGAACTCCTTCGTTTAGCCGAACCGAAGCAGTTGAGCTCCCTGCCCTCGGGAGAAGGCTTGCCTGAAGGAATGCTCGGAGTTTTGCGCGACAGTCGCGAAACCGTCGCCATCGTGGGGCAGTCCGACCAGAATCAAGAAATCGCCATCGCCGAGAACTCGACGCAGCAGGCTTTTGTCTATCAGCGTCGCGTGGCCGCCCCCAACCTCGAACTGGAACCCAATTCTCCACAGTACAGTATCGTCAAACATAGGAACTTCGTGCCTTTGGCGACCGTGTCCGCCGCAGCCCTGGGAGGACTGGTGGCCCAATCCATCAATCCGGCAGCTGGCCTGGTGGGTATGGTGGGAGCCGGCCTGTTGGGTCGGGAAATCGGCCGCTACCTGACCGGAATGAGCAAGATCAGTCCACGTCAACCGTCCTTGAGGATTCGTTATGAAGACTAGTCGAGCCAGTGCCGATGCGCAAAACTGGGCGCGTGCGCACCGTCAATCAATTCGGGAATTTCCGGCTGGTGGCTCTGCAGCATCGCCAATAGACCCGCTCAGGTCGATGGTTTCCTCGTCTCGGCCTTCCTCTGGATGAAATTGTTCCAGCAGACTGCGCACCGCGGCCATATCCGGATAGCGTTCGGCCGGGCTCTTGCCCAACATCCGGTGAATCATCTGGCAAATCCAGCCCGGCAACTCGGGGCGGGCTTCGATCAAGGGCGGCACGGCCTCGCGAATGTGCTGGCGACCTAAATCGGCCACATCGCGGCTCAGAAAGGGCACTTTGCCCGCCAGCATCTCATAAAAAATCACCCCCAGGGCGTATTGGTCCACTTTGGCGTCGGGCTTCTCCTCGGGCTGCCGATAGCGCTCCGGAGCCAGGTAGGTGGGCGTTCCCAGCACGGAACCGATGGGAGTCAGACGGGTGCGGTCGGGATCGCGAGCCAGGCCAAAATCCAGCACCTTCACCCGCCCTCGCGAGTCAATCATAATGTTCTCGGGCTTGAGGTCGCAGTGCACCACACCCTGCTGGTGACAATAGTGCACCGCATCCGTCAAACTCACCATCCAGGGCAGCGCCTGCTGCAGCGCAAGCGGCCCGGCGCGCAACCGGGAGCCCAACGTGGAGCCGTCGATCCATTCCATAATCAGATACAGCAATTGCTGGCTGTCGCCATAGTCGTAGACGGCCACCAGCGAGGGATGGTGGAGCCGACTGGCCACCGAACATTCGCGCGCAAAGCGGGCTCGAAAAACCTCATCCCCCTGGTTGAGGTGGATAACTTTCACGGCCGCTTCCTGACCATCGCTTTCGCGGCTGCCCCGGTAGACCACGCCCATGCCGCCTCGACCCACCTGGGGCCCGATGCGATAACCGCCCAGCTGAAGTCCCCGCTCGGAAAGTCCATCCGGCAAATCTCGACTCTGGCTTTGCTGCGAAAGGGTGTCTTGCAACTGCAGTCGAGTGCGACGTTCCTGGCGCCAGCGCAGCATCAACAACAAGCCCAACGGCAATCCCACCAACAACCCCAACCGCTCCCAGCGGAAACTGCGCTGCAGTTGAAGCTGCACCACCGCCCGAGTGGTGCCCACGCGCTGGCTGTCGCTCCAGCTCTCCAACCAACCCCGGTCATCGCGAGCCTGAACCTCCACTTCCGCAAAGGGCACTTCCAGATTCCAGCGCCGGCCGTCCGCACTGCTGCCGGGATGCCAACTGCGATCCCCTTCCAGGCTTCGCCAGCTCACCTGGCCGAAGCGATCGCAAGTCACCGTCAGCGGACGGGCCGCCAGCGAGCAACTTTGCAACAGGATCAGCAGCCAAACTTTCATAACTGGTCCAGGATCTTGAATGTGGGCAGCAAAGTCCCGACCGTCACCACTCCGGCCACGATGCCCATCACCAGCAGAATGAGCGGCTCGAGCAGCGACATCAGCCCGTCCTGCAAATACTCCAATTTGTCCGAAGTCATGCGGGCCATCCATTCCAGCACCGCATCCAACCGACCCGTTTCCTCACCGGCTTCCAGAAATCCACTCAAGCTCTGGCCCAACAACGGCTCTTTCAGCAAAGCCTGGGAGAGGGGCATTCCGTCCATCACCGCCGTCAAAACCTGGGCGCGCGACTCATCCAGCAGGGGAGAGCCGGCGCTATCCAAGGCTTCCCGTAACGAGCCCAGCAGCGGCAGTCCGGCCCGCAGCTGGAGCGCCAGACTGGTGAGGAATTGAATGTGCAAATGGCAGCGGTAAAAATTCCGGAAGCCGGGGGCGTAGGCCAGCACCGTATGCACCGGCCGCTTCCAGCGCTCCCAGCCGGGGGCGGCGCGCACCAGCAGCATCACGCTCGCCACCAGTACCAGCCAGAACCACGGGGAGGAAGCCAGCTTACCGATGAGCACCAGCACCACCGTGGGCCAGGGCAGCGCGCCCTGGCTTTCAAAACTGTGCAGCAAGTCCTTGAGCACCAGGGTCGGAATCAACACGGCCAGGGCCAGACTGACCACCAGCATGATCAAGGGGTAGGTCAGCGCCGCCCGCAAACGGGCCCGCCGCGTATATTGCTCCACGTAATGCAGGGCCAACCGCTCCAGCACGGCGGCCAACTGGCCACTGCGCTCGGCACAGCGCAATAACTGCACCGCAAACTCGGGGCAAAGTTGCTGGCGGCCGATGGCCGCCGAAAGCGAATTTCCCTTGAGAAGCTCGCCCGCCAACTCAGCGCAGGCCTGGCGCAAATTCTCCGATTCTCCTTGCTGGGCCAGGCATTCCAGACTGCGCAACAAGGGGATGCCGGATTGCATAAAGGTCGACAGGGAACGGAAGAAAAGGACCAGTTCGCGATGCTTCAGGGTCATCCCAGATTGAGCCGGGCCCACTGCAATTCGCGCTCGATCTCCAAATTGGGTTCCAGCGCCATATCCTGGGCCAGTCTCCGTTTGCAGGTGTCGTAGATGCGCATGGATTCCTCGGGTCGTCCCGCCAGTCGAGCCGCCTCCATCATGCTGCGGTAGGCTTCTTGACAACAGGGGTCCAGCGACAAAGTACGCCGTCCATATTCCAGCACCAGGTCGTGCTGAGCGACTTCCCGATAATGCTCCATCAGTCCACAGCCCACGCCGACCAGTTCTTGCTCCAATTCTTCGCGCGCGCGCACCGCGAAGTCCAGATAGCAGTCCGGCAGGAAACTCCCCCGATAGAGTTCGAGGGCCTGGCGACGGCTGCGCAGCCCCTCCGAGGCCGAACCGGAGCGCGCTTGCTGAAGCAGGCTGCGCAACTGGCTGAGGTCGTGCCAAAAGGGTAGCTCGGGATGAAACTCGAGCGTATGGGAGGTGCGCTGCAAGAGGTTCTGACCGTCGGGCAACTTGAGCGTGGTGCGCAGCGAGGAAAGGGCGGATTTGAGGTTGTTGCGCGAACGTTCCGGCTCCATCTCCGGCCAGAACACTTCTAAAAGCGACTCCAGGGCAACCGGGCGCGGCCAGTGCAGTGCCAGATAGGCCAGTAGGAATCGTGCCAGATGACTGCGCCACTGACCGCTGACGACGGCTTTCCCTTGCCACTGGGCCTCAAAGGCTCCCAGCGTAAATAGCTTCAGGCCCGTCTGGGTGGGATTGGCTCCCTGGCGGGGCGCCTGAAAGCCAAAGAGGGAGCCGCCGAGGCCCAGCAGATCTCCGTCACGCAAAGGGACCTGCTGGCCCAAGACCAGCCGCTCTCCATTCACAAGGGTGGGACTGCTCGAGGTCTCCACCTCCAGGATAAACGCCTCCTGGTGACGCTGAATGCAGGCGTGGCTGCGCGAGATGGTAGGGTCGTCCAGGCAGACCTCGTTGTGGCGCTTGCCGCTGCGACCCAGCCGGGTTTTCTCCCGAAGGCCCACACTCCACACCCGCCCCCGATGGGGTTCGCTATAGCCGTGCAAAGTGGCCGGCATGGGAATCGACTGGAGACGAAGCACGTGTCCGCCCACACGAAATTCCTCGCCCTCGCGCAAGCGGCCGCAACCTTGCGAGCTGTCATAAACCAGCTGGCCGTGCTGCTCGGAAATCAGTACCGCCAATCCCTCCAGGTTGACCTCCAGGGGCAAACGCTGCAATCCCCAGGCGGTCGAAGTGGACTCGTGCCAAAGCTCCAGGTGAGCAAAGCGCGAGGGCAAGGCTAAAGGGTTTACGGGCGCGGTATCAACATCTGGGTCCACCGGCGCTTCTTTCTTTTCGGACTGTCGACTTCCCGCTTCTCGGGGGCTGGCCAGGTTGTAACATCTCGGCAACATGCTTTGCCACCCGGCTGACCTCCCCGGTGCAAGATGGCTGCAAGGAAGTCAGAGAGGAAAGAAAACGAATGAACGTAACCGCCGCAAACCCAGCCGTGAGCCGACCCGTCGCAGGCCAGAACGCCCCGCGCCCTCAATCGACCCCAACGCCCTCCGCGCCGGTCGACACCGTCAGCATCACCGGCGACAGCCCCGAGGCCAGCCAGATGGGAGCCCATCTGTCGGCTCTCACCTCCACTTTCGGAGACTCCGGCCGCAGCGTAGAGGTCGAGCGCTACCGTAGCCGCGGCGGCCGAGGAGCCTCCACCCTGGAGGGCATCCTGCGCGGCCAGGGCCACACCCGCGAGCAAATCTACGCCGGCGCTCCCGGTGAGCGCCTCATCGACCGAGTGGCTCGCGCCAACAACATGCGCGATCCCAACAAGATTCGCGCCGGTCAGCGCCTGATGGTGCCCGCCAGCGAGTCTCGCCAACAAGAAGACCGAGCCCGCTTGAACG
>JALHOV010000198.1 GCA_022842865.1 Vulcanimicrobiota bacterium | reverse complement strand
CAAGACGACGAAGGCCACCAACAGTCCGCTGATGCCCATCAAGGCGGGCTCAAAAAGCTGAACTCATTCTTCGACGACGAGCGCACAACTCAAGCCGTAGTTCAAGACCTGACCGTCGAGATCCAAGGAGGCGGCCCGAGAGTGCTCTATGTCCCAAGCCACCTCGAGCTCCAGGTTCCAGCAGAACTTCCCCTTTGGTCGCTCCTGTAATCCAATCTCGGCCAGGTTCCAGTACTTGTCGAAGCCCTTCTCGGATTCGTTCAAGGAGGCGGAAATCTCAGTCGTGAGTTCGGAGTCCTGATCGCAGTCTTTGATCTCGTTATACTCCCCCATAGCATGAGGACGTATCCTCTCTAGAGTCTCTCCTAGAGCGGACCACAACTGTTCGAATCTCTCCACTTGCATCGGGTCCGGACCGCTCTTATCACCCGGCAGCGTGAAGCGAACGGCCGGCTGAGCTGGAATGTAGTGTCGCAACCCGGTCCACAATCCACTAGAGAAAGTGAGCCTACCCAATCGCGGATGCTCCAGCGTTTTTCGGGTCTTCTCATAGATCCACGCCGCCACGCAAGCGGTCATAAGCAACCCAAATCCCCCACCCACAACATAGAATGGGACCAAGAACTTGCTCATCCTGCTAGGTTCGGCCTAAAGGGGCCAGCGATCCTTTGGTCAGCAGGATGGAGCAGGCTGATGTCGAGCGGAGCCGAGGCGTGGCTGGGAGGGGCCAGCACCGATAGGTGCGAGTAGCGGCGATTGACAGTCAGAGAGCCGGCCAAGTCAACAATTTGCGCACCGTATGCCGGCTTACCGCTGTCCCCAATTCTGCAAGCCGACGGCTGATAGCGCTGCGAGACAAGTTCGTCCACAAAACGCCCTCGCGCATCGGGTCACCCGCTGTGAACTTAGGCGCTACTTGTAAAAAGGGCCGCTCCACGCCGGTATTGTGGGTCGCTGTATCCTTGCGGCCGCCCCTTTTTCCCTCACCCGTCCGGGCGAGGGGTCCTCTTCCAACTCGAGTTCGGCCATTCCCTTGCGGATTGTCTTCGGGTCAATGCCGAAGAGCGCCGACGCATACTCTATGCCACCGTGGCCCAACTTGGCGGCCTCCACAGCTGCATAGCCGCGCCGTTCTTTCTCCGATAACCTGGAGAAGAGCCGCTGCATTTTAATCTCGATGTCGCTGCTGTGTCCCATACATAACCCGCCACCGAACTTTGTTCAAAATACCCTGTGGCACGTATTCGTAGAAGTCCCAGATCGGGAAGTTGTTGATTGCCGCCAGGGGTCGGACCGACGCTGAGGAACTGGGCAGGGATGCGCAAATCCGTCAGGTTTCTTCTGCTCTTCGTGCTCTTGATGCCTATGTATGCCGACGAGAAGCCCCGGTGGATTTGGACTGGAGTCGAGGTGGTTGGCCCGGAGCCTTTGCCGCCCAAAGACGAATTGGTCACGCTGCTTCCGTTCCGTCTCGGCGACCCCTTCAGTCCTTACGATTCGGAGGGAAAGATGCAACGGCCCGTGGACAAAGAAGCGATCATTCGCAGGCTGAGCGGGACGTGGTCTGATCTGCAGTTCACGGTAGGTGGTGTCCTCTTTTCCGACAAGAAAGCCTATCTGGTGGTCAATGTCGTGGATACGACTCTACCCTCTGCACCCGCACGCATCTTCGATCTGTCTGAGCCTCCGCCTGAGGGCCTGTTCGCTTTGCGACAAGCGCTAGAAGACCGCCGTCGCGAACTGTTCAACCAGGGCGTGCCCCCGACGGAGAGCTCTGACAAAGGCTACCTCCATTTCGACGAGGCGCGATGCGAAGAGTTGACGGCTCAGTTAGCCGACCAGGCGCCTCCGTTTCGCCAACGGCTGGTCCAACTGATGCTGCGCCACGAAAATTCTGCGACGCGAGCCTCCGCCGCCGAACTCTTGAACTGGAGCGGCGACCACCAGGAGAACGTCGACGCGGTCATTACTGCGATGAGCGATCCGGATGAAACAGTGCGCAACAACGCCACCCGGTATCTCATGGCTTTCACCTCGTCCTTGAAAGACCCGGCCAGCCGGCACAGGCTGCTAGCAGCTTTGGCTGTCCAGATGAGACAGCCATCGCACGCCGACCGAAACAAGGCGCTCTTCGCTTTGAACAGTTTCTTGTTGGATTGGCCGGAAGACGAGAATGTCGCTCGCCAGATAACGGAACTTACCGTCACCCGCATTGCCCGGCAAAGCATCTTGCCCAATGTGGGTGCTATCGCCAAGCTGCTACTAGACCGCTGGCACCCTAAGCCCCCGTGAATCTCCAGCCGGAACGCACGAGGAAAACGGCGACTCCGCGCAGGCGGCTCGACACCGACGATTTCCAGGCCGGCTTCGGCTATGGGAATGGCCAGCCGGCCGGTTCCGCAGGCCAGTTCCAAGACCGGCGACCCGGACCGCAGGGCTTCCTCGATAAAGGGGTTTCCTAGGACTGCCTCCGGACGGGCGCGAACCCGACTCAAACCGTCTTGGAGGTCAGGGGTGAAAACTCGCCGTCTTACTATGGCCCAGGCTCTACTGGAGTTTCTCAGCGTGCAGTGGGTGCGCCGGGATGGGCGGGAGAATCCGTTTTTCTCCGGCTTGTGGGGGATCTTTGGGCACGGCAACGTGGCCGGCATCGGTCAGGCGGTGCAGCAGATGAAGGGGCGCCTGCCTTATTATCTTTCGCGCAATGAGCAGGCCCAGGTGCACGCGGCGGCTGCCTTCGCCAAGCACAAGAATCGCATGCAGACCTGGGCCTGCACTTCCTCGATCGGGCCCGGGGCCACCAACATGGTAACGGGAGCGGCGCTGGCCACCATCAATCGCCTGCCCGTGCTGCTGCTGCCCGGCGACATTTTCGCCCATCGTTATCCGGCCCCGGTGCTGCAGCAGCTGGAGTGCCCCCAATCTCTGGATGTGAGTGTCAACGACTGCTTTCGTCCCGTTTCGCGCTTTTGGGATCGCATCCACCGGCCGGACCAACTGGCCGCCTCGCTGCTGGAGGCCATGCGCGTGCTCACTTCGCCCGCCGAAACGGGCGCAGTCACGTTGTGTCTGCCCCAGGACGTGCAAACCGAGGCTTTCGATTTTCCCGAATTTCTCTTCGAGAAGCGCATCTGGACGATTCCTCGCCAAAGAGCCGACGAGACACTGCTCAAGGAGGCCGCCGAACTCATCCGACACGCCAAAAAACCGCTGATCGTGGCCGGTGGGGGAGTGCATTACGGTGAAGCCTATCAAGCCCTCCAACAACTGGTAGAGCAGGCCGGCATTCCGGTGGCCGAAACGCAGGCTGGCAAGGGCTCGCTCCTCTACGACCACCCTCTCAACCTGGGAGCTCTCGGTGCCACCGGCACGCCCGGGGCCAATATCCTGGCCCGCGAGGCCGACCTGGTGATCGGCGTGGGCACCCGCTACTCCGACTTCACCACCGCTTCCAACACGGCTTTTCAAAACCCGCAGGTCCGCTTTCTCAACCTCAACGTGGCCGAGGTGGATGCCTATAAGCTGCGTGGCTTACCGTTGCAAGCGGACGCAAAAGTAACCCTTGAAGAACTAGCAGTCCTTCTAACAGATTTCCGAACCGATGATTCTTACCGTGGCAGAGTCCAGACATTCAACCAGGAGTGGGATGCCGAAGTCACCCGCATCTACCAGAACGGCGGTCAGGGCGAGGTCATCGGAGTGCTTAACGAGTTCATTCGCCCTCAGGACGTGGTCCTTTGTGCCGCGGGCAGTTTGCCTGGCGACCTTCACAAGCTCTGGCGCACCCGCGAGCATCGCGCCTATCACCTGGAATACGGCTACTCGTGCATGGGCTACGAAATCGCCGCCGGAATGGGGGTCAAGCAGGCCGACCCGGAGCGGGAAGTCTATGTGATGGTGGGCGACGGTTCGTTCCTGATGATGCACACCGAGATCGTGACCATGGTGGCCGAAGGCATCAAGGTCAACATTCTGGTGCTCGACAACCAGGGCTACGCCAGCATCGGCGGCCTTTCCAAAAGTGTGGGCAGCGATGGCTTTGGCACCAAATATCGCAAGCGCACTGCTGAGGGTTTGACCGGCGATCCGGTGGAAATTGATTTTGCCGCCAATTGCGCCAGCCTCGGGGCCCAAGTGTTTTCTCCCAAGAACTCGCAGGAACTGAAAGAGGCTCTGCGGGAAGCCTCGAGTGTGCAAGACAAACCGGTGTGCATCTGCCTCAAGGTGGACCGCCGTCAGCGCGTGGGCGGCTACGAGTCGTGGTGGGACGTGCCTGTGGCTGAGGTTTCAGAAGACGCGCAGGTGCAGGCCGCTCGCCAACGCTATGAAGAAACGCGCACGGCGCGACGTCCATGAATGTTCGCCTGGCCAGTGCTCCCGTTTCCTGGGGAATTTTCGAATTTGACGGTATCGAGCCGCGCTATCCCTGGGCTCAAGTGCTGGATGAAATCGCCGAAACCGGCTACGTGGGCACGGAGTTGGGACCCTACGGATACCTTCCCACCGACCCGGTCCAGTTGAAAAGCGAACTGGAACGACGCGGACTGCAGTTGCTCTCCGCTTTCGTGCCGGTCGACCTGGTCGATCCCTCCGCTCACGAGAAAGGAGTGGAGACGGCCCTGCAAGTGGGTCGCCTGCTGGCCGCCCTGAATGCTCCTCTACTGGTGTTGGCCGACAACAACGGCAGCCTTCCCGAGCTGGTGAAGCGGGCCGGCCAACGCAGCGGCTCTCATCTTCAGGACTGGAAGAATCTGGCCGATGGAGTCGAGCTGGTGCGACGCCGGGTGGCCGACGAGCTGGGACTTACCACCGTTTTTCACCATCATTGTGCCGGGCATGTGGAAACGCCCGAGGAAACCGAGGCGCTGCTGGAGCGCAGCCAGGTGCAGCTGTGCCTGGACACGGGCCACTGGCACTACGCCGGTGGGGACGCGCTGCAGTGCCTCAAGCACTGGGGTTCGCGCGTCGGCTACCTGCATTTGAAAGACTGCCATCCGGGCATTGCGCAACAGTGTCGAGAGCAAAGACTGGACTATTTCGCGGCCGTGAAGGCCGGGCTCTTTTGCCCACTGGGGGAGGGCGAAGTGGACTTTCCGGGTCTTCTGGCCGAACTGGCCAGGCAGGGTTATGACGGCTGGGCCGTAGTAGAGCAGGATGTGCTGGTGGAAGATCTGGAGGCGCCCAGGCGCTTTTCTCAGCAAAACCGCGAGTATCTGCTGTCAATCGGCCTGGTAAAGGAGTAAGTTATGATTCGACTTGGATTGGTGGGCACCGGCCGCATTGGCCAGCTGCACGTGGAGACCCTGCTCAAGAGTCAGATCGGTGAGTTGGTGGCCGTGACCGATTTGTCATTGGACGCGGCACGAACTTGCGCCGACCGCTACGGTGTTCCCAAAGTGGCCCACGACGTAGCCGACCTGCTGCACAATCACGACATCCAGGGGCTGGTGATCTGCTCTTCCACCAATACTCACGCCAATTATTGTCTGGCCGCCGCCAACGCCGGTAAACACATCTTTTGCGAGAAGCCCATCGATGCCGACCTGGCCCGCATCGACGCCGTCATTCACGAAGTGGAGCGCACTGGCGTGAAAATGATGGTCGGCTTCAATCGACGATTCGACCCGAACCACCGGCGCATCAAGCAGTCGATCGAGCAGGGAAAGATTGGCATTCCCCACCTGCTGCATATCATCAGTCGCGATCCGGCGCCGCCTTCGTTGGAATACATCAAAGTCTCGGGCGGGCTGTTTTTCGACATGACCATTCACGACTTTGACATGGCTCGATATCTTCTGGGCGAAGTGGACGAGATCTATGCCAGCGCGGCCGTGCGGGTGGATCCGCGCATTGGCGAAGTCGGAGACGTGGACACGGCGCTGATCACCCTGAAGTTTGTCGATGGTTCGCTGGGCACGATCGACAACAGCCGCCAGGCGGTCTACGGCTACGATCAACGGGTCGAGGTGTTTGGCAGCGCCGGCGTTTTGCGCAGCGAAAATGTCTTCCCCGACGAAGTCACCCTGAGCACGGCCAGCAGCGTGGAGCGGGGTCTTCCCAAGAACTTTTTTATGGATCGCTACCTGGCGTCTTATCAGGCCGAATTGGAGACCTTTGTGCGCTGCATCGCTGAGGACCGCGGCACGCCGGTCACGGCTCACGACGGCCGGGCTCCGGTGGTGATGGCCCTGGCTGCCCAGAAGTCGCTGGCCGAGAATCGGCCCGTCAAGCTCTCGGAGATTCAAGCGTGAGCATCGGAAAATACCGGCATCTCAGTCGCTGCACGAATGCGGCCGGGCAGTTCGTTGTCATGGCAATCGACCACCGGGCCAACCTGCGCGAAGCCATTGAAAAGCACGGCGGACCGATCGACGACCTGGCCTTCCGCGATTTTAAATTGCAGGTGATCGAGCCCTCGGCTGCACTGGTTACGGCCGTGCTGGCCGATCCGGCCTTCGGGCTGGGCGCGATTGTGGCCGGGCGGAAGTTCCGCGGAGGTTTGCTCTCTCCGTTGGAGGTCACCGACTACGGGGTTCATCCCAGTCAGCGCGAGCTAAACTGGATTCCCCACTGGGGCGTGGACAAGGTCAAGCGCATGGGCGGGGATGGCATCAAGCTGCTGCTACCTTTCCATCCCCAGTTGGCCTCCGCCGAGGCCAAGAAGCAATTGGTCGGGCAAGTCGTCAGCGATTGCCGCAAACACGACATTCCCCTGTACCTGGAGCCCATCGCCTGCGCGCTGACCCCCGAGCAGAAGCTCACTCCCCGCCAGCAGAGGGAGATTACGGTGGAAATGACCCAGCTTTTTTGCGCTCAGGGCGCCGACGTGCTCAAGCTGCAAATTCCCGCCGAGGAGAGCGAGTGGGAAGCCACATGCCGGGACCTGGGTAAGGTGTGCAGCGCGCCCTGGGCTTTGCTGAGCGGGGGAGTGGATTTCGACACCTATTGCCGTCAGGCCGAACGGGCTTGCTTTCACGGAGCCTCCGGCGTGATCGTGGGGCGGGCCGTTTGGAGTGAAGCCTGCCAGTTGCAGGGCACGCAAAGGGCCGAATTTCTGGAGCAGGTGGTGCCTCGCCGACTCGAGCGGCTCAGCCAGATTTGCGCTGGCGCAGCGCCGTTCTGGAACCTTTGCAGAGAGCCCGACCCGGCTCTCGACTGGCACGAAAGCTACTGACTGAGGCCCACCGACTGAGAGACGGTGGCCACCCGGCGCACGGTCGTACGCGGCGGCAGTTCGGCATAGCTGATCACCCGCACCTGAGGGAGCATCCTGGCCACCAGTTTGCGTAACGCGGGCCGAATTTGACCGCAGCAGAGCAGCACCGGCTCGGGACCGGAAAGTCCCTGCAGAGACTTGCGCAGCGCTCGCAGCAAGTTGCTGCCGGAGGCGGCGGACAGGGTCAAAAAACGGCCCGAAGTGCACAGTTCCATCTCGCGCTGCCACTCAGGGGCCAGCACGATCACCGGCAGTTCCCCTTTGTGGAGGAGCGAGGGGACAAACAGCCGGCTCAGCGCCTGGCGCACAAATTCTCCCAGCGTTTCAGGATTCTGGGTGATCGAGTAGTTCTCCAGGACGGTTTCTAAAATCGTCTCCAGATCGCAGATGGGTACGCATTCCTGGATGAGGCCGCGCATCGTCTGCCAGAGAATCAAAGGGTCGATCCGTTTGCGGACCAGATGCACCAGTTGTGGGCTGTCCAGATCATTGAGACTGGCGTGCAGGTGCTCGAGGGAGTAGCCGAGGTAACCGCATTCTTTCCAGGTCTGCAGTAAGAAGTTGCAGAGGTCGCCGAGATGTGGGGTGCCTCGCAGTTGGCCACAGTTGTGGCGGCGCAGGCGCAGGGTGATCAGGTCGGGTTGGGGCGACATTTCTAGCTGCACTTCATCCATATCCCACAAGCCGGAACGCTCCAGCTCCTGGCTCACTCTTTCGAGGGCCTCGGGAAGCAGCTTCAACCAATCCGAACCAGCTTGAACGATAAGCTCCACGGGTATCTCTTTTTCTCTCGGCGGGCAAGCTCCTGGAGGCAAAGTGCGCCAGAGTAGAAAGTCGCAATTTAAGTCGATGGGAGGCAAGACGTTTTGGACGGATGGATCAGCACCTTCTGGGAGCAAGGGATGGAAGAATACCCGAGGCTGATTTTTCAGGATGAGGTTTTTACGGAGGGCAGCCAGTGGATGAGGGAGGGGATGTATGATGTCGCTGCTGGTGATGAACTCACCATCTTCGCACCCGACGGAGACGTACTCTGGCAGGGCAAGTTAAAATGGCGCCGTCAGGGCTGGTTTGGGGACACGACGCTGGTTCCCAAAGAAGTGGGTGAGCAATGGGTAGACTGGTTCCACATGAGCCCGCCGCTGAGGGCTCGACTGACAAAATAAAAGAAGCGACCCGAAGGTCGCTTCCTTGTGAGTGCTGAGGACTTTATCGGGCGGCCTTTACCGGTGTCGACTTGGCTGCTGGGGTCGACGGTCTGGCTGCTGGCTTGGAAGACTTGGAAGACTTGGCAGCTGGAGCCGCGGCCTTGTCGCCACCACCCTTGTCGCCGCCGCCGCCGGCCATTCCGCCGATGGCTTCGCCAATCTTGCCAATCACGTCGCCAATGCCGCCGCCCTTTTCGTCGCCGCCGCCACCTTTTTCACCCTCGCCACCGCCTTGGGCTTCCTCGCTCTGGGAGACCTTGTCTTCCTGGTCGAGCTGGTTTTTGATGACGGTCTTTTCACCTTTGGTCAAAGACGAGACTTCGTTTTGAACCTTCGCGACATTCTCCTTGCCCGGTTCGGCTTGCTGAGGCTGCTGCTGCTTGGCGCCACCGGCGGCCGGGTTCTGGAGGTCTTGCTCAAGCTGCTGCTTGATTTTCTGCTTGTCTTCCTTTTGCAGGCCGGCAAGTTGTTGTTGAACTTTTTGTAGGCGATTCGGGCCTTGCTGACCGCCGCCGCCGGCACCGACTGGATTGATAGCCATTTGAATGTCCTCCGTTGTTTGTCGCTTCTTGAGTTCATAGTGCGCTTTCCAATCCGCACAAGTCACTGGACGAATAGAGACGTTGAGTAAACCTTGTAACAGGGTTGTTGCCGGACATTGCCAGCTTGTTGCCGCTCGTTTGAAGCATTTTGTCGTTTCCAGGAGAGTCTCCCGGCCAGCCGAAGGGTGCCAGCGATGCACGAGACCGATGCCGGAAAGCTGACGCCTGTGGCCATCGAAGGTAGTTTGCAGCCCGATAAGTCTTCTACTCGCTGGGCCCTGGTCTTTATCGTGACGACGGCTCTTTTGCGTTGCGCCATCGCAGCCTCCACCGACCTGAAGGTGGAAGAGGCTTACTACTGGTGCTATTCCAAGCACCTGGCCGCCAGCTACTATGATCACCCGCCTATGGTGGCCTGGTTGATCGCGCTTTTTAGCCCCCTGGGCGCCAACTCTCTGGCGGTGCGGTTGCCTGCCATTTTGCTGTTTGCCGGAAGCGGCTGGTTGATTTTTGACACCTTGCGCAGGCTGTGGGATGAAAAGGTGGCCCGCACCGGTTTGCTTCTGCACACTCTATTGCCGGCTTTCCATTGGTATTCCATGGTATTGCTGCCGGACGCACCGCTAATGTTTTTCTGGTCCTTGGGGATGTATGCCACCACTCGCCTGCTTCAGGATGACCGGCCGGAATGGTGGTGGGTCATCGGTTTGGCCACCGGGTTCGGCATGGATTCCAAATACCCGGCGGTCCTCATCCCCCTGGCCGCGTTCGTCGCTTGCTGGTCTTTGCGAAAGCCCCGCTCTCTATGGCTCGGCCCCTCCATGTGGGCGGGTGCTTTGTTGGCCATCGCACTTTTCTCGCCAGTGGTTTACTGGAATTTTACCCACGATTTCGCCAGCTTCCGTTTTCAAGGTTCGGAGCGCTTTCAAGAGGCCTCCGGCGAGGGCGAGAAGATGGCTTCGCTATTATACCCGGCCGTCATGCTGGGGCCTCTGGTTTACCTGGCCGGGCCCTTCGTTCTCTATGGGGCCGGGCGCCGTCGTCATCCTTCGGCGGTGATCGGCTTAAGCTGGACTCTGCCCTTCCTGGGACTGATGCTCTGGGTGAGCAGCCAGCGTCTGGTCAACATCAACTGGCCGCTGCCGGGTTACCTGGGCTTCTTGCTGCTGTTGGCGCCCTGGGTGAGCGTGTCAAGCTGGCGCTGGGCTTTGATCTATCCTTCCGCGCTTTTTTCCCTGCTGCCTTTTTACGCGCTGGTCTTTCCTATGGCGGCGGCTAATCGAGGCGATGATGTTACCCAATGGCGTTCCATGACCGTGGAGGCCTTGCGGGTTCAGGGTGATATGCCGCGCCCCAGCGAAACTTTTTTTCTGGGCTACGGCTATCAATGTGCCAGCGAATTGGCTTTTGCAGGGGTGCCTTTGGATAAGGTGGTTTCCGTCAATGCGCTGGGGATGCGGGGTCTGGCTTACGACTACTGGACGCCCCCCTACAAGTTCGTGGGCTGGGACGCGGTGGTGGTCGGCTATAGCCGAGTTAAGGCCAATGGGGATTGGCATCCCCAGTACGAAATCGACATCAACCGCCTGCGCGGATGTTTCGAGAAGGTCGACGGTCCTTGGGAGTTGGTGGAAATGCGCGCTGGCCAGCCGCTGCGTCGCTATAGCTACTGGAGAGCCTATGGCTATAAGGGCGTAACTCCGAGCAGCTAATGCATTTTGAGCATGGCCGGGACCAGGTTAAGGCGCAAGATGTCGCGCACCAGATCGTTCCAGTCGCTGAGTGCCTTTTGGGCCGGAAGATCTTTCTGGTTGACCTCCAGGTGGGTGGAGCGGGCGTAGGTGGACCAGGTGGAGCCATTGTCCACCACCACGTAGTCTGAATCGATGCTGTAGCCGGTCTTGGAAACGATGATTTTGCGCTGCACCGGGCTGAGCAGATTGATACCGATAGAAGCAGTCGGGTATTCCGTTACGCCCAGCAGGTGGAGCAGAGTCGGCATCAGGTCGACCTGAGCGCCGTATCTGGGCCCTTGTCCACGCAGCTTTCCGTCGGGTCCGTGGATCAGACAGAAAACCCGGTCGCTTTCGATTTTATCGACTTCGTCGAAAGTTCCCTTGGGCTGTAGCAAAGCCATGTCTTCATAGTCGATACGCGCATCATGGTCGCCCACCAGCACCACCACGCTACTTTGCCACAAGCCTTCGGTTTTCAGGGTGTCGACGATGCGCCTCCATTCCTCGTCGCGCTCTCGGCACAATTGCAGGTATCGGCCCAGCATGTTTTCCTTATCGGCCAATTGGCTTGGCAGTTTTAGGCGCTCTTGAGAACTGCTCAACTCGCGATAGGGATAGTGGCCCATCATGGTGACCACGTAGGCAAAGAACGGGCGGGGGAACTTTTGCCAGTAGACTTTGAGCCGATTGACCAGACCGTAGTCACTGAGTCCCCAGCCAATGGTGTTGTTGGAATCGGCGGGCAGTTCTTCCCGAAACAGGTTGCGCTTAAATCCGTATCGTCGCGACATGTAGCGGCAGTTCCAGAACGAACCGTAATAGGCTACCGAGTAGCTGGTCAGGTAGCCCGCTTTGGTGAGCAGCGCCGGTAAGCCTTCGTAGACGTTACTGGGATAAGCGTAGACCAGCGGGCGCTGGCCGGGGGGAAGCAGACTGTTGACCAGGATAAATTCGCCGTCAGAACTGCGTCCCTGGCCGGATTGATCTTGTAATCCTCCGGTCCAAGACTCTTTGGCCAACTCGTTGAGGAAGGGCGTGACCGGCTGGCCATCTACTTTGAGATGGAGAACGAACCATTCAAATGACTCCAGTTGAAATATGATGAGGTTTTTGCCTCGATACATGCCAAGGGTCTTGTTCTTGAAGCGGATGGACTTGCGACTTTGCTGGACCAGCTCGGAGAGCATCTTTTTGTCATAGCGCGAGTCAATGAGGTTTTCCCAACGTGAATAGGCCATCTGCAGCACATCATAAAAATGGTAATGGAACAGGCCCAAACGTTGCACCGCCGCCACGTTACGGAAACGCAGCCGCAGAATACGCAAGTCGTCGGGCTCCATGGTAACGCCCAAAATAACACTGATCACCAGGGGTAAGCAGAACCAGGAAGCAGTGAGGCTTCGAGCCGGAGCCAGGGGAGCTGTCATGAATAGCAGCGGAATGGTGATCAGGAGATCTCCCGGAAAGGCGAGATCCTCTCGTCCCAGCAACTCGATGGTAGAAGGGATGACCGACTTGGCCTGGTTGAGCTGGGTCAGTAAGTAGAAGCCAGGAACGTCGTCAAAATAGCGTTCGTAAAGCTGGTCGATGAGGAAGAGCGAACAAAACACGCCCTGAAGGAGCCAGACCAGACGGTGCCAGTGCCGCCGGCTAATGAACTGACAGGCCAGCACCAAAGCCGCCAGCGTCATAGCCTGCCAACACCAGTTCAAGATGGAAAGGTCGACCGGGCTATCCAGATGGTCTTGGATGAGCCAAACTTTCCAGAGATTGCCGCCCACCATCCAGGCCATGAGGGTGGCGGTCCACACTTTCAGGTTCTGGGTGCGCGGCAAGCCAACCACAATCATAGCCAGGGCCGCGCTGCCCAGGCCGAGAAAAAGACCGTGCAGTCCAACTTGATCCACCCAGCTCTGACGCGATGCTGGGAAGCACATGGAAAGTCCTAATCCCAGCAAGCCAAAAAGCACCCACTTGGGTATCCTGCTCAACACAGGCCGCGCCTTCGGCTCACGGCGGCAGGAGCCTCCAGATCCGGGCGGAACCAGAGAGGGGTCCAAGGGGGCGCGATAGCCCCCTTGAACACGTGGAGAGGGGTCCAAGGGGGCGCGATAGCCCCCTTGAACACGTGGAGAGGGGTCCAAGGGGGCGCGATAGCCCCCTTGACCTGAGGGGTGTCAGACTTTTGGAGGAACCGACCATGTCAACCAGCAGTGAAGTCAGTGTCGCAGAGCGCGGCTATGTGCATCCCGAAATTTTGGTCAGCACCGAGTGGGTGGCCCAGCATCTCCATGACGCCGACGTGCGTCTGGTGGAGTCCAACGAAGATCTTCTGCTTTACCCCTCCGGCCATATTCAGAACGCCGTTCAGGTGGACTGGACCAGCGACCTGAACCACCAGGTCGTACGCGACTATCTGGGCAAGGCCGAGTTCGAGAAGTTGTGTTCCCGCATTGGCATCACGCCGGACACCACCGTGGTATTTTATGGCGACAAATCCAACTGGTGGGCCGCTTACGCCCTCTGGGTCTTCTCGCTGTTCGGCCATAAGAAAGTCAAGCTGATGGACGGCGGCCGCCTCAAGTGGGAGAAAGAAAAACGAGCGGTAACCCGCGAGATCCCCAAGTTCACCGCCACTAATTACCAGGCCGCCCAAGAACGCGATGACAAGACCATTCGTGCCCTTCGCGACGTAGTGATGGAGCACGTGAAGTCCAAGAAACCTCTGGTCGACGTGCGCTCGCCTCTGGAGTTCACCGGCGAGCGCCTGCATATGGAAGACTATCCCAAAGAATGTGCCTTTCGCGGCGG
>JALHOV010000197.1 GCA_022842865.1 Vulcanimicrobiota bacterium | reverse complement strand
CGCTCAAGCCTTCCTGACTGAGACGGAAAGCGAAATGGCCGTCGAGCGGATCGCCTACCGTGGGCTCCGTCAACACCATGCCTTCATCGCGCAGGTGCAACAGCGCGAGAGAGACTTCCTCTACGGGTAGATCGGAACGGTCCAGGTATCGAAACAGGTCTTCGGCCGTCCAACTTCCTTCCTGATGCAAAGTGGACGCCGCTTTCAAGACTTCTTTTTCGATGTGTTTAATGGCCATGGAGCCTCCTGGGAATTTCGTATCGACTCTCAGCTTAAACGACCCTACCCCAACCTGGCAGTACACTCCATAACCTACCCATGGTATTGCAGTCCTGAGCACGCAAAAAAAGGCGAAAGCTGGAGTGAGCTTCCGCCTCTTTTTTTCGATTTTAGAAGGGGCCGTAGCCCCAGGGGGACGGGCCCCAGCAACCGCCGCCCTGGCGATTGATGGAGTTCGTATTACAGAAGGGGTCGACGTAGTTGAGACGCCCCTGACCGTAACCGCCGGTGGGGAAGTTGAAGGGGCTGTGCTGTTCCCACTGTTGGAACTTGCCGTCGCGATTGCCATCGACCAGCACGCGGCCACCGGCGTTGGAGAACTCACCGGCCGAGAGGCGGCCGTCGCGGTTGGTGTCGTAGCGGCTCATCTCGCGCTGGTAGCTCTGCCCTTTCATGCGCTCGCATACGGTGGTTTTGCCGTCCCTGTTGAAGTCGTAGTTGCCGCCCATCGCCTGCAGGCGCTGCTGGGATCCTTCGATTTCCTGGGGAGTGACGCGGCCATCGCGATTCAGGTCCATCGCCAGCACGCCGTCCTTGCCGCGGGTATAGCGGCCATCCTGGTTGGTGTCCAGGGCGTAACCGTTGGTGGTTTGCATACCCAGGAAGCCGTGATGGCCGACGTTGGCGTTCGGCAAGTTGCCGCCTTGCTGGTTCCAGTTCCAGGTGGGGGGAGGTCCGAAGGGGCCCGGGAACCCGCAACCGCCACTCGGGGGCGGGTAGCAACCGCCGGGGGCGAATCCACCGCCGTAGTTAGCCTGGATGTTCACGCTCATCGAAAATGCCATTGTCTTAATCCTCCGTCTGCTTGCTTCGAACCGTTTGTTTCGATTCGTCTTGCCGTTGAAATCAGATTACCGGAGGCAAATTAATCCGCCCTTGCCAGGGAGCTTGAGATGTGAACAGGTTGTAAACGCTTTTCAGGAATTTTTCACCAAACCGCTCGCGTCTTCTTTAGAGCCCGAAGGAAATCGTTGGTGCTTTTGTCCAGCACGATCTGGTGTTCGAACTTGCCGTTTTTGTTCTCCACCACCTGAACGAGCTTGACCTTGACCCCTTGCCAGCGGCCCAAAATGGTGCTCACCTTGGAGTCGCCCGAGTCTTTGGACCAGACCACCTGGAAGCCATCCGCCTTCAAGGGATTGGGGGCGGCCTTCAACTCGGCCACTTTCTGCTCCATCTCGGCCAGCAGCGCTTGAGTTAGAAAGATCGTGGCTTCCCCTGGCTTGTCGTGGCTTTTCACCTTGAAAGCTACGTAGGTCTTGCCCTGTGTGACCATCTTCCAGAAACTGCCCTGGTTCCCAAACGGGTCACTGAAATAGCTTAGCTGAGTCATCTCCTGAGCCCAAACCGGAACCAGCAGCAAACAGAATAAAAGAAAAATCTTACGCATCGACCGAAGTTCTCAGGGTCTGGCTGAAAGCCTTTTCGGCCTCTCGCTCCAGCAAGGCGCGTTTCTTCTCAAGTCCCCCCCAGTAATAGCCAGCCAGCGAGCCATCGCCGCGGATCACCCGGTGACAGGGAATGGCCACCGCCACAGGGTTGGCCGCGCAGGCCGCGGCCACCGCCCGCACTGCTCGAGGTTTGCCAATCTGCCTGGCTAACTGGGCATAGGTGCGGGTTTCGCCTGGCCCGATGGAGCGGAGCGCCTCCCAGACTTTTTGCTGAAAAACGGTGCCGCGCACGTCCAAAGGAAGTTCGGCGGCCGGTCCGTTGCAGTCTACCAGGGCCAGGGCCGCCTGGACCCATTGCTGCAACTCTGCATCGGCTTCACTTAGCATGGCCTGAGTAAAGCGCCGACGCAACTCGTCAAGCAAGGGCTGGGGACGGTCGCCCAAAAAGATGCCGCAGATGCCGGCCTCGGTGGCCGCCACCAGCAGCCAGCCGCTCAGTTGGCAGGGTCGCAAGCTATATCGGATGCGGAGATTTTCTCCGCCTTTCTTAAAGTGGGTGGGACTCATCCCCAGGATCTCCTGGCTCCTTTCGTAGAAACGGCTGCTAGATTGGTATCCCGCTTCAAAGATGGCCTCGGTGACGCTTTCCGCTTGGGTCAGGGTCGCTCGCAGTCGTTCCGCACGTCGGGCCCGCTCATATTGTTTGGGGGTCATCCCGACCAGGCTTTTGAACAGGCGGTGAAAATGGAAGTGGCTTAAGCCCGCCTGCTCCGCCAGTTGTTTCAGATCGGGCGGTTGCAGGCTCTCTTCCAGGCTGCGGCAGGCGCGTTCCATCAGCGCCGCCTGGCGCAGACGCTCGTCTGGCTGGCCGGGTCGGCAGCGCTTGCAAGGACGAAAGCCGGCCGCTTCCGCTTCCTCGAGACTGCCGTGAAAGGCCACGTTCTCGGGCCGGGCCAGTCGGGCCGCGCAACTGGGGCGGCAGTAGACCCCGGTGGTCTTCACGGAGTAGAAAAAACTGTCGTCGTGATGGCGCGATTGGATCGCTTTCCAGCGTGGATCTTGTTCTGTCTTCATCGGTTCACTCTAACCCGATAGACGGTCGGCCACACTCCGGCTCTTGCGGTCAAATTCGACCAGGAGCGTACCCCGTGCCTCGGGAACGTGCCCTCGATGAACAAAACTCTCAGGCTCCTCGTTCTTGCATTGCTTCTGGGCGCGGCTGCCCTGGCCGCTCCCTGGCGGTTGGTCGCTCCTAAGGGAGAAAAGTTTCGTTGTCAGATGCCTGCCGGCAAGCTCCAGGAGAGCAAGAATGCCCAGGCTCGCCAGTGGCTCTTTTTGGAGAGGGGTCAGTATGTGCTGCAGGTGGCCTCCATTGCCCAGGCGGGATCCCCTTCCCAGGTGAATTTTTACGTAGCCGAGTTCCTCAAGAGCGCCAAAATTACCGAAACGTCGCGTAAGCCTGTCAAGGTTAACGGAATTTCCGGTCTGGAGGTGGCAGGCACCTTGCCGCCCACGGCCAAGGCCAAAGTGTCCATACGCCTTCGCGTCTTCGCCACCAAAGACCATATCTACCATCAGGCGGCCTTCCTGACAGGGTCCGGCAACAAACAGGTGGCCGATAAGTTTTTCCAGAGCTTCCTCCTTAAGTAACCGTTTGTTCAAAATTTGGCGACACTTTTTAACCCTGAGTTTACTAAACTAGGAACATGACTCCTATGTCCGGCACCAGCCAGCGAATTCAGAACGTCATTTATCGCCTGCAACGTGTGCAGGGCCACTTGCAGGGGGTCCAGGACAACTACACCTCCGCCGCCTCCGAGGCCAACGCCAGCAATACCGACATGACCAACACCAAAAAGCCGATGGCTAACGCTCTCAAAGACCGAGGCGATATCAGCGTGGCGGCCGATGGCAAGACCCTGGTGGGACTGGTCAACGGCACTCTGAGCCGCCTCCGCAAAACCGGCAGCAAGCTGGTCCTCAATACCGAGAATGCCAGGAACCTGAATTTCCCGTTGGACGGCCTGCGCCAGGAGATCGAAAGTCTCTCCCAGACCGCTGAGAGTCCCGACGCAAGGGCGATTTTGCAGCAGAGTCTGGGCTGGATGGACCGGGGTCGGGCCTACAATCATTTAGCTGCGCGCTGGGGCGACTGGGCCCGCGGCAGCGCTGGCAACGGCGAAAGCCGCCTGGCCATGGTGGGTAACTCCCTGAATGCCGTGGCCAGGGACAACGCCGATGGCAAGAACGTGAAGGGCGATATGGAGGCGGCCAAGCCCAATATCGACCTGGCCATTCGGGCCGTGGGCGAGCACAACAGCCACGCTCAAAAAACCGTTACCGAGGGCGCTGAAGTCATTGTGGCTATGGCCAATGTGCAGCAACATCTGGCTCAGGCCCTGGCCTTGAGTCAGCCCACTCCCAACCAACCCCCCCCTCCGGCTTTCCATCGCCCCAACCTGCTCGACGTACTCCAGGCCAACGACCCCACCCCTTGATCGCAGGTCTCTCCCGTTTCTTCACCCAGGTGGTCCATCGGTTTCTGCCCGATCCGCTGATTTTTTCTATTCTGCTCAGCCTGCTCGTCTTTGTTGCCGCGTTGGCGCTCACTCCCACCACCCCGGTGGCGCTGATCACTTTTTGGGGCGAGGGATTTTGGGAATTGCTCAAGTTTTCCATGCAGATGGCCATGGTCTTGGTCATGGGCCACGCCCTGGCCAGTTCGGCGGCGGTGGGCTCCATGATGCGCCGGGTGGCTTCGATGGCTAAGACCCCTGCTCAGGGGGTCATGCTGGTCACCTTCGTTTCGGCCGTGGCCAGCGTGCTCAACTGGGGTTTTGGACTGGTGCTGGGAGCCATGTTCGCGCGCGAAGTGGCCCGGCGCGTCCCCAAATCCGACTACAGTCTGCTGATCGCTTGCGCCTACATCGGTTTCCTGCCCTGGCACGGCGGTTTATCCGGCTCGATTCCGCTGATGGCTGCCACCAAGGACAACCCGGTAGAGAAGTATTGCGGCCTGATTCCGATGTCCCAGACCCTGGGGACTGGCTACAATCTTTTTATTACGCTGGGCCTGATCGTAACGCTACCTTTTCTGACCCGCATGATGTTGCCCCGTCCCGAAGAGGTGCGCGAGATCGATCCGGCCCTGCTCAAAGAGGAAGGGAGCACTCGGCGCGTGTTGGGGGAAAACGCTACCTTCGCCGAGCGTCTGGAAGAATCGCCTCTGCTGGCCTGGGTGGTGGTCCTGGCCATCACCGTCTTTCTGAGCCTGCGTGTATACGATCGCGGTCTGGTCAAGTGCATCGACGTCAATAACGTCAATATGGTGTTTTTGGCCCTGGGACTGCTCTTGCACGGCACCCCGATGGCCTACGCCCGCGCCATTACCAATTCGGCTCGCGGCTGCGCCTCGATCATGTTGCAGTATCCCTTCTATGCTGGAATCCAGATGATGATGGACAGGTCAGGTCTGGGGGGCGTCATTACCCATGCCTTTATCGAGGTCGCCACCAAACAGACTTTTCCGTTCCTGGTGTTCTTCAGCTCCGCCCTGGTCAACTTCGCCATTCCTTCGGGTGGTGGTCACTGGGTCGTCCAGGGGCCTTTCGTCATGCCGGCAGCGGTGGAGCTCGGTGCCGACCTGGGCAAGGCGACCATGGCCATCGCGTACGGTGAGGCCTGGATGAATATGGCCCAGCCATTTTGGGCTTTGCCGGCCCTGGCCATCGCCGGGCTGGGCGTGCGAGACATCATGGGCTATTGTGTGACCGCGCTGCTCTTCTCGGCAGTGATCTTTCTGTTAGGACTGGCCCTCTTTTGAGCATCCCAACCATCGCTTTTGACGCCGATGACACGCTCTGGCACAACGAAACCCTCTTCGCCGTAACCAGCCAGCAAATCGGCGCCTTACTGGCCCCCTACGCCGACCCGGAGAATCTACACCGCCGCCTGGTGGAAACGGAACGCCGCAATTTGCGTCTCTTTGGCTACGGCGTGAAGGGCTTTACCCTGTCGATGATCGAGTCGGCTATCGAGGTCTCCGAGGGACGCGTCAGTGCCCGCGAGATCCAGGAGATTCTGGAAGCTGGCAAAAAGCTTCTCGCCCATCCCATCGAGCTACTGCCCCAGGTGCGCGAGAGTCTGGAAAGCCTGGCCAAAACCTATAACCTCATGATGATCACCAAAGGCGACCTCTTTCATCAGGAGAGCCGAATCGCCATGTCCGGACTGGCTGATCTATTCACCGCCGTGGAGATCGTCTCCGAGAAAAATTCCGATACCTACCGGAAAATTCTGCGTCGCTACCACCTGGATGCGCAAGACTTTGTGATGGTGGGCAACTCGGTCAAATCCGACATCCTGCCGGTCCTGGAAGTGAGCGGCCGAGCCATCCACATCCCTTACGAAATCACCTGGGAGCTGGAAGTGGCCGAACTCGGAGACCCCGATCCCTCGCGCTGCCGGCGCCTCCAGTCCATCGGCCAGGTGGCCGAGGTGCTGAAGGAATTCTTTCAGCCCTGATCGAGGACCTGGCGGATGGTCCTGGCTAGAGAAAGCGGCGAAAACGGCTTCTGCACGAAGCTTCGGCCAGCCAGCCGCGAGATACCGATGATACCGGCCACTTCGCCGTTCTCGTTGAGATAGGGAGCCTTGGTCGCCAGGAAGATTCGCGTTTCGCCTTGCACTGTGAGGGTTTCTTCGGCGGTGTCAGACAGGCCGGAGTGAATGATCTCGCTCTATCGCGGTGTTTCAGAACGAAATCCTGAAGCACCTGGCCGCAACTGTGAGTGTTCAAGCTTACCTGGTCATTGGCTCTCGGCCCTGAAAACACTTGTGCTTGTTGCAATCTTCTGGAAGTTCACATGATCAAGGCGATCGGCGGCGGGCACTTTGCTACCCTGAAGATGTCCATGAAGATCACATCGCAAACGGCTTACCCTCCTCATCGCAGCGGTCATTCGCACAACGACGAAATGCAGGCGCGACCGCTCGATCAGGCTCTGCAAGATGGTTTCACAAGCATCGAGGTGGACGTTCACGTGCTGAAGGGTCGGCTCATGGTAGGCCACACTGCCAAGGACGCCGAGCGCAAGAACCTGTCGCTCGAAGACGGCTATCTTGCGCCGCTACAAAAGCGCGTGGAGCAGTTCGGTTCGGTCTATCCCCAATCGGCCCAGGTTACCCTTATGCTCGATTTCAAGGGCAACGCGCAGTCCAGTTACAACACCCTGAAGCCGCTGCTGGAAAAATATGCCGGCATGCTGGTCCATGTCCAGGGAGGGGAGCAGCAAGCGGGGCCGGTCCAAGTGGTGGTGACGGGCAACCGGCCTCGGTTGGAGTCGCTCAGCGATCGCAGTCTGTTTCTGGATGGTTCTCTCAGACAGGCGCTGGACCGACCCGGCAGCATCGACCCACGGGTTTCTCCCACGGTGGAGGCGAACTACCATGTCTATTTCCGCTGGGACGGAAACGGCACCATGCCTGAGGTAGAGCGGCAGAAGTTGGAGCGCATGACTGACTCGGTCCACGAGCAGGGCCTGCAGATGCGCTTGTGGGACGCGCCCGATAAGGTCAGCGCTTGGGAAACCCTGGTGGCCGCAGGCGTGGATCGGGTAAACACCGACGACCTTCAGGGTTTTGCCGCCTGGCAATCTGTTCACGGCACGTCAAATAAATCTTAGCCCCCAGGTGATAAGCTGCTCCAGCAGGACACACATTTCTTGGAGGTCGCATGTTGATACAGACACAAAAACCGAATGCACCCATTCTTCGCGGGCCGGCTCAACTGCCCGCTCCGGTCACGCCTGAGGCGCCTAAGCCCTCGGAAGATTCCGTCAGCCTGGGCGCTACTCCCGCTCCAGCAGCACCCGAAAAGCCGCAGGGCCCTGAATCCCCCGAAGGCCCCAAGCACGGCTTGCTTTACCGAGGCGCCCGCTTCCTGGCCGGTTCCGTCGGAGGCGTTGTGGGCGGCGCGATCGGTGCCGCCGTGGGCGGCGTCATTCACGCCGGGGATACCGTGATTCCCCTGGGCGTGCAAAAGGTTGCTTCCAAAATTCTCCGCCCTGGCCTGGCCGCGGCGGGTGCCGTCGCCGGCGCTTTTGTCGGTATTTCCATCATCCCCCTGCTCGGACCGGCCAAAGGTGCCGCCATGGGCGCTATTGCCGGTGCCGTTATCGGCGGCGGCCTGCCCGGAGCCCTGGACGCCCTGGCTGCTTCCGGCAAGGGCGCCATCTGCGGAGGTTGGAAAGGTCGCAAGAAGGGCTACGACCTGGTCGCTGGCGCCTTCGACAAAGTCGCCGAGAAACTCCAAAAACCTCCGGCTCCTCCGGCTCCTCCGGCTCCTCCCACGCCCCCTCCCGCCAGCTAATCCCTTCGCTCTCTATAATTGCAGAAGCCTGACGGTGACCTACCGGCGGGCTTTTCTGCGTCTTAGAGGCGACTCATCGGAGCACGGGCCCGACGGTCAGAGAGCGGTTTTGTTGGTGGGGTAGCGGAGGGCGGCTCGGGCTTTGGCTTTGGTGGCTTCCACTTCTCGGTTGCGCGCGGGTCCCTGGATTTGCAGAGCGTTCAGTAGCCTTTCCAGGCTGTGGGTGATGTCGTGCACGGCCTCGTCAAAAGCTGCTTGATTGGCCTTGGACGGGCGTGTGCTGCCACTGACCTTGCGCACGAACTGCAGGGCAGCGGCCTGAATTTCCTCGCCGTTCGCCGGCGGGTCGAAGTGAGAGAGGGTCTTGATATTCCTGCACATGGCCGCTTCTTCGGGAGATTGGCTCCCCGTCCTGGCCGTCGCACGCTGGAGCTCTGAATCTTGGCTACCTGCCGGTGGTTTTTTTCACCGAAAGGTCTTGCGGAGAGATTCGCCCATCCAGGCGCTCGACGCGAAAGCTGATGCGATCGCCGGTGGTTTTGCCGCCCCGGGTCCAGGTCTCGCCCATTAGAAAGACCCCGTCGCCGGTTTTCTTGGGATAACCGTCCAGAAAGAGCAGGCGACCATCCTCGAGCTCGCCGCTGACCTGAAAGCTCCCGCCCCGGGCCCGACCGCTCAGGTTGGCTCGCTGCGTAATGACCTGATTGCGAATCTGATGGCTGACCTCGCAGGAGCCCTTCAATTGGGGCCCGCTTTGAGTTAGTGTGAGCACCAGCTGGAATTTCTCGTAACTGAACTCGGTTCCGATTCGCCCCCGATAGTGCCCGGCCACCAGGCAGTAGGGCCGCGACCACCAGAAGATGCCCGCCGCCGCCGCTAGCACCAGAAGCAAGGCGGGAAGCCGCCAGGGTAGTGGCTTTCGGCTGGGGACGATTTCGACCGTATAGCCCTGGGAGGAATCCATCTACGTGTTTTCGCTCTGGAGCGGACTTTTGTCCTTTCGCCAAGAAAGCACGGCCCACAAACTACCAGGACACCTTAACTTTCAGGAGATTTATGATGAATCGCAAGAGCTTTTTGCTGGGCTGCCTCGCCCTGACTTTCCTGAGCGGCTCGGCTCTGGCGGAAGTGCCGGGCATCGACAAGAACTCCCTGGCTGCTTTGGACAAGCAGGTCGGAGTCGTAATGGAAGGCTACAATACCAAGAACTGGAAGACCTTTTACGGCGCGGGCTGGGCCGACCAGACCAAAGCCATGCAGAACGAGCAGACCTTCAACGCTCTATACACCAATATGTATTTGAAGCAGTATGGCACCCTCAAGAACCGCAAGATCAGCGAGTCTAAATCGAGTTTCGGTCCGATGAACGCAGTTCTTTTTTATGATGCCGATTTCTCCATCAAGAAGGGTAAGCTCGCCGTCAACTTCTTCAAAGAGGGCGGCAAGTGGAAGATTCAGCAAGTGCAGGTCAGTCCTTAAAACCCCCTTTGTAGGACTCGGGGGGCGGCGGAGGAACGTAGTTACTCCCAAGCGCCTCCCCCTGAACCCCCCACTTTATAGGAATCAGGGGGGCGGCGGAGGAACGTAGTTACTCCTAAGCGCTTCCCCCTGAACCCCCCACTATGGCTCGTAAAAAAAGAGAGAACCTTGAGTCAATCGCACTGCGCTCGCGCTGGTGGATTCGTCACGACCTGAATTTCTCCCATTTACACGGGTTTTTGTTGTGGGCCGGGCTGATCGGATTCGGTGGAGCCCTGGTGACCGTAGGGTTTCGTGAAGCCATGCAGTGGGTGGCATTCTTCCTGACCGGTAAAACCGGACGATTTTCCGAGATTTCCGCTTCTCTGGCGCCCTGGCACCGCATGCTCATCCCGACCATTGGAGGTCTGCTGGCCGGCCTGATTTTGCAGTACGGCATGAACTGGGCGCGCGGGCGGCGTACAACGGACTATATGGAAGCGGTCACTCTGGGCGACGGTTTTATCAGCGTGCGGGCCAGCCTGGTCAAGAGCGCTTCCTCTTTGCTGACCATCGGTTCGGGCGGCTCCATCGGCCGCGAGGGTGCCATGGTTCAATTAGCGGCTATGCTGGGCTCCACCCTGGGCCGCATCCTCAAATTTCCCGCTCCTACCCGTCGCCAGCTGGTTGCCTGTGGGGCTGCTGCCGGCATTGCCTCGGCCTATAACGCGCCTCTGGCGGCGGCTATCTTCGTGGCCGAGATTGTGCTGGATTCCTTCCAGTTGGAAAGCATCGCCCCCATCATCGTCTCCTCGGTGATAGCCAACGCCACAGTGCATGGCCTGATGGGCTATGAGCCGGTCTATGAGATTCCGCACTTGCAGGTGGGCGAGAGCTGGGAACTCATCTTTGTCCTCTTCCTGGGTTTGCTGGCCGGACATCTGGCGCCTACGTTTCTGTGGATGCTGGACAAAAGCCAGGATCTCTATCGGCGCCGCCCGTTGCCTATCTTTCTGCGTCTGGGGCTGGGTGGACTGGCGGTAGGGGTTATTTCAGTTCATTGTCCTCAGGTGTGGGGCAATGGTTATTCGGTGGTCAACTCCATATTGCACAGTCCCTGGACCACGGTGGCTCTGCTCGATGTGCTGGTGAGCAAAATTCTGGCCACCAGCGCCATGGTCGGATCGGGCGCCGTGGGTGGCGTTTTCACTCCCACTCTTTTTTGCGGAGCTGCGCTGGGAGCACTGGTAGGCAGCTGCGTGCAGCAAGTTTTCCCCTGGATGGGCGATAGCAGCACCGTGTTTGCCGTGGTGGGAATGGGGGCATTTTTGGCGGCCACCACCCACGCTCCGCTCACCTCGATTTTGATGGTCTTCGAAATGACTCGCCAGTACGAGGTGGTGCTTCCTCTGATGCTGGCCAGTGTGACCGCTCATTACGTGGCCAAGACCTATCGCCGGGGCAAGTCGGTCTACGCGGAATCGCTGACCGGTAAGCGGCTGGGGCGCGAGCAGGCCATGTTGCTGCCCTGGCAAGAGCTGGCTCATCCCGTTAAATCGGCGGTGACACCGGATGCCGACCTGGAGACCATGCGCGCTCGCCTGGCAGAGGTCTCTTTCAACAACTTGCAGGTGGTGGATGACCAGGGCATCTGGCACGGCGTGGTGGGACGGAAGTCGGTGGCCTCTGCACCTCCCGAGGCCACCGCTGTTTTCTTAATGGACGCATTTTCCCGTTGTTTGCGTTCCAATATGAGTTTGGAGGAAGCGCTACAGTTGGCCTCGGAGATTCCCAGCGAGAATCTGCCGCTGGTGGACTACCCGGACAAAAAATTGGTGGGCATGATCTCGAAATCCGATTTGTTGCGGGCTCTGCAGAACCGGTTGCGGGCGCTGGCACGGGGAGTGTGATGCTGGAACTCTGGTGGATTCGTCACGGTCAGTCCCAATGGAACGTCGAAAATCGCTGGCAGGGCCATAGCGATATTCCCCTGAGTGAGGAAGGCGAGCGGCAAGCTTTGCGCCTCCGACGTGCCCTCTCGGAGGTTCACTTCGACGCAGTGTACAGCTCCGACCTCGTCAGGGCCGTGCGCACGGCCGAGCTGGCTCTGCCCGGAATCCTACCAATCCGCGACGGGCGTTTGCGCGAAGTTCACTTTGGCGAATTTGAAGGTCTGACGCGCGCCGAGATGAGCCCCGAGCAACTCGAGCGACTGAAAGTCTGGTTCAAGGACCCCTACGCCGCCCGTGTCCTTGGGGGCGAGAGTCTGACCGATGTGGGAGCCCGCATTCAGGATTGGCAGTCTGAGTTGGCGCCCACCGGCCGAATCGCCATTTTTACCCACGGCGGAGTGATCCGTTGCCATCTCTGGGCGGCTTCGGGCGGCGAGAACTTTTGGAAGCTACAGATCGATAACTGCAGCACGACCTGCGTGATGCACGGTCCAAACGGGCCCGAAGTCCGCTGGGTCAATGATACATCTTACGTCGGGGAATAAGCCCTCCAAGAGTGCGACGGACTCACCTATCAATTATTTCCCCAGGGGGTTTTCATGCAAAAAACATTACTAGCCGGCCTGATCGGCCTCAGCATGCTGGCGGTGCCGCTGACCGCGCAGGCGAAGCGAGATCCAAAGCAGCCGGTGGTCAAAGTGGCCATTTTGCTCGATACCAGCAACAGTATGGACGGTTTGATCACCCAGGCCAAGAATCAGCTTTGGAAGATCGTCAACGAACTGAGCAAAGCCGAACTCAATGGTCGCACTCCGCGTCTTGAAGTGGCCCTCTATGAATATGGCAATGACGGCTTACCGGTCACTAAGAACTACGTGCGTAAAGTGTTGCCCTTTACCACCGATCTCGACCGCCTTTCCGAAGAACTTTTTCGTCTCAAGACCAACGGCGGCGAAGAATACTGCGGCGCCGTGATCAGTGATAGCATGAAAAACCTCGACTGGTCTGGTAGCGCCAACGACATGCGAGCTATTTTCATCGCCGGCAACGAGCCTTTCAATCAGGGAGGGGTTAGTTACAAGGAAGCCTGCGCCGGTGCTCGTCAGAAAGGGATTCTGGTCAACACGATCTTCTGCGGCAATCGCTCCGAGGGAACGAACAGCGCCTGGGAAGAGGGCGCCCAACTGGCTGGTGGTCGTTTCCTGGTGATCGATCAGGATCAGCGTGTAGCGGATGTGGCTACTCCCTACGATAAAGAGATCTCTGACCTGGGCGTTCAGATCAACAAAACCTATGTTCAATACGGGCCTCAGGGCGGCGTGGGAGCCGCTCGCCAGGAGAGCATGGATAAAGCCGCGGCCGGTGCCGCCCCCAGTGTTGCCGCCAATCGGGCCGCCAGTAAGGCCACCAGCAATTACAGCAACGGCAGTTGGGACCTGGTTGACGCCAAAAAGGAAGGCACTGCTGTCAACAAAATCGCCAAGAGCCAGCTCCCCGCCGAGATGCAGTCGATGAACGAGAAAGAACGGGAAGCCTATCTCGACAAGAAGCGGACCGACCGCGAAAAGATCCAGAAGCGCATCCAGGAACTGAACAAGAAGCGTGAGGATTTCCTCGCCAAGAATCAGAAAGCTCAGGGAAAAGACAGCCTGGACTCAGCAGTTCTGAAAACGATCCGGGTTCAGGCCGAAACCAAGGGCTACAAATTCGACAAATAGTCGGCTCTCGTAGGTGGGCCCGCGCGGGAAAGTCCGGTTCACTTACCGGACTTTTTTCATGTCCTTGAGGCGGATTTCCAGGCTGTTGCGGAGTTGGGCGCGCTCTCGCTGCAAGCGAGCCAGTTGCATCACCTCTTCAATGGCTTCTTCGGGAAGCGAGGACAGAAAATCGATGACTTGATCCAGATCGGTCAGGTTCTCTGAGGGGGACTCTTCCACTGATAAAACCTTTCGAACCGCGGCCGGAGAGCGGCCTACTCGGGTGGCGATGTCGTCGGGAGAGAGTCCGCTGGAACTCATTTCCAAGATCTGATTGCGCAGTTCCGCGGGGAGGCGGCCTCGGCTCAGCGCGATGCCTTCACTAC
>JALHOV010000196.1 GCA_022842865.1 Vulcanimicrobiota bacterium | reverse complement strand
TTTGGCATAAGATCCGATCGTGTCCACCCTCACTCGCCAATCCGTGGTTTTTGCGTCTCCCCGCACCATCGAGATTCACCAGGACACGCTTGTCAGTCCGGGCCCCGGCCAGTTGCTGATCCAGGCGGAAATGTCGGCCATCAGCGCCGGCACCGAACTACTCGTCTACCGCGGCCAGATGAGCGAGGAGATGAGCCCCGAGGTGGACGCCATTTTCGGCTTCCCCACCAAGTTTGGCTACTCGATGGTGGGGCGTGTCTTGGAGGCGGGCTCTGGGGTCTCTTCCACCTGGAAAGGCAAGCGCGTGTTTGCTTTCCATCCGCACGAGAGCCATTTCCTTGCCAATCCTAAGGATCTGCTGCTACTGCCCGACGACGTCGAGCCCGAAAGCGGCGTTTTCCTACCCAATCTGGAGACGGCCGTCAATCTGCTTCAGGACGGGCGGCCGATGATCGGCGAGCGAGTGGCCGTTTACGGGCAGGGCACGGTCGGTCTGCTCACTGTGGCGCTGCTCCGCCGCTTTCCACTGGCCGAATTGGTAACCTGCGACCCGATCGAGTTCCGCCGCCAACTCTCACTGGAGTGGGGCGCTCAGCACAGCCTGGACCCGGATGATGCCGGCGAGTTGCGCAATTGTGACCTGACCTACGAGTTGAGCGGGCAGCCAGGCACATTAACACTGGCGATTCAAGCGACCGGCTTCAGCGGCCGGGTGGTGATCGGTTCCTGGTATGGCACCAAGCGGGCCGAAGTGGAGTTAGGCGGGACCTTCCACCGCAGTCGCATTCACATTCTCAGCAGTCAGGTCTCCAGCATCGACCCGCCTTTGTCGGGTGCCTGGACCAAGGAGCGGCGGATGTTAGTGGCCATCAGCCTGCTTGAGTCGCTCCGCCCTCAACGCCTGATTACCCATCGTTTCCCCGTCTCGGCGGCAGCCGAAGCCTTTGATTTACTCGACCGCGAACCGGCCGAAGCAATGCAAGTCGTTCTCACTTACTGACGATATCGGGGGGTCTTATGAAGAAAACCTGGGCGCGCTGGTTCCTGTTGGCCGGACTCCTCACCGGGGGATTCGCCTCTTGTGGCGCACGCGGCGCGGCTTTCAACGTGGTGGTGCTCGGCTGCGAAGGCGGCCTGGCGGAGGGGAACTTGTCTTGCTACTTGCTGACCCGCCCCGGCTCAGGCTCCTATGTGGCTCTGGACGCTGGCACCGTGTTGGGCGGACTGCGTCAGGCGGTGGCCCGGGGCAGCCTGAACGACTGCAAGCCCACTCGCGAGAGCAACCAGAGTCACGAGGGTTGGGTCCTGCGGGAGGGCATCAAGGCTTACCTCGTCAGTCATGCCCACATTGATCACGTCAGCGGCCTGGTCATCGACTCCACCGATGACAAGCCCAAGCCGCTGCTGGCTCTGAACCCGACCATTGATGATTTGCGTGACCACCTCTTCAACTGGAAGACCTGGCCCAACTTCGGCAGCGAGGGAGACCGTCCGCTCCATCAATATCGCTACCAGCGCCTGGCCGAAGGGGAAAGCCAGGCCATCGAGTCCACTGACTTCCAAGTTCAGGCCTTTACCCTCAGCCACTCCAATCACTACCCATCGAGCGCCTTTCTGATCCGCAGCGGTTCGCAATACCTGCTTTACTGTGGTGATACTGGCCCCGACGAAGTGGAAAAAAGTGACGGCTTGCAGCGAGTCTGGGCGGCCAGTGCGCCGCTCATTCGTGAAGGGCGTCTGCGCGGCATCATGCTGGAATCGTCCTACCCGGACGGGCGCCAACCCGGCCAGCTCTTTGGACATCTCACGCCTGAATGGTTGATGAAGGAGTTGCACCTGCTGGCTGTGGCGGTCGATCCCCAGCAACCGCAGCGGGCCCTGGCCGGCTTGAAAGTGGCCGTGACGCACATCAAGCCCAGTCTGGAGAAGGGTAAGTCACCGCGCCAACTGGTGGAGGAGCAGCTTCGCCAGCGTAACGATTTAGAGGTTGAGTTCCTCTTCCCGGAGCAAGGCCAGAGGTTGGAGTTCTAAATGGGCTGGAAGCAAAGTCGTCGCGAGATTCAATTTCGGCTGCTCTATCGGCAGAACCGCTGGCTGCTCCAGTTGCTGCTGGGCTGGCTGCTCTTTTCTTTCGGAGTGCTGTTGTTGACCGGACACTCCGCCGTGGATTCCCTGCAAATCCTGTTCTTTATGCAAGAAGACCACTCCCATTTCGGCTACTTTTATGCGAGTATGACCGATTTTGTGATCTTCGGTCTGGTCATCTCGGTCATTCTGGTGGACATGCAGCGCCAGGTTCGTCCCGAAGCTACCTGCCGGGTCATGGCCGAAGAGTTGCATCGGCACGCCATTATTTTCCATTTTTCGAATTTAGGCCGGCGGACCTGGCAGCTCTTCGTGGACAACGACATCCCCGTGACCGTGGTAGATCCCGATGCAGCCAATCTCGAAGAGTTGATCCGAGACGGCTATCCTTGTCTGGTGGGAACCGGGCGCACCGCAGCCGACCTGGATGCCGTGAATGTCAGCGATGCCCGCTTTGTGATGATCTGCAGCGATCATTTGGAGAGTGCGGCCGTGATCTGCAGTCTGGTGCGGCAGCGCAACCCCAAATGTGATCTGGTGGCTCGTTGCGGCGATGATGACATCGGCGAAGTGTTGGCCAGGCGATACCAGGCCATCGTCGTTTCCACCAGTCGGGTGGCTTCTCAGTTTCTACACGAGTATCTGACCAAGAACAAAGTCACCAGGTGCGTATTGATTGGTGGCGGGCAGTTAGGGCGACGCATGATCCCGATCGTGGAGGAGTTGGAGCACGAGTTCTCGGTGGTGGCCGCCCAGGATCACGACGTGGACGATCTGGTCGACAAGAGCCATTACATTGTCGGACGTTTCACCGATGACCGCGTCTTGGAACAGGCCGGAGTGGTCGACACGGAACTGGTGATTTTCACCGAGGACGATTTCAGCCTGGCTATGGCCACGATCGACCGTGTCCGTGGCTTGAATCACAAATGCCGGATTGTGTGCCGAGTTTTCATGGACGATGCGGCCGATCTGTTGCACGCGGAGCCCTTTCACTGCGACATCTTCTCGACCAGTCGTCAAGCCGTGGAGCAACTCCGCCAGCAGGGAGCCTTCAAGGTCATGGGTCTCCCCGGTACAAGCAAGGGGGCTGCGTTGGTGGCCGGTTCTGAAATTCGCACGGCCAGGGCCCATACCCATCACGAGCAAAAGCCCCATATAAAACTGAAAACCGGCTCGCGGTGAGCCGATTGTCCATCATGTTGGGCTGCCAGTGGGTCACTTGTAAAGGGGGACGGACTGCGGGGGAGGCGGCTCGGGCTTAGGCGGCGGAGCAGGCTGTTCTGGACAAGGGGGTTGGAAGTTCGGGTGGTTGTAATAATACCCGCTGTTGTTGTAGTAGTTATTCCTGTTAAACCCGTTGTTGCCGTAGCCGTTGTAGCCATAGCCACGGTAATTATCATAGCCGCCGTTGTAATTGCCATAGAATCCGTCGCTATAGTCGTAGCCGCCCGAGTTGCTTTGCGCGGCGCTGCCCGTACCGGAAGCTTGGGGAGCGGTGGGAGCGCTGGCCGAAGGGGCGGGTAAGCTGGTTGCCGCTGGGGCGGCCGCCGGTGGAGCAGGCTGGGGAACGTAATAGCCGACGAAGAAGCCCTTCGAGTCCTCGATGACCCAGCGGGTGCCAATCTTGGTTACATGCCAGGTGGGGTCCGAGATGGTGTGATAGACATTGCCTTCGGGAGCAGCCCAGACGGCGGCGGTGGTCAGTGCGAATGCGATCAACGTCTTCTTCATAACACTATCCTAACAAAATTTGCGGACCCCGTCATTACAGGCACGTTAAGACTTTAGACTAGTCTTCTTTTCCGATGGCCACCTTGAACTGACCGGTGGAGTCGGCTACCCCTCGGGACATCCCGACGGTATTGAAGTGCATGACCCACTCCCCTTTGCGATTGAGAGCAATGACGCCGCCCACATCGTCGGGTAGACCGTCGGCGAAGGTCTGGCGCACGGATTCGGGCAGGCTCACACCGGTGAGTCGGATGCGCTGGGAGATCTGGCCGGCCACCTGGTGACGGATGAACTCTTCGCCCACACCCGTGCCAGAAACAGCGCAGCTGCGGTCGTCGGCAAAAGTGCCGGCGCCGATGACCGGGCTGTCGCCCACGCGGCCGGGGCGCTTGTTGGTCAGGCCGCCTGTGGAGGTGGCCGCGGCCAGGTGGCCCTGGCGGTCCAGGGCTACGCAGCCAACAGTTCCCTGTTTCTTGCGCAAAGCCCGGCGGGCCCGTTCGGTGATGAAATACTCGGGGTTGACGATTTCCAGTCCGCTTTCCTGGCCGAATCGATCGGCCCCGGGGCCGACCAGTAGCACGTGGGGTGTCTTTTCCATGACCCAGCGAGCCAGTGTAATGGGGTTCTTCACGCGGCGCACGTCGGCCACCCCAGCGCAATGCAGATTGGAACCGTCCATGATGGCTGCGTCCAGTTCGGCTTCCCCGTCCGAATTGAGGGCTGCCCCCCGCCCCGCGTTAAACCAGGGGTCATCTTCCAAATCGCGGACGGCGTTTTCCACTACCCGCAGCGCCGATTGGCCGCTTTTCAGTTGATCGAGCCCACGGCTCAGCACCTCGGTGATTCTGGCTTTGATTCCCTCGATCTCCTCAGGCTCCATTTGAGCCGGGTCGGCGCCCGCCCCTCCGTGCACGACCAGGGCGTAGGGTTGCTGCGCCAGGGCGGTTTGCTGACAGGCCCACAAGGCCAGAAGACTCACTGCCAACCACTTTTTCATAAGCCAGGGAATGCAAGTCAGGCCAGCAAATTCCCTGCGCATGAAAAAGGCGATTTGTTTGGTTTTGCTGCTTACCGCGTGGGGCTACCCTCAGGATTGGCCAGCCTATGGCGGAGATGACGGAGGCACTCGGTTCTCCCGCCTGTCTCAGATTTCGGCCGCCAACGTGGCTCAGCTGAGGCTGGCTTGGAGCGTGCCCACCGAGGAGCTAAAAACCTATGTCGGCACCCGGCTGGGCGAGAAAGCGGCCTTCGAGTGCACGCCTTTAAAAGTAGGCCGAAATCTCTTTGTGGTGACCCCGACCAATCGGGTGCTGGCGCTGGACGCTGGCAACGGCACCCGCCTGTGGGTCTATGACCCCCAGCTAAACCGCAGTCAGCCGTTTTCCGAAGTAACCTGCCGCGGGCTGGCATACAGTCAAGGTCGTCTTTTTTTGGCCACTCTGGATGCCCGCTTGATCGCACTGGATGCCCAGACCGGCAAACCCGTTCAGGTTTTCGGCAAGGGCGGAGAGGTTGATTTAAAAGGACCCGAGGCCGGGGCGGTGGTCGCGGGCAATTACCAGGTCACCTCTCCACCGGCCGTTTTGGGAGATCTGGTGGTGGTGGGTTCGGCCATCGGCGATAACCTGGCCAGCCAGGAGGCTCGTGGCATCGTGCGCGCTTTCGACCGAACCAGCGGCGCGTTGCGTTGGACCTGGGACCCGGTGCCCCGCCGCCCCGGAGAGGAGGGCTACGAAACCTGGAAGGGTCCTCAAGCCCACGAAACCGGGGCCGCCAACGCCTGGCCGCCCATTTCCGTGGACAGCAAGCGCAATCTGGTCTTCGTTTCCACCACCAGCCCCAGCCCGGATTACTATGGGGGCGAGCGTCGTGGCGCTAATGCCATGGCCAACTCGGTGGTGGCGCTTCGAGCGCTGGATGGTCGCCCGCAATGGCACTATCAGGTGGTTCATCACGACCTGTGGGACTATGATGTCCCGATGCAGCCCGTGCTTTTTGCGACGCCTGGAGGTCGCGACGCGGTAGCGGTGGGCACGAAAATGGGTCATCTTTTCGTTCTGGACCGCGACACCGGGAAGCCACTTTTCCCCGTCGAGGAAAGGCCCGTGTTGCGTAGCGATGTGGAGGGGGAGGAGAGTTCGCCCACCCAGCCCTTCCCGAGCCAGCTTCCCCTTTTTGGCCTCCGCAAGGTGGACGTCGAGGAGGCCTGGGGGCCGGACGGAGCCAGTCTCCAGGCCGCTCGCGAGTGGATTGCCCGATTGCGAAGTGCGGGTATTTTCACTCCACCGAGTTTGCGCGGCAGCGTGCTGGCGCCCAGCAATATCGGCGGCTTCAACTGGGGCGGATTGACCTACGATGCGGATCGGGGTCTGCTGATTGGTGCCACCAATCGGGTGGCGGCGGTGGTTACCCTGGTGCCCCGAGCTCAGTTCGACGAAGCCCAACCGCAACCGGACCGGCGCCTGGAAAGCGAAGTGGGCTTGATGAAGGGCACCCCCTACGTGGTCAAGCGCGAGTATTTGATGGATTCCAGTGACCATTTGCGACCCATGACCAAACCTCCCTGGGGGACTCTGGCGGCCGTCGACCTTGCCAAAGGTGAGTTGGCCTGGGAGGTTCCCCTGGGCAGCATGGTGGACCCGGCCAAATACCCCGATGCCGAGAAATGGGGCTCGATTTCTCTGGGCGGACCGTCGTGCACGGCCGGAGGAGTGACCTTCGTGGCCGCCACAATGGACGGCCACCTGCGGGCATTCGATACCTCCAGCGGCAAGTTGCTCTGGAAGTTTCTTTTGCCCGTTTCGGCCCATGCCGCTCCCATGACCTATGAACTGGACGGCAAGCAGTATGTGGTGATCTGCGCCGGTGGGCACGGTAAGGCGGGCACCCCGTTGGGCGACGCGGTGGTGGCCTTCGCGCTGCCGTGATGGGAAAGTCAGGGACCGGAGTCGAACTGAGCCAGATGCGGATCGTCCTGATTGCCCTGATGCTCTTGGGGATGGCCTGGGCACGGGGGCCTGAGGCGGCTCTCGACGTTCCTCTGCAGTACCAGCAAGATTACAACAAACTGGCGGATTACCTGACTGGAACCGCCAATACGCCGCGCTTGAAAGCGCAGCGAATCTATAACTGGATCGCCTCCAACATCAACTACGATCTCTACATGCTGCGCGCGCCCAAAAGTTCGGGTCGCGATTGCTCGCCGGCCACCGTCTTGCAGCGCCGCCAGTCGGTTTGTCAGGGCTACGCCACTCTTTTTGAGGCGATGGCCAAGCGAGCCGGCCTCAAGGTGGAGATCGTGGTGGGTATTGGGCGCAGCCAGGACGGTGGTCAACCCGAATCGCATGCCTGGAACGCGGTGATGCTCGACGGCGAGTGGAAGCTGTTGGATTGCACCTGGGGAGCGGGGTTTGTGAACGGCAACGATTACCATCGCAGTCCGTCGGACTTCTACTTTTGCGCTGACCCGAAGGAGTTCCTGACCAGCCATTTCCCAGACGACAGCAAGTGGCAGTTGGTCGAGGCCCCCATCAGCCGGTCCGAATTCGACTTGCTCAGCCCGATCAAGGGCCCCCGTGGCGGAATGGGGACGGTCATCCCGATTCAAGATTACTCCGGAGCGGTCGCCCCAACCCCGGGCTCCAGCGGCGCGGCCGGCGTGTCGGGGGTGCCTTTGGCCGCTCCGCGCCGTTTCGCGTCCTTCGCCTACCGTGGCACCCGGTTGGTCAAACCCAGCGAAGGGACCCTACGCAGTGGTAACGTCGAGTTCCACCTGGAAGTGCCCCTGGCCGATCGCGTGCTGGTCACCACCGGCGGCACTTCTTATGCCCTGGTGGGCGTCCCTGGCAAGATCGGCCAGTTCCGCTCTCTGGTCCCGATTTCGTCAGGGCAGGTCAAAGTGCTGGCCGAATTTGGCTCCAGCGGCCGCCTCGAACCTCTCCTCGAATACGACGCCCGCTGAAGCGGGTGTTGCTCTCGCTCCCTCACCTTAAAGGATAGTTAAACGCCCGATGGTTATATGAACGGAATGGTCGGGAATTTGTACGGATTGGCAAACTCCTGGACAAGTGGGCGGGTTAGAATCATTGCGTAAAACAAATAAAAAACCTCGGAGGGCGTATGAACAACCAGAACTTTCAAGATGCTTGCCAACCTCACACCCAGTTGGCCCGCGAACTACTGATGCTCTTGCTCGCCCAGTCCGAGCGCTGATAGAAGCTTTTCTAAGACTCTTCGAGAAGAAGCTCTCCATTGAGGGGAGCTTTTTTTGTGTTGAAGAGACTTTTACCAGCATTGGCTCTGGCCGCCATGGCCTGGGCAGAGCAGAGTTATCACAGTCAGGGCCTGACTTTTCAGCTGCCGGTCGAATTTAGTCAGCCGGCCAAAGCCGGGCTGGGCGCGGAGGAACTGCATTTTCCCGCCAACCGAACTCCAGTCGAGGCCGAGATCATCACCTTCTTGGCCGAAGCCGAGCAGGTCAAAGGGATGGCCGCAGCCGGACAGAGCGCGAACCGTTATTTTGTGAGCACCTATTTAGGGCTGGATTGGCAGCCGGAGCAGATCAACAAGGCCCTCATCGGAGATATGGGGGGGCGTCATCTGGTCTTTCATTCCAAGCTGGCCAGGGCGTGTCGCATCGATATCTATGAGCGAGAGCTGGAGGATGGCCGTTTTTTCGCGGTCGCCCTGCGCACATATTCTGCTGTGGACGAGAAGCAGCGTATCGAAATCGGCGAGGCGCTGCGCAAGTCTCTTAGACTTGAACCCTAGTCTGGGGTTTGTCTGTGGTGGGGTCGCGCGGAACGAACACATCTTGTGGCTCTGAGGCAAGCGGCGAGACCTCAGCCTGAGCTATGAAAAGTTCCGGACGCACCGTTCGTGTATGAGCCATCTGGTTTTGTTGCAGGTTGCGCCGAATTTGTGGATTGAGCATTTCAGACTCCCCCTGGTTCTATGCTCCCATGGTTGCGCAGCCGTATGACCCCGATATTGCCGGAGTGTAACCAGTTGGTCGTTCCGGCAGTCCCTCTATTTTTTGACTGGCTTCCCGTCGAGGTGGATGATGACTTCGTCCTTGTTGGGCAGGATGTCCAGGAAGGTGGGGACCTTGTTGGACTCGCCGGTGAGGAAGCTCTTGATGGGTCCCCAGTGCTCATAGGCGGTGACGCCCACCGTGCCGGCCACGCCGATGGCGCCCAGAATGGGAGGAGCAGACGGTCCGAGCAGCGCGCTCACCACCATCAGACCGCCCAGGCCGATTTTCATCGTGCCTACGCGAACCTGCTTATCGGCCTGGCGGTCGAGCTGGTCGAGCACATTGATGACTTTGTCGTAGTCGTCCTGAACGGCTACGCGGTCGGCTCCGACCGTGACCTGTGACCAGCGCTCCATGCTATTTTCGGTGACGGCGCGGGCGCCCTGGATCAGGGCACGGTCGCTCTTGCCTTCCTTGACGTTCATCACGCCGTTGACGATTTGCAAAGCACCACCCACGCCGGCCAGCACGCGGGCCAGGTTGGCCGTTTTCATGGCCTTGCCGCCGGTGGCGATGGCGCTGTCTTTGGCCGAGTTGGCCTGAGCAGCAAAGCTCTGCGCATCCTTGGCCAGCGAGGCCGCCTGGGCCAGGTTGCCTGCCGCGGCCTGTGCCTGGGCGGCTGCTTTAGCGGCCAGCGCGGCGGCGCCCAGGGCGCGCGCACTGTTGGCCATATTGATGGCGGCTGCTTCCAAACCCAAGGCGCCGATCGTCTGGCTGGCTGCTCCGGTGGTGGCCAGCATCGTGCCGGCCTGCAGGAATCCGGTTTCTTGGCCTTTTTCCATCAGCAGGGCCGGATTGGCCGCGGCGTACTGCAGCACTTCCGCCACAATTGGGTGCTTTTGCGCAAAGCCCGGTTCTACTTGCTCCAGTTGAGCCATCACGCCGTCGTAGCGAGCTTTGGCCTCATCCAGCAGTTTCTGGTCGTTCACGCTCATGCGGTCGCGGTCTTTGCCACCCAGGAAGGTGGAGCCGTCGCGAATGATGGTTGCGTCGCGGATGCCTTTTTTGCCGTCGATGTTGATGATGGTCCCGCTCTCAGAGCGGGTGCTGGTGGTCTCGCCGGCCGCGCTGATGGTGGTCAGCGAACCGTCTGCCTTCAAGGAGGCGCCGGCGAAGGCGCGGTTGTTCTCGATGATGCGAATTTCGCCCTCGGAGCGCATGATGTTGATGTCGGCCTTGCCTTCGCGTTGAATGCGGGTGAACATGCCGTCCTGGCGGATGGTGTACTGGTCGCGCTCGGTGGTTACCGAGATGCTTCCGTCGCTCTTGCGCTCGAAGGTGGTCGTGCCGTTATGACCGGTGAGGGTGGTCTTGGCGCCGGACTCGGAGTAAATTTCACGTTTGGTGGAAGATTCCGAGAACTGCACGGTGCCGCCGAAGCGCTCGATAGATTGGCCTTTGACGCCCATGTCGACGCGCTGGAAATCGCTGGCCTCCACGTTCCAGTCGTAGGCCAGGTAGGGCACCACCGACAGGTTGCCGTGGGTGTCCTGAAAGAGGCCGTTGCCCAGGTCCAGTCCGACCTGAGTGTAGTCTTTGGGGTTGACGTCCCGGTCGATGCCGCGCTTGCCGGCGTTGAAAATGTCCAGGCGGGGCGTGTTGTTGGGCAGCACGATGACGTTCAAGCCGTTGGCGGGCTTCGGCTGCATCTGGACCAGTGCGGATACGGCTGCGTGAGCGGAGGGCGCCAGGCCGGTGAAGGCCGAGACGGCCAGGCTGGTGCCGATGATGGCTTTGGTCAGCCTGCTGGTGCCGGCCAGACGAGTGGGCTTGCTGGCCTGAATCTCCTGAGTGTCACCACTCGGTGTGAAGCCGTCCTGGGTCTGTGCCTGGGCTTGCCTGGCGGCGGGCTGGTGGTTGACAGGGGAGAGGCGGCTGAAAGCGCGGCCTTCGTTGACGGAAGAGAGCATCATGTTCTTAAAATCCTTTACTGGCCGCTGGCGGCCTGGCGCTGAGCGAGCAGACGGGCTTTGATGGTGGCCTCGTCCATCTGGCGGTTGACGAACTGGTCATAGAACTGACCACCCTGTTCGTTCTGTTGGGCCCGGATGCGGGCCGCAGGGTCTGGAGAATCGCCGCCGGCGAAAGTGATTTTGGCCTTGTCGTCGGCCAGGAATCGGGCATACATCGCACCGTATTGAGCTTGCACCTGGGACAGTTCCACCATCTGCTCCGGCTTGAAGCCGTCCTTGCCATACTGTGAGCGCAGTTCGGTATACTGGTTGGCGGTGGCGTTTAGAGCCATAAACTCGTTGCGGTTGAACTTGCCGTCGGTGACGCCCTTCATCAGTAGATTGACTTCGGAGGCCTCGGCGGCGGCGATGCTGGCCGGGTCGGTGCCCGGTTCCTGAATGCCGGTGGCAGGCGGCTGAACCGGCTGCTGAGGGCGAGCGGGCGGATTTTCAGCCACGGGAGCGGTCGGGTTGGCCGGCTGGGCGGGGGCCTCGGGCTTGTCTTTTTTTCCGAACCAGAGGAATCCGCGGCGCTTCTTGGGCTGGGCCGCGGCGGGCTCCTCGGTTTTGGGCTCCTCTACCACGGGCTTGGGCTCTTCGGCCACCGGTTGGGGAGCTTCGTGCTTGGGCTCCTCCACTGCCGGCTTGGGAGCTTCAGGCTTGGGTTGCTCGACCACCGGCTTGGGAGCTTCGGGCTTATCTTTCACCGGAACCATCAGACCCTTTTGTCCGGGACGGATGAGGTTGGGGTCTTTCAGGCCGTTGGCGGCGGCCACACGCTGGATCAGGCTCTGGCCGTTCTTGTCTTTCTTGTAAATGTCGTTAGAAGAGTATCCCTGATTGCGCAGGATGCGCTCGATGGAATCGTTCGGTCCTTTGCGCCAGCGGTCGACGGTCACGCGGGTGAAGTCGTCGGCGAAACCCTCATACGGGTTGACGTCTCCATTCATCTGGACCCGGTCGGTGCGGGGAGCCGCGGCCGGCTGGGCCACGGGAGCGACCGGTCTGGCCGCGGGTTGGGGAACTCTAAGGTTACCGCCAGCAGCTTCCTGCTGGGGAGCGAACGCGATGGTATTCAATTGCCCTCCTAAAGACTCAGCCCCATTCGATGTGTGTTTGTAAGCTGGCCTTGAAGAGAATTTAGCGGGTTGCCCTTAAACGGGTCTGAAGAAAAATTAGGATTTTCTCTTTTTTCGCTCGAGCGCGACCAAGCGCAGGTCTGTGTTGATTTGCGAGGTTTCCAGGTGATTGACACGGCTGCGGATGGTCTGATTCTCGCGGTTGAACTCAGAGACGCGCTCGGCTACCAGGCGCATGGTATCCTCCAGACTTTCAAAGCGCAGGTGTAGACCACGAACTTCGTCTTTCAACTCTTGGCGAAGTTCAACGAGTTGACGGTCCACGTCGTCGAAGCGTCGGTCGTGCTCGTCAAAGCGTCGGTCGTGCTCGTCGAAGCGGGCGGTGTGCTCGTCGAAGCGTCGGGTGTGCTCTGTCAGGATAGAGCTGTGCTCGTCAAGTTGGCGTTGGATTTTGGCGTAGGGGTCCACGAAAGGTTCCTCGATTCCGGCTCTGTGAAAGCAGTATAAGTGCGCCTGGGTCTCAGGTGGTGAACTCAGCATGTCCAAACTTTTTCGTTTTGTTAAAGTCCGCGGACGTCCAAATAGGTGCCGGCCGAATCGATGGTTTCTGTTTTGTCGAGCTCTTCCATAAGGATTGCGCAGCCGCCGCAGCCGATCTTGAAGAAGTCGGTGAGCAGCTCGTCGGCCCTGGCGAAATCTGCGTCACTGCCCGTTTCCAGGCACTGGTCCAGGCACTGGAGCGCGTCTTCGAGCAGATTGAGGGCCTGATCGAGCTCGGCCACTCCGGTCTGATAGCGCTCCTTGAGCTCGGGGGGCAGGCCATCGACCAGGGTCGTCTGGGCATTTGCCCGCCAGCATTGCTGAAAGCTGAGCCCTAGCTCCGCGAAGCGTCCGTAGATTTCTGCGAACTGTTCCAGGTCAAGACGCCCCTCCTTGCTCTGGCGCAGCGCCTGCTGCAGTTGGGCCACGTGGTTACAGCGCACGTAGGGCGGAAAGACGCTAAAAGTCTGCCCGCAACTGGAGCATTGCTCGACTTCCCCTTTTTGTTCCTGGCCGCATTGCAGGCAGATCATCGAACGTCGACCTCCATCCCGACCAGTTGGTTGAGCCATTCGTCCACCAACTTACGGACCTTTTCGCGCTGCTGGGCGGGGGACGGGCGTGCCGGAGCTTCCTGTTCGCCAATCAGCGCTTGGAAATCCGCCAGCATGTCGCGCACCTTTTGGGAATCCAACATGGGGCGTCCGTTCGTTTCGAGCGCAGGCCTTACCTGGCTCCCAGGTCGTGGATGCGCAGGGAGCTGACCCGGCGGTCCTGGACTTCTAGAGTCAGCATGGTTTTCACCAGATGAAAGCCCTGGCGGCCACAGGCACCCGGGTTGAGGTGAAAAACTCCGAGTTTGTCACGCTCGGCTTTGACCACGTGGGAATGGCCGTAAATGAGCAGGTCGGGCATTTCGGTTTTGAGCTGCTTTTTCACTTGCGGAGAATAGATGTGAGTGAGCCAGATGCGGATGCCTTCGCGCTCGAAGTGCACATGTTCGGGGTATTCGGCGCGCATGTCCAAGTCGTCGATGTTGCCATAGCAGGCTACCAGAGGAGCCCAGGCTTTCAGGCCGTCGCTCACCTGAAAGCTGCCGATGTCCCCCGCATGCCAGATCTCGTCGCAGTCCCCCAAGATCGA
>JALHOV010000195.1 GCA_022842865.1 Vulcanimicrobiota bacterium | reverse complement strand
GGCCGTTGGCATACTGACCGACCATCATGGAGGCCAGGGCGAACGCCAGCGCAATGCCGGCGCTAACCGGAGCCAACGGACCGGTAAAGGCCTCTAAAGCGCTCGCTCCTGCCGCAAAGGAATCCAACATCGTTTTGCTTTCCCAGCAACGCTCTTCCTCGCTGCCGGCCGGAGCCTGGTGGCTCCGAAACAGGTCAACGCCGATATCCACGATACCCACCGCCAATCCTATCAACGGGGCAGCCTTGATGCCGACTTTGGCCAGTTCCGGTGTCATAGCCAACTTGCCCGCCTGGGCCAGGCTCTCGGCCGCCTGCTTGAGTTGTCCCGTCAAGTCGCCGCAATGTCGGGCCACCGCGGTTTCGTCCCCATCGGCCAGGGCCTTGGCGATGTTGGGAACGACGATCGTTGCCATCCGCAAAGCCGACGTCAACACCCCCAGACCGGGAATCTTCCGAGTGAGCGGAGCCAGTTCGGCCACACCGGTGCTCAGCTTTGTCATGAGGCTGTTGAAGTCCAGCGAGCTCTCGCTTTCCTTCTTGGGCGCGGGGGAACCGATGGGAACGAGAAGGGGGCGCTTCACCCGGGTATTGTCGCCTGGCATCACCGGGGACTTCATCCAATTCGGGTTGGGCTTGTAGGCTGCTTCATCGCTATGAGCCTGCGGGACGAACCGGTCCTCGGGGTCGGTATCGAGCGGCGCCCGAGGTTCGGGCGTGCGGTTTTGAGGGAATTGGTAGGCAATGCGATTTAGACCGGATTGGACGTCAAGAAACAAATAGTTGGCCTCCGATGCTTGGTTTGGAGTGTGTAATGCTGGTCTCCAAAAGGCTAGCACATAGAGCGTGAAAACAGCCATTGCCGGAAAGCGGCCAGAATGTTGCAATTCCAGAGCATGAAATCCGCACTTTGGGGAAATCTGCGCAAATTTTGCGAGACGCTTCCGTGAATTTACCATTCTTTAACCGCCAGAAACGGGGCGAGGCCCAACACGCGCGCCAGGGTAAGCCAGGGGGTCGCCGAACCCGGCCCTAATGGAGCCAGAGCAAACCGATCCCGAGTGGGCCAAGTGTGTGGAACTGGCCCGGGCTCGAGGTCTGCGAGCCGTGCGACTGACGCCCGAGCATGTCGATTTCCACCTCATCAGCACCATGCCCCTGGAATTGCTGATGAATTACATGGTGCTGCCGCTCAGCCTCCAGGACTTCGAGCTGAGCCTGGCTATGGCGGATCCCCTGGACGTCGTCGCCGAAGACGTGATGCGACAGATCACCGGCTGCCGCATCCGGCCGGTGGTGGCCATGCGCAGCGAAATTGAGGCGGCCCTGGAGGGCCGCCTGGGCAACAAAGAAAATCCGATTGAGTCGCTCCTTTCGCAGATTCCGGTGACGGATGACATCGTCTACATGGAGGCCGAGCCTGAAGAGCCCTCCGGTCAACCGGCCGATCTGGTTCCCGAAGCGCCCATCATCCAGTTGATCAACTCCATTATCGGAGATGCGATTCGGATGCAGGCCTCCGACATTCACGTCGAGCCCCAGACCCACTGCTTACGTGTGCGTTACCGCCTGGACGGCTCTCTGAAAACCATGGTGGAACTGCCCAAGCGCGTCCAGAACGCCTGCCTGAGCCGCCTCAAGCTGATGGCCGGCATCGACATTTCCGAATCACGAAAACCCCAAGACGGGCGCGCCCGGGCCCTGGTGGATGGGCGCAAAGTGGACCTGCGCGTCAGTTCGCTGCCGACTTTCTGGGGCGAGAGTCTGGTGCTGCGCATCCTCGACCCTAAGGCCGTGATGGTCGACCTCAACCGTCTGGGTCTGAGCCCTGTCGATTTTGCCCGTCTGGAATCGGTGCTAGCCGCCAGCCAGGGAATGTTCCTGTGCACCGGCCCCACGGGCTCAGGCAAAACGTCCACCCTTTACGCGGCTCTGCGCCAACTGAACGGCGAGCCGGAAAAACTCATCACCGTCGAAGATCCGGTGGAATACGAAATGGCTGGGGTCAATCAGGTGCAGGTGAACGTCCGCGCCGGCCTGACCTTTGCCGGAGCACTTCGTTCCATCCTTCGTCAAGATCCGGACGTTTTGCTAATTGGCGAAATTCGCGACCTGGAGACAGCAGAAATTGCCGTGCAGGCGGCCCAGACCGGGCACCTGGTGCTTTCTACCCTTCACACCAACGATGCCCTTTCCACCCTGGGCCGCCTGATCCTGATCGGAGTGGCGCCCTTCTTGCTGGCCTCCTCCTTGCTCTGCGTCATGGCTCAACGTCTGGTGCGGCGCCTGTGTCCCCATTGCTGCAAGCCCGGTCCGGCCAGCCCCGGCGCTCTCAGCATGCTGGCCCTGGCTCAGCTGGAACCCCCTGAAAACCTGATGCAGGCCGTGGGCTGCGACCAGTGTCGCCAGCAGGGCTACAAAGGCAGAATGGGACTATTCGAATTGCTGCTGATCAGCGACCGCCTGCGCGAGATGCTGCTGGCCGGCAACACCGAGAAAGAGCTCGAGAAAGTAGCTCGTCAAGAGGGCATGCGCAGCCTTCTGGAGGATGGCCTGGAGAAATGCGCCCAGGGCCAGACTTCCCTGGAGGAAGTGCTGCGAGTCATTACCGTGCGCCAGGTGGGAGGTCGGGTGTGCCCCCAATGTGCCGGTACCGTGCCGGCCGAACTGGGCGTGTGCGTGCATTGCGGCCTGCCCATGGATCTCCATTGCCCCGCCTGCCAGACGGTGGTGCAGCCCAACTGGAGCTTCTGCCCAGGTTGCAGAGGACAGCTAAAGTCTCTCGATCTGCCAGCAAAACCGGCTCGCTCGACAGACTCCATTGCCGAGCCGGAGGCGCGCGCCCAGCTGGTCGTGCTCACGGGGGACCGGGAGCTCTGTCGACGCCTTGAGCCTCTGCTCAACTATCCCCTTTGGGAGGCCCTCGACCAGAGCCAGGCCACCCACCTGATCCACCTGCACCACGCCAAAGTTTTGCTCCTGGACTACGAGACTCCGGGAGTGCGGGCCGAAGAGCTGATTACGCATTTGCGCGATTCTTCGCAAACGGCTGCCGTCCAGGTGCTGTTGCTGACCGAAGCCGGAGAGGACGGGGTTCAGGGCCTCGATTGCGGCGCCCATGAATTTCTCCTCAAGCCCCTGGACGAGGTGCGCGTGGCGGCGCGACTTGTTCAAATGCTGGAACGGGAGTCGTGAATCAACCACTCAAACCAGGCAGCAGCTGGCAAACCTGGAAAATTCAGCAAGTCCTGTCCTGGGGCCAGGGAGGTGGACTTTATCGTGTGGGAGACGGGCAGAAAACCCGCCTGCTGAAAGAACTTGTGGTGCCGCCCGAGCGCATCGAGGCGGTGCTGCAGGCAATCGACGGCTGGCAAAAGCTAGGGTTACCCCAGCGGATTTCCCTGGAGGACGTATGCCAGGTGGAAGGTCGAATCTACCTGCTCATGCCGGAACGGACCGGCCACCCATTGAGCCAGGTGGCGCGCGCTCGCGCCAGCCCTCCGAGCGAGCCGAACCTGCTCAAGTGGGGCCGGCAAATTTGCGATCTGGTCTTGGCCCTGCAAGAACAGCGCAACCCGCTGGCCCTGACCTTGCTGGAACCGGACCACATCCTGATAGATGACCAGGACGGGCTGATGGTGTTCAATCCGGGCTGGAACAGCACGGCACCTTTAACCATCTCCCAGGGTCTGCACAAATTCGCCCGTTTGCTCAGCTTTTGCGCCAGCGGCTCGCCAACCGCCGACAAAGACCTGCCGCCGACCTTACTATGGCTGATCCGGCGCTGTTTGCAGGACGAATACACCGGTTTCGCCCAGGTGCGCCAGAGTCTACAAGGAGTGAGCCTGGAATCGCCGGACGATCTCCACCTGGACGACTTGCCGCAACCGGTGCCGGTACGCCCACTTTCCCGCCGCCTCGCCCTCGCTCTGGTTTTCATCAGCCTGCTGTCGCTGCTGGGATTGGGCCTTGCGCTGCGCCGCGGCCAGGCCAAATACGCCGTCCCTGCCGGGCTGGCGCTAGCCCAAGGAAAACGTCTGCTGTGGTTGTCGCCGGAAGGCACCAGGGTGGGCCAGAGCGACCTTCCCGAACCCATTACCTGCACGTTGGCCAGCCTGGACGGAGAAGTAGTGTTGTTGGGGGTCGAGGGCCAGAACGGTCTCACCGTGGTAGAAAGATCCAAACGCCAACTGGTGCCGGTCGAGGGCAGTTCGGTACCGGTGCAATTGCAAATCAGCGACGACGGTCAGCAAATCCTCGGCTTGCTCAAGAACGGCGGCCTGGGCCACTGGAAGCTGAATAGCGGAAAGGTCCGTTGGCTCGGGGAGATTTCCTGGTCAGGATTTACGCGAGGCTCCCAGTTGACGGCTGTTCGAGACGATGGTGGGGCCCTTCTGATTGTGCCCGGGCGGGGACTGGTGCAAATCGACCCGGAGGGCAGCGAACAGGGCACCTCTCCGGGAATCGATGCGGCCGTCATGCTTGACCAGCTGGTGCTGGCCAGCGAGCCGCACCAGGGCCTTCTCGTGGCCCTGGATGGCCAGCTCCAGCCGGTCAGCCGACAAAAACTGGCCGGCCCGGTGCAGCTCTTTCGCGATTCCTACCGGCGCCAACTGTGGGCTGTGGATCGAGGCGGACTGGTCACCCTCTGGTCTGCCCCGGGCCTGCAAGCGCAGGGCCAGCTGCAATTGCCCCGGCCGCCCCTGTGTGCGGCCCCCGACCCCCTGGGAAACCTGTGGATCGTCAGCCAATCCGGAAGGCTGTGCAAACTAGACAGCCACCCGCTCAACTGCCAACAGCTGGCCCAGGTGGGCGCGGGCACTCATCTGGCCTATTTGGCACGGCCTTTGCTGCTCAAGCCTTCACGACTGTAAGAGGTTAAGTGGGCGACTGAGCGGCATCACCCGGGTCCAGGGGTGAGAGCAGGCGGTCGAGTTCGAGCAGCGCTCCAGCAAAATCGAACTGGTGGACGAGACCCTGCAATCGCTGCATGTCGCCCAAATACGGGGCCGCTTGCATGAATCGTTCCAGGCTTTCCAGCGAGTCGCCCTGACAATTTTGCAGATGCTCGCGAAGCCGGGCCGCTGCCTCGAAGATAAACCCGGGCGACGCAGGAACCCCGGCGAAAGCGCCGGCCGTCTCCAGCTGACCCGGCAGGCTCGCGGCACAGCTTCTCAGCAGGCCTACCACTTCGGTCAAAAGCTCCGGTTGCGAAGGTTGCTGCTCCAGCAAGGCTGCCTGGGCGGCCAGGGCCTGGAGCCCGAGGTTGCCGGCCTCCCCCCGCAGATTATGGGCAACAAAGCTCACCCGGGCGGCATTGTCTGCGTTGGCCAGCAAGGTTTCCGCCAGCTGGTCGCTGCGTGAGCCAAAATCGACCAGTAGCCGTCTATACAGAGCCTCGTTCCCGCCAGTGCGCTGCAGCCCGGCCTTCGTGTCGACACCGGCCACCACCAGGCCGCTGGCTCCCCCGCTGACCTGGCCCTCCAGAGGCAGCCAGCGTCCCAGCAGGCTGAACCAGGCCTCCGGGTCAATCGGCTTGGCCAGAAAGCCATCCATTCCGCTCTGCCGGCAAAGTTGCTGTTCCTGGCGCAGAACGTGGGCAGTCATGGCCAGAATCGGCAGCTGGTCAAAACGCGACTGACTGCGGATGGCGCGGGAGGCAGTGTAGCCGTCCATCTCAGGCATTTGCAGGTCCATCAGAACCACCCGCCAGGGGCAGTCCAGCGGGCTGGCGTTGAGCTTTTGCAGGGCTTCGCGCCCATTGTTGGCCAGGTCGACCTGCAAGCCCACGCTGTGCAGCAGTTCGCAGACGATCATCTGATTGACCAGGTTGTCTTCCACTACCAGCACGCGCGAGCCTGTTCCCCCGGCGCGTCCACTGCCCCAGTCCAGCTCGGCGGCGCTCACGGTCGTGCTAAAGTTCAGTTTCACCGCAAACAAGCTGCCCTGACCAGGCTCACTGAGCACCGAAATGTCCCCACCCATCAGATCCACCAGTTGGCGACACAGGGCCAGCCCCAAGCCCGTCCCGGGCTGGGAGCGGGTCAGCGAGCCATCGCCAGGGCAAAAGGGATGAAACAAGTTGCGCACCACTTCTGGGTCCATGCCCATTCCCGTGTCCTTCACCTGGAACAGCAAGCGGACGCGTTCGGGGTCCGGCTCCCGACTGACACTGAGTGAGACCGACCCTTTTGTGGTGAACTTGAGCGCATTCTCCAGCAAAATCAGCAATAACTGGTTGAGCCGGAAGGGGTCGCCCATCACCCGGGTTGGCACCCCCGGGTCGAGCTTGACGGAAAGCACCAGACCCTTCTGCTCAGCCCGTGGCCTCAACTCGCGCAGCAGGCCTTCGGCAATGGTTTCCACTTGAAATTCCGTAGAACGCAATTCGAGCCGTCCGGAATCGCTGTCGGTAAAGTCCAGAATGTCGTTCACCAGACGCGTCAGCGCCTGGCTACCTCCCAAAATATGCCGCAGATACTCGCGCTGTTGCAGGTTGAGCGGAGTCTTCAAAAGCAGCTGAGCCATGCCCATGACGGCATTCAGAGGAGTGCGGATTTCGTGACTCATATTCACCAAAAACTGCGATTTCAACCGGCTGGCCTCGGAGGCGCCCAGCAAACTTTCACTGCCCTCGCCGAGCAACACGAATCCCCGGTCGCGCGCCAGCCGGCACTCGATGGCTGGCTGAGTGCCTAACATCAGCATCTTGGGCAGCGAGCCCGCACGCATAGCCTCCACCTCAGCAGGGTCGAGCCAATCCCACAGGAGTTCTCCCAGCAAGGGCTTTCCCAGGTCCCGAGAGAGGGCCTGACTGCACGCCAGAATCCGACCTTCGGCGTCACAGCGGAGGAAGTAGGTAGAGTTGGACTCTTGCAAGAGCATTTCCAACGGGGGCGGGGCATCTGCAGGCATTTGGGCGGTCTTTCGGGACAACCCGGCCAATCGCCTGGATCGGAACCGAACTAGATCAGACTGGCCTGCAGCACCCTCCGCGCGGTCGCAAAGTCGAAGCCCTGAACCAGGGCGTCCAGGCCGGCAATTTCCTCAGGCGAAAGGCGGTGCCTTAACCGACTGGCCAGCTCGCCCCAGGTGTCCAGAGCGGCGCCGTCCCAATCTTGCAACTGCACCAGCAGTCTTTGCAGCTGAGTATCCAGACTAACGAGCTGGGTTTCCACCACTGGTTCCGTGGGGGCCTGGTTTCCCCAGGCCTCGACAATGCGCTGGCCCAGCGCCCGATAGCAAAGAGTCAGGTCGGCCAGACAGCGGCGGGCAGACCCGACCATAGGCGGACCGGCGGCCTGTTCCAAACGACCAGCCCACTGCGCGACATCCAGCGCCCCCAGATTGCCCGCCACGCCCCTTAGTTTGTGCGCCAACAAACGCAGCCGGGAGGCGTCCTGGTCGCGCAGGGCAAGCTCCAAATCAGCCAGCGTCTCTTCCCCGTGGCGGGAAAAGTTGAGTAGCATTCGTTCGTATAACCTGGAGTCGCCGGCCAAGCGGGCCAGCCCTGACTCCATGTCGAGCCCGTTCATCACCCTTCCAGTTTAACTGTCACCTACCAACCTGAACAGGAGGGGATACCCTCGTTCCAGAAGCGGCCCGGGCACATGAATCCTTCCAATTTCCGCCCCACCATTCTCATTGTCGACGATGCGCCAGCCAACATTCAGATCATCCACGCCCTGCTGCGCGACCAGTATCAAACCAGAGTCGCGACCGACGGCGAGAAGGCCCTGGCCATCGCCTTCTCCGAGCCGGGTCCGCAGCTCATTTTGCTCGACATTCTTTTGCCAGGATTGGACGGCTACGCGGTTTGCTCCCGCCTTCAGGAAGATCCCAGGACGGCAGAGATTCCCGTCATCTTTATCACCAGCAAGGTCGACCTGGAGGATGAAATTCGCGGCTTTGAGGCGGGTGCCTCGGACTACATTACCAAACCCATCAGTCCACCCATTCTGTTGGCTCGAGTCAAAACGCAACTGCTTTTAGCCGAGGCCCGCTCGCAACTCCGCGACCAGAATGCCTTGTTAGAAAGCAAAGTCCGGGAACGCACCCTGGAACTGGCCAAAGTGCAGGAAGCCACCCTGCTGGCCTTTGGATCGCTGGCCGAAACACGGGATAACGAGACCGGCAACCATTTGCGCCGTACCCAGCAGTATGTGCGCGCCCTGGCCGAAAAGGTGAGAGATCATCCCTCCTATCAAGGCTACCTTACAGACGCCGTCATCGATTCGTTGTTTCGCTCGGCTCCTCTCCATGACATCGGCAAAGTCGGGATCCCCGACAGCATTTTGCTCAAGCCCGGCAAGCTAACCAACAGCGAGTACGACATCATGAAAACCCACTCGCGACTGGGAAGAGATGCCATTGCCGCAGCCGAGCAGCACCTGGGACAGTTCTCGGAGTTCCTTTCGCTGGCGCGCGACATCGCTTATGGTCATCACGAACGCTGGGACGGCTCGGGCTACCCTCAAGGCCTTCGCGGCGAGGACATTCCCCGCTGCGCCCGCTTGATGGCCGTAGCCGACGTCTACGACGCGCTGATTAGCGCCCGCGTCTACAAGCCCGCCTTCCCCCATCATGAGGCCGTGGAGGAAATTCGCAAAGGGCGCGGCACCCAGTTCGATCCGGTGGTGGTGGACGCCTTTTTAGAAGTGGAGGCGGAATTTCAGGCGATGGCCCTGAAATTTGCCGATCCCTTATAAACGGATTTCTTGATAGGATTGTAATTTATAATCGCTGCGAGTGGGATAAAAGGGCGGCGGACTGGCCGCCAACTGAGCATCGTGGCGAAAAGTCGGCATCCATCCGCGGCTTCCATTGTCTCCCCAGATTCGGTCCTGTCCCACTACGTAAGAACCGTAAGAAAACAGCCGGCCCCAACCCAGCCGAGTATCCCAGTTCTCGTAGATGACGCTGCCGGGCTGAGTCACACCCGACACATCGCGACGGCCGGCAAACAGTAAGGAGTATAGGTAAAACGGGGCTGTATCGCCGGATCGAGGAATCTCAGTTCCTACCACCACGTCGTAGGCCACAATTCCCAAGCCGTCCCGACGCCCGTTGGGCACATCTCCAGGCCGGGCGTCACCGCGCGTCAGATCGCCCGCCAGACGAATGTAGTTATTGGCTGCAAGATTGACGGCGATGGTGCGCGGGGCGCCGTAGTTAAGGCCTTTCAAACCACCCACGGACGTGCTGTCGCTGCGCAGCGAGTCACGATTGACCGCAGCACCGCCAGCCTTCTCGGTGTTCAAGGCCGGAACTTTGCCGATATTCCCGTCTACAAACACCACTCCGTTGGGAAGGCCGTCCAACACCTGGTAAAGGACTTCGGGGCCCGGATTGCCGGTGGTGCCGGGGTCGCGCACGATGACCGTTTTGTTGCTGGGAAGAGTCTGCGGTCCGGTGCTCACATAGGGGCTGCCTGACCCCATGACGATCTTGGAATTGGCCGGAATGTTGAACGAAAGGCTGGGATCGCGCAATTCCACAATCTTGGTATAGACGGTCTGACCGGCCTGGGCGTTGCTCTCCTCCTGCATCCGCATCACCGGATTGCCGCTGGTGATCAAGCCGTCGCTATTGCGAGCCACCGAAAGCCCATTACCGTCCTCTACGCCAAGGGTCATTTCACGCAAATTAGCTCGGATGTAGACGCCGGCCGGGCTACCGTCACTGAGAGTATTGATGGAAATTCCGGCGGGAATGGAGACTGCCCCCAGACTATCGCTGACCGTGTTGCGACCAAACCAGGCAGCCTTGGCCAGCGGCAACTCGGTGGAGGGATTGGTCAGAGGCATGGGCACGTCGCCCTCCAACTGAATGCCGGCTCGGCCCAGACTGAGCAGCTTGGAATAACGATCCTTTCCATCGCTATCGGTGATGGTGTTGCCGGACGCGTCGAAGGGCTTGCTGGAACCCGATTGGTAGGTGATCAAGTCAAACGGGTTGGCTGGATCGGCCTGCGTGAAAGAAAGCCTTCCGCGGAAAACCGGGGCGGCAAACTGGCTGAAGAGCTTGGCGTCCACCTTCAATGGCATCTTGCCGTTGACGTGAAATTCCCCCTCGTAGACGTCGTCCACCATGGCCGTGTAGTAGCCGTTGTTCGGCAATTTGTCCACGAAGAAACCGTATTTGGCAAAGGTTTGCTGTTGCAAAACGAACTCGTGAGCAGTGGTCGGATAGCCGTCCAGGCTGGCCACCACGCGCAGCTTGTAGAGATGCGGGCCGCCGCCGTCCAAAGTGGTGGCGTCCGGGTAAAGAAACAAATCCGCTTTCCAGGCGGAATCTAGACTGCCGGCCTGAGTCAGGAACTGGGCATTCAAGCCGGGCACCTCCGGGGACTTCAACCGATAACGGGCGGGCCAGGCGACATCGCCGGTGCTCTGGCCGGTCAACCCCTGAAGCGGATTGCCGTTCGATTCCTCCGCATAGCAGAGCCAGGAGGTCACCATCTGGGCAAGGCCAGAGCTGAAGTGATAGGACTGGGCGCGCACGTGGTCGCGTCGAGCCGAGGTGAGTTCCACCGGCACCAGCAAAATCAGAGCCGCCGCCAACAAATAAAGCAGCACTTCAAAAAAGATTGCCAGCAGCAAGGCCATCCCCCGGCGCCCGGCCCTCAATGGATTAAGACCGGGAAATAGACTTTTCCATCCAGCCGGTTGGTCAAAACGGTCGCTCCTTTCGCGGTTAGCGTCCTCTGCCGACTCTGAGCCTCCAACCGAATCTGCAGTCCAAAGCCGGACAGGCGGGTGAAACGCAGGTCGGAAAGGCGCCGAGCCAACACGCGTAGCCGTCCATTGATCAGAGGAAAAGGCGGAACCCCGAAGGTGACGGGCAAGCCGCGCTCTTGCAAGACCAGGGTGCGCAGGATCAGAGCTTGCCCCCCGTTCTGGCTGCGATCGACCTCCAGACTCTCCTGCAGACGTATTTCAAAGAGGCGAATCTGTTGGGAGGCGGGCGGGGCCGCCAGCGCGTTCGGGTCCAGTAAGTCCACCGGGGTGTAAAAGAGGAAGGAGTTGCACCCGGGCCCCTTAGCGGCGAGTGGGTCGGTGGCATTGGCGCCGCTCGGATAGGGGGCCAGTGGCTTTTCGTAGCAGCTGTTGGCGCCCGGCAAGGTGGGGATGTAGGCCGTTTGCAAGAGGGTAGTCAGCCGATTGAGGGCCTGGCGCAAAATCTGCTTGGTGTCGCTGCGACTGGTGGTGAACTGAATGGTGCCCATGGCATTGCCGTATAGAATGGTGGTCACCAGGCCGATGACTGCCAGCAACGAGGAGGCGACCAGCAGTTCGGGCAGACTGACTCCCCGCCTCACCGCGGCCGCCTGCAAAAAGTGCGCACCAGCAAGGAACGGGAGTGTCCCGACTCGGTCCAGAGAACGGTGACCGAAACCATGCGCACGTCGTCTTTCCAGGCGCGCGCCGTCACTCCGTCGGAGGCCACCGTGGAGGCCTGCACCTCGATGTGGCGCTGATAACGGGAACCGGCGCTAAACTGATAGTCGGGCGAGTCAAAGGGCGGCGCGTTGAGGGCCCGGGTGACTCCGGGCGCGTCGTTGAACCCGCTGCTGGTCCCAGGCAGGCCGAGCGAAGAGAAAGCCCGGTTCTCGGCCACCATCACCTCCAGCAGCGCCCGCGCGTTCGAGCTGGCTTCGCTCATCAGGGAGCCGTGCAATACCGCCTGCATTCCAAAATGCAAGGCGGCTGCGGTGCCCAGCAAGGACACGGAAAGAACGGCCAGGGCCACCAGCACTTCGGCCAGTGAGAATCCGACCATCTTTCGTCGCAGCATAGAAGTCCTTTCTTCAAGTGGTTTCTTCGACCAGGGGTTCCGTCCATTTAATCAAATTAGTCGGACCAAGGGAAATACACTGTTGCAGACCCAGAAAACGATACTGATCGTGGACGACGCGCCCGCCAACCTGGCCGTGATGCATGCGATGCTGAAGCGCAACTATCGCGTGTTGGTCGCCGCCCACCCCTCCAAAGCATTGGAACTGGCGCGCGCACCCCAGCCGCCCGACCTGGTCTTGCTGGATGTGCAAATGCCCGATATGGACGGCTACGAAGTGTGTCAGATTCTGAAATCCGACCCTGCCACCTGCTCCATTCCGGTCATCTTTCTCAGCGGCCAGGCCCGGTTAGAAGATGAAGTGCGTGGATTTGAGTGCGGTTGCGTAGACTATATCCTCAAACCCATCAGCCCAACCGTTCTGAAGGCCCGCATCCAAATCCATCTTCGTGCGGCCGCGCCGGTTGAGGGACTGCATGCCGATGTGGTCGATTCTCTGAAAGACCAGATCGCAGTGCTGGATGAGAGCGGCGTGATCGTGGCGGTCAACCAGGCCTGGCGAGACTTTGCCGAAAACAACGGAGCCGCTCATCTGGCGGCGCGCTCAGTGGGACTCAGCTACCTGGCGGTATGCCAGGCCGCGCTGCCTCAAGCCAGCCCGGCGCTGGAGGGTCTGCAAGCGGTGCTGAGCGGCTCTCAGAGCGAGTTTCAGCTCGAATACCCGTGTCACAGCCCGGAACAGCAACGTTGGTTTCGTATGTCGGTCAGCCGACTGTCGACGGGGCGAGGAGGGGTAGCGGCGGTTCGACATCAGGATATCACCGCCGAACACCTGGCCGGAGAGTTGCTATTGCGGAGCGAGACCCGCTATCGCCAGCTTTTTTGTGCCCACCCGCAGCCGATGTTCGTCTTCGACCGCGAGAGCCTGGATTTTCTCGATGTCAACGAAGCCGCCCTCAAATACTATGGATATTCTCGCCAGGAATTTCTGGCGCTGAAGGCCAGCCAGATTCGCCCTAGCGAGGACGTGCCGCGATTTTTGGCCCGCCTGGCGACGGCCCAATCCGGGCGAGGACCCGCCGGAGTGTGGCGCCATCATAAAAAAGACGGCAGTCCGCTGCTGGTGGACGTTCACTCCTACCATTTGGATTTCGAGGGCCATGCCGCGGAAGTGGTGCTGGCCCATGACGTGAGCCCGGCCGAAGAGATGCGGCAGGTGATGGAAAAAGAAACCCGACTTTCGGAGGTGCTGCTGGAGTTGCCCAGATTGGGCGAAAGTCTGAGCGAGCCCACTTTTCTCCAATGGGTCTTGGAGTGCGTGGAAAAACTCACGGCCAGTAGTCTTTCCTTCGTCTACTTCCTGGGGTTCGGAACGGACCCCGTAGGGGAAGTGCGCTGGTCAAGCCGGACCTTGCAGCAGTTTGGAGCCGCCGGGCCCCTGACCAGCGCCGAGGTGCGCGCGAAAGTGGCCAACCAGCGCGACACCAGCCTTCGTAACCAACCAGAGGGCAAGTTCCAAAGGCTGATGCTGGTGCCGGTAGTGCAGGACGGCCAGGTAGTCCTGGTGGCGGGAGTGGCCGACAAACTCAGCGACTACGACCAGGCCGATGGCAAAACCGCCCAGCTCGTCCTCAACGAAGCCTGGCGGGTGATCGAGCGCCGCCATACCCAGGAGCAGGTTCTCAAACTCTCGCGGGCTGTAGCCCAAAGCCCTCACGGCATCGTCATCACCAATCTGGCCGGCGATATCGAATATGTGAATCAGGCCTTCGAGACCTTCACGGGTTACGAAGCCCGTGAACT
>JALHOV010000194.1 GCA_022842865.1 Vulcanimicrobiota bacterium | reverse complement strand
AATCGCCGCAGCTCCCCTTTTGACTTCTGCCGAATTAGTGGACCTCCGGATTCGGGTAGAAGCCGAGACGAAACGACTGGTACGGGTGCAGAGCCTGTGGACCTCCGGAAGCAGTGCCCTCAGCCAGGCTCAGCTTTTGTTTCAATCGACCCGATCCACCCTGAAAGCTCGCAAAAAGACGAGAACCCTGCTGCACGAACCGGAAATGCAGGGGCTGGAAGCTGAGATCAAGCAAGAGTTGGAGCTACGCAAGCGCTACCTGGAACAAGGAGCCAGCCCGGAAGAACTCCAGCAGTCAGAGCTGCGCGCCCACTCTCTGGTCCAGCGCACTCAAGAGTTGGCGGAGCGGCATGGAGTGCCGCGAAAAAGTCCGGCCTCACCTCAAGCGGTTTGGACGCCGACCTCCTCCGCCTACGAGCCGGCTTCCAGCCAAAGCAGTTCCTACTCCGATGACCGAGGCAGCAGCTACGACCCTCCCAGTTCCTCATCCGAAAGCTGGGCTGGTGGCGACTGGTAACTTTTAGGAAATCTGACCCAGAAACGAATAGAGCGGTAGGAAAATCGAGAGAATCACGGTGGCCACCAGGCTGGCCACGCTGGCCAGCAGCAAAGGCTCCATGGCCGCGCTCATAGCATCCACCGCGTAGTTCATCTCCAGGTCATAATAGGCGCCGGCTCGACCAAACATTTCGGGCATGCGGGAGGCCTGTTCGCCGGCCATCACCATATGGGACAGCGAAGGGGGATAGATGTCGGGGTTCATAGCCATATGATCGGAGACCGGTTCGCCTTCCGTGATGGTTTTCTCCATCCGGGGGGCGTCCTGAATGAACTCCGGATTGCCGCTGGCCCCAGCAGCCATACGCAGCGTTCGGGCCAGATCCATACCGGAGGCGAGCATGGCCTCGACCGAGCAGCAGTAACGGGCACAGGAGCCCTTCTGGAGCATCGACCCGATCAAGGGAATTCGTCGCAACAACCGCCAGGTGACGACCTGGCCGTTGGGGGTCTTCAAAAATTCGCGCCCGGCCGTCACCGCCACGCCGATGGTGCCGACCAATAGCAACCAGAATCCCGGTTGGCGCACGGCTTCGGTAATGAACATCACGATGCGCGTGATGAGAGGCAGAGGCACGTTCATGTCTTTAAAAATGGTAAGAAAGCTGGGCAACACAGTGTAAAACATGAATAGCGTCAGCACCAGAGCCAGGATCAGCACAAAGCAAGGGTAGGACATCGCTGACTTCAGCCGCTCGCGTAGACGGTTATCACGCTCCAGCCAGTCGGACAGACGCTCCAGCGAAGTATCCAGGTCGCCGGTTCGCTCGCCAATCTGGACCAACGTCGAATAAATTTTGGTGAAAATCCTGGGATAAAAGGTCATTTGATAGGAAAGCACGTGGCCTTGCGAGACTTTCTCAGCCAGATCGCGGACCACTTCCCCGAAGTTAGGATACTCTTCCTGATGGGACAGCGTCTCCAGTGCTTGCACGATGGGCACCGCGTTGCGCAGCATCGTCGCCAACTGTCGGCTGAAGATGCAAAGAGTCTGGGGGGGGACAGTGACTTTGGCTCGCCAGTCGCCAGGTGCTCCCGGAGCGATACTCGGATCCAGGGGGGACTGCCGTCTCTGCGTAGTCGGCGTAGGTGCGGCCATCGTTACAAAGTTTAGCCAAAAAGTTGGTTAATCCTGGCTCAGGCCGTGAACTTCATGTTCCAGAGGGGGCTTACGCGCCCCACTTCGTGCTCCAGGACTCCTAGTGGGCGGCGAGAAGGCGTTAAAGCTATCAACCATGAGGAGTTCTGTCAGGATGTGCGGTATCGCAGGCCTAGTTTATGAATACAATTCGAGCGCCGCGGCCAAGGACTGGCCCGCTTTAGAAGAGGCCCTTCAGAGGCTGCGCAACCACGCTCCCGACTGGAACCACCCCGATCCTGTCTATCCCTTGCTGGAGTCGGTGGAAGAGCAACTGCGCGATATCCGCGAATGGCCCATCCTGAGCCAACTCTGGTCCAACCCCAGCCGCCAGGAGCAACTCAACCAGGCGGCCATCGGGCTCGATTTCTGGGACCAGCAGTTGCAGAAGGCCACCACTTCCTCCGACCTGTCCATCGCTTTGTTGGAGACCTGGAACGCTATCAGCGTGCGTGTGCGCGACATCGGCTGGACCCTCCAGCAAGACGCGCTGGGCGGCCTGCGCCGCTGCGCCGGCTTGCTGCCCCACGCCTGGCGCGACAACGCCAAAGCCTGTTTCGAATCGTGGAAATTGACGGTGACGCTAGAAAACATCGGCCGGATGGAGGTGCGTGGCCGCGATTCGCTGGGATTCTCCGTAATGGTCTCCTTTCCTGACCGCGCCTCGCTCGGCGTCTGGCGCGATATGCTCAGCGAAAACCAACAGCACCTGCTCAGCCAACGCATGCAAGGAGTGGAACTGGTGGATCAGGCCATCGTGCTCGACGAAGCCAGCGTCATCTTCGTCTACAAAGTGGCCCAAGAAGTGGGCGCACTCGGCGACAACGTGGCCCAGATCACTTCGCAGATGAAAAAGGACGAATTGCTCTGGTTGGCGCTGGCTCCGGAAACCTCCCGAGTCAATCTTTTTTCGCATACCCGCTGGGCCTCCAATGGAATCATCAGCGAGCCGAACTGCCATCCCATTTCGGAACTGACCCTCAAACAGAACGGCAAGGCCAGCGGCGCCCCCTCCCCACATCGCATCATGGTCTGCCTGAACGGCGACGTCGACAACTACCAGGAACTGTGCGCGCGCATCGCCTCCGAGACAGGCCGAACCATTCCGGCCAAGATCACCACCGACACTAAGATTATCCCGGTGCTGGTCGACTACAACTTCCAAAAGTGCAAAGACATGCGGGAAGCCTTTATTAAGACGGTTCAGCACTGCGAAGGCTCCATCGCGGTCATTATGCACAACAGCCTGGAACCCAAGCGGATTTATCTGGCCCTACGCGGGTCCGGCCAGGCCCTGTTCGTAGGACTATGCCGATACGGCTACGTCTTTGCCTCCGAACTCTACGGGGTGGTGGAGCAGACGCAACGCTTCTTCCGCGTGGACGGAACGACCGAGCGAGTGCCGGGCAAGCCGGAAAGCGCCGGTCAGGTGGTGGTGCTCGAATCCAATGGCGCCGGTAGCATGGAGGCAGTGGAACTGTGGTCGTTCGACGGCGAGCGTTTGCCTTGTGATGACGTCAAAATTCACCAGGCCGAGATTACCACCCGCGACATCAATCGCGGCTCGTTCTCCCACTACTTGCTCAAGGAAATCAACGAAGCTCCCGAGTCGATCCGCAAGACGCTGCGCGGCAAGTTCCAACTGGACATCGAGGAGCGCCAAGCCAAAATGAATCTGGACTCCAAGGTCATCCCCGATGAAGCCTTGGAGCGTTTGCGTCAGGGCAAAATCAGGCGCCTGCTCTTCATCGGCCAGGGCACAGCGGCCGTGGCCGGCCAGGCAGTGGCCGCCATCGCTTCGCGCATGCTCGGCTCCAAGTTGTCGGTGCAAGCGATGAAAGCCACCGAGCTTTCCGGCTACTCCATGGACCAGAAGCTGGACGACGCACTGATCGTCGCCATTTCGCAGTCCGGAACCACCACCGACACCAACCGCACCGTGGATATGGCCAAAGCGCACGGCGCCACCGTCATCGCCATTGTCAACCGGCGTAACTCCGACCTGGTCTACAAAGTGGACGGCGTGCTCTACACCAGCGACGGCCGCGACATCGAAATGTCGGTGGCCTCCACCAAGGCTTTCTACAGCCAGGTGGTGGCCGGTTACCTGGTGACCTACCACCTGGCCAGCGTGCTCGGCCTGGTGGAACAACAAGAACTTTATAGCGAATTGTCCGAACTGATCCGCCTGCCCGATCTCATGAAAGCAGTGCTGGCGGATCCCGGACGCATTCGCGAATATGCCGAACACTGGGCACCCGTGCGCCGCGACTGGGCCATTGTGGGCAGCGGTCCCACCCGGGCTGCCGCTGACGAAATCCGCATCAAATTAAGCGAACTTTGCTACAAGTCGATCGCCACAGACTACATCGAAGACAAAAAACACATCGACCTCTCGTCAGAGCCTCTGACGCTGGTGTGCGCCGCTGGCTTACCCCTGGTGGCCCTCAAGGACGCGGTCAAAGAAGTGGCCATTTTTAAGGCGCACAAGTCGGTGCCCATCGTAATTACTACCGAGGGATTCACCGCCTTCGAACCCTACGCGGCCGGGGTGCTCTACGTGCCCAAAACCTCAGAAGCAGCTTCGGTTCTGCTCAATACCCTGGTCGGCCACCTGTGGGGTTACTTCTGCGCCGGCGCCATCGATCGTGGCGCCGAACAGTTGCGCCACGCCCGTGCCCTGGCCGTGCAAGTCCTGACCGAAAGCGAGAATATCCAGCTTTCCCCAAGCCTGCTGCGCCAGGTGCGCGACCTGGGCCGACGTTTTCAAGACGAACTCTGGCGCGGCCGCTTCAACAGCAGCCTCTCGCTGGAGGTGGGCAGTAAGCTGGGCGGTCTCTTCCAATACTTCACCGGCGCCAGTTCTCTGCGCCAGTTCGCGGCCGAATTTCAGGCGCCGCCTACGGCTGGGGGCGTAGCCGAGGTGCTCGTGCAATCGCTGTCCCAGGCCATCGCCGAGTTAAGCCGCCCCATCGACGCCATCAAACACCAGGCCAAAACGGTCACGGTAGGAATCTCGCGTCTCGAAGAGAGCTACGACGGGCCTCTCTTTGACGCCCTGCGCCAACTCTCCATTGAACCAGATTCGGTGCCTTACGCCGACCTCGTCACTCTTCGCGTGGTCAGCCAGGCGGTGCGGGAGGTGTCTGGCATCACCTGCTATCAGGTGGACGGACTGGGCACCATGGGCGAGGTCACCGCCGCTTCCACCGTCAAGGTGATTTCCAAGCTGGGTCGGGCCGCCAATATGCGCAGCCGCGCCGATAAGTCGCACGTCCTGGTCGGCACCAAGGAGTGGTGTGTGCGGCGCGGCTCCACCTACATCGGACGCGGACGCAAGGATCAGTGCCCCATCATGATTGTGCCGAGCGCGCCGCGCGGCCAGGTGGAGCGACTGGCCCTGCTTCACCTGGATTTGCACGACCAACTGGGAATCGAACACAAGGTCTCGCTGCTGCGCGACCTGTCGGGCCGTTATGAGGACGTCAAGAGCCAGGTGCTGGAGACCGACGCCGAGTGGACGGACGAGGTTCTGGAGGGCATCTCAGCGGCGGATTTGATTCTTCTGCCGGTGGAGCAACTCACCGAGCGCGTACTGGCCTACTTTACAAAAGGCCAGGAAGCACGAGTTTAAGGCTAGTGCCCGCAGGGCGCTAGCCTTCATATGATTGTGCTTTAAATTGCCCCACTACCTCTTCGCCGCAATGGAGCCCGCTTGCGGGCGACTGGAGGCTTGAGATTGGGGCAATTTGTGGCTAGTGCCGCGCAGCGGCCTGGCCGCTCACTTGGTAGTGGCTTAAATTGGCCCACTAAGTCTTTGCGGGAGTCGAAGCAGCTTGCTGCGAGCGACCGCTCAAGGTGGGGCCAATTTCAGGCTGGTGGTTGACAATATTAGGTAGTACTCAGTATAGTGTCCGCTCAGCCAGCCTTGGCGGAGGAACTACAAGATGAAACGTACTTATCAACCAAAAAAGAAGACTCGCAAAACCGAGCACGGATTCTTCAAACGCATGAGCACCCCGGGTGGCCGCAAGGTTCTCTCCCGCCGCCGAGCTAAGGGACGGGCCCGCCTGACCTATTAAAGGGTGGCCTCGCTCGAAACCCTGAGAAGAAACTGGGAGTTTCAACAAGTATTTCGCGTCGGGAAGTCAATTCCAGGGCGCGAAATTGTTTTGTACGGCTTGCGAACGAAACGCAAACGGGCTCGCTTCGGCTTCTCCATCAGCAAAAAAGTCGGGTGCGCCGTGGTGCGCAACCGCATCCGCCGACGTCTGCGGGAAATCTGCCGTCTCCACCTGAGCGACCTTAGGGTAGGCTGGGACCTGGTGATGGTGGTGCGCAGCGAAGCGGCGGGGCGGGACTTCCAGGCCTTGCACACGGCTTTTCAGCATCAGGCTCAGCGGTTAGGATGTTGGAGTGAGCAAACCCAGCCTACCAGCGCGCTTTAGCCTCTTTTTCATCCGCTGCTACCAGTCGACCGCGCCTTTTCGTCCGGCCATGTGTCGCTTCTCCCCCTCGTGCTCCGAATATACCAGGCAGGCGATTGAAAAATATGGTCTGATCAAGGGGGGATGGCTGGGCACGAAGCGAATCTTCCGATGTCAACCATTCTATCCCGGGGGACACGACCCCGTTCCGTAAGCATTCATGGATATTATCGCACCAATCGCAAAATTTATGACAGGCCTCCTCGAGGCCATCAACCACTTCACGGGTAACTACGGTTTAACCCTGGTGGTTTTCGCTGCCATCATCAAGCTGGTGCTTTACAAGCCCACGCTCCAGATGTATCGGTCTCAAAAAGACATGGAAAAGATCAAGCCCAAGATGGAGGCCTTGAAAAAGCAGCACACCGATGACCCCAAAAAGCTCAACGAAGAAATCATGAAGATGTACAGCGAGGCCGGAGTCAATCCGCTGGCCGGCTGTCTTCCTCTGCTGGTGCAGATGCCCATCATTTTCGGCATCCTGCGCGCCATCAGCAGCAATCCCGATACCTATCGCAGCGCCTACTTTTTGTGGATTCATCCTGGCACGCTGCAAGGCATGTTTCCCACGTATTTCGCCTCCAGCCTGGCCGATGCCGACCTCGCCATGGTGCTTTTCTACGGCTTCATGATGCTGCTTTCGCAAAAGTTCACTCCCAGCCAGGGGGACCCCCAGCAAAAGGCCATCGGCCTGTATATGAGCATTTTCTTCACCTACATGATGTGGTCGATGAAGTGGCCCGTCGCCCTGATTCTCTACTGGAGCTCTTTCCAGTTCTTCAGCGTCTTGCAACAGGTTTGGATCCTCAAGACGCTGGCCCAGCCCGGGCCCACCAAGGTAGAGATCATCAAACCCGTTCCTGCTAAAGCTTGAAACCAAAAAGGGAGGTCGTCACGTTGAGAAACTTCTCGTCGGACGCACAATATGCCGAGGATGTGGCCGAGGAAGAAAAACCCGCTCGCACCTCGGGCAGCAAATCCGCTTCTGCGGATGATAACTATGACGAAGAGGAGGATCCGATCGCAGATCTCCTCTTCGACATTATGGATCTGATGGGGATCGAAGCGGAAATCGAGTTCGAAGAACGCGAAGACCATATTCGTTACCATATCGAAGGCCCCGAACTGGGAGTCTTGATCGGACGGCACGGGCAGACGCTGGAAGCGCTCCAGTTTCTGGTAGGTGTGATCAACGCCCGCCGGAGCCTGGTGGACTACCGCGTCGTCATCGACGTGGAAGGCTATCGCGAGCGCCGTGAAAAGCAATTGCGTGACCTGGCCCGCCGTTCGGCTCTCAAGGCCAACCGCGAAGGCCGCAAAATTGTGCTCTCCCCCATGCCCCCCGGCGACCGCCGCGTCATTCACCTGGTGCTGGCTGGGGACACCAGCGTCAAAACCTACTCAGAAGGAGAAGAACCCGATCGTTGCGTGGTAATTTCTCCGGGAGATCAGGAATAGACCCGGCAGCGCCCGATACCATTGTGGCCGTCGCCACTCCCCCCGGCGAGGGAGGGGTGGCGATTGTGCGTTTGAGTGGCCCCTTAGCGCCGGTCATCCTCAAACGTCTGCACGGTCGTGTACGGACCCGTTGGGACTCGCACAAACTCTATTACGGCCCGGTTGTCCAGGCGGATGGACAGGTGCTGGACCAAGGACTGGTCACCTGGATGAAGGCTCCTCGTTCCTACACCGGCGAGGAAGTGGCCGAACTGCACCTGCACGGGGGCCAGGCACTGGCTCAACTGGTGGTCCACCATTGTCTCGTTTACGGTGCCCGTCTGGCTGACCCGGGAGAATTTACGCTGCGCGCCTTCCTCAACGGCAAACTCGACCTGACGCAAGCCGAAGCCGTCCAGCAGCTGATCCAGAGCCGCAGTCAGGTCGCTGCTCAGCTGGCCAGCCGCAATCTCACCGGATATTTTTCCCATCAAGTGGATGAGGTCCGCAAGGATCTGCTGCACTGGCTCTCCTTGCTGGAGGCCGAGATCGATTTTGGCGACGAAGTGCCGGGATTGCCCATGGAACAATCTCTGCAGCGCTGGGGGCGAGCTTTTGAGGCGGTCGACCGATTGCTCCAGCAAGGACAATCCGGCAAAATTTTGGCCGACGGTCTGCGCACCGTGATCCTGGGAGCCCCCAATGCCGGCAAATCGACGTTGATGAACCTGCTGTTAGGTCGGCCGCGAGCCCTGGTCACCGACATCGCCGGAACCACCCGGGATACCCTGGAAGAACCCCTGGTGCTTGCGGGCATTTCCTTACTGCTGGTAGATACGGCGGGCCTGCGCCGCGACAGTGAAGACCGAGTCGAACAATTGGGCATCGAGCGCTCGCGCCAGGAAGCCGAGCAAGCCGACCTGATTTTGTGGGTGGTGGATGGACATCAGGCCGAGCCACCCGACGCGGATTTCTACCAAATGGTCTTTGATCGGCCCCACTTGCTTATTCTGAACAAACGGGACCTGGGTCTGGCCCCCTGGACAGCCGATGACCAGGGCCGCCCCATCGGCCTGCCCATTTCTCTGCTCGAGGGAAGCGCACCGCTGCTCTACCAGCTGGAGCAACTGGTGCGGGAATTGGTGGGCGAACAGACCGACGTCATGCGCCTGACTCACCGACAGTGGGAAACCTTGCTGCGCGCACGGGAGTCCCTGCAACGCCTGGGCGAGACCCTGGAAGCCGGGATGTCGGCTGAGTTTCTAGCCCTCGACCTGCGCGCCGCCGTCCAGGCACTGGGACAAATCCAGGGCCTGGACGTGAGCGAAGAGATCCTGGACCGGATTTTCTCGACTTTCTGCCTGGGCAAGTGATAATATCGCCGAATGGAAATCAAGACCGACGTTTTGGTGGTGGGAGCCGGCCACGCAGGCTGTGAAGCCGCTCTGGCCGCGGCTCGCATGGGCTGCCGCGTAACTGTCCTGACGGCGAGCCTACAGCAAGTGGCGCGCATGCCGTGCAACCCCTCCATCGGAGGGCCGGCCAAGGCTCACCTGGTCAAGGAAGTGGACGCACTGGGCGGCGTCATGGGGCGCGCTATCGACGAAACCCACATTCACATCCGCATGCTCAATACCAGCAAAGGCCCTGCCGTGCAGGCCCTGCGGGCCCAGGCCGACCGTCCCCGCTACTCGGAACGGGTCAAACTGGAAGTGGTATCCCACCCCAATATTCAGATCCATCAGGACCTGATTCAGGAACTGCATCTTCACCAGGGCGAAATCCTGGGGGCCACGGGCGCCTCCGGCACCCAGTACCGAGCCGGAGCCACCGTTCTTACCACCGGCACCTTTTTGGGTGGCCTGATTCATATGGGAGAAACCTCTTTTGCCGCGGGCCGCAGCGGAGAACCGCCTGCGCTGGCCCTTTCCGATTCTCTGCGGGCTTGCGGGTTGGAGCTAGGTCGCCTCAAGACCGGCACGACGCCCCGGCTGCACCGCGACTCCATCAACTGGAAAGTCATGGAGGAGCAGACTCCGACCGAAACTCCGCTGGCCTTCTCGGAAATGTCGCCCCTGCAGTTGCCGCCCAAGCAACTAAGTTGCTTTTTGACGCGCACCAGCCTGGCCACCAAGCAGGTCATCCTGGCCAATCTGCACCGCAGTCCGATGTATATCGGGCTGATCGAGGGCACCGGACCGCGCTACTGTCCGTCTATTGAAGACAAAATGGTGCGCTTTGGCGACAAGGATACCCACCAGATCTTCGTAGAGCCAGAAGGCTTCGACGTCCCCGAGGTCTACTTGCAGGGCGTTTCCACCAGCCTGCCGCTGGACGTGCAGTGGGAGATCGTGCACAGCATCCCCGGCCTGGAAAAGGCCACTATTTTGCGGCCCGGTTATGCAGTGGAGTACGACTACGTTCATCCCACCCAACTGCAGCACAGCCTGGAGGTGACGCGTCTGCGCAGGCTCTTCCTGGCAGGTCAGATCAACGGCACTTCGGGCTACGAGGAAGCCGCAGCCCAGGGCATTTTGGCCGGAATCAACGCCGCCCGCCGGGCTTCTGGAGCCGAGACCATCGTGCTAGGACGCGAGCAAGCCTATCTGGGCGTGCTGGTGGACGACCTGGTCAGTCGCGGAACCAGTGAACCCTACCGAATGCACACTTCCCGCGCCGAATACCGCCTGCTGCTCCGCCAGGACAACGCAGACGAGCGCCTGACCGAGATGGGCCATCAGTGGGGCTGCGTAGGAGCCACTCAGTATCAAGCTTTTTGCGAGAAACAGGTGGTCAGCCAGCGGGAGTACGAGCGACTGCAGACCACCCGGCTCAAGCCGGCCGACGCCGAGCGCGCCTGCGAAACTTTTCAGACTCCCGTTAAACCGGGATGCAGTCTTTACGACTTGCTCAAGCGTCCCCGTGTCGAACTGGCTCAAATTCGCTGCTTCGAGGGCCTGGAACCGTTGCCCCAACGCATACTCGAAAGAGTGGAGATTCGCGTCAAATACGATGGCTACATGAAGCGCCAGGACGAAGAAGTGGCCCGCGCGCGACGCATGGAAGACCGTGAGCTTCCTTCCGAGTTGGACTATACCGGGCTGCGCACGCTATCCTCGGAAGCCCGCGAAAAGTTGGCCCGCCACCGCCCGCGCACCCTGGGCCAGGCTTCCCGCATTCCCGGCGTCACTCCGTCGGATATTGCCACTTTGTTAGTTCACTTGAAACAGGGCCGTCTATGCAAAACACCCTAGCTCCGGAAAAACAGGCGCTACTGCAACAATACGTGGATCTGCTGCTGGAAGACGGCGACCGTCTCGGCCTGACAGCTTTTCGGACGCCGGAACCGATCTGGAGCGAGCTGATCATGGACTCGGCGTCGGCCGCGGAAAAGTTGCCGCAGGGCGGCAAAATCGTCGACCTGGGCAGCGGGGGCGGTTGTCCTGGAGTGGTCTTACAGATTCTACGCCCCGACACCAAGTTCTATCTGCTGGAGTCCAACGGTCGCAAAGCCGGATTTCTGCGCGCGGTGGTCGAGAAGCTCGGCCTTCCCTCGGAAGTTTTGCAAGAGCGCTCCGAGACGGTGGCGCATCAGCCCGACTATCGCGCCCAATTTGACATGGTGGTGGCCAAAGCGGTGGCCAGTCTACCGGTTCTTATCGAACTCGCCCTCCCGCTCTTAAAGGTGAAGGGCAGGCTACTCGCCTTTAAGGGACCGCAAGCGCAGCAAGAAGTAGACGAATCGGCCGTCGCGTTAAAAAGCCTGCACGGCAAGACGCTGGCTGTGGAACCCTATCACCTGGGTGAGAAAAGCTACTGTCACGTGATTGTGGAGAAAGCCTCGACAACTTCGAAAGACTGGCCTCGCCGTCCTGGCATCCCGGCCAAACAGCCGCTACGCTAGACGGAGCCGCCGGTCTTCAACAAGTCCACCACATACTTGCCTAACAGCTTGGTCTGGGTGGTGGAGATTTCCGCAAACTTGGCGCTGTGGGTCCAACCGATGCCGGCCTCGTCGTGGCGCGAGCTGATCACCTCGCAATTGAGCTCCAGTTTATCGTGGTTGCCCAGCGGACCCATGTGCAGCGTGAAGCGGGTGGTGGGGCTGAGGGCTCGGTCCACGGCCAGCAGCGCTCCGCCCAATCCGATGTCCAGAGCGGTGCCCGAATGACGCTCTTTGGTCTTGAGGTCAATCTCAATGGGCAGGTTGGCGGCGGCGCGCGTATACTTGCGCTGATTGAAGACTTTGGACTGCATACCGATCTTGTTGAGGACGGTGATGACCCAGGATTTACCCAGCACTTCCGGCGATTCTTCGAACTGCAGACCGATGTCAAACTTGCCCTCTTCGTCGCGGCTAGGCCGGATCCACACGATACGTGCGGTCACAGGGTCCTTAACGCGGGCCTCGGGCAGAGGGTTGGAGACCTGAATCAGTTGTCCGCGCTGGAAGTTGCTGGCCGGGCCTAGCAGCTTGCCACCGCCCAAACTGATGTCGACAAGCTTGACGCTGACGGGGCGGCCTTCCAAATAGGCGCTGGTGTCGTAGCTGCAAGCCAGACGAACGAGTCGGCGGCGTTCTTGAGCACTCGCCCCTCCGTCAAAGGAAGGCGCGGGGGCAACTGGCGCTTCCACTGCTCCCGGGGGTGGCGCGGAAACCGCTTCTTCCGCGGCCACTCCCTCAATGGCGGCCTCGAGACTGGAGTCTTCCAGGGCCGGGCTCACCGGGGCCTCTTCGGTGGGACCGACCGGTGAGGTGGTGGGCTCCGCCAATGGCTCATCCAGCCACGAGGTGGCGACCGGGTCAGCTCCTGCGAAGAAGTCACCGCCCAACTCCATACTCTCACCCGAGCCCAACAGCAGATCCTCTCCGCTGGCCGCCGGGATATCGCTCAGCGCAGCCGCCTCGCTAGAGGCAAAGAAGTCATCTCCAGGCGCATCCACAGGCTGAACGGAGAAAAGGTCGACGGGTCCGGGGAGCTCAGCGCTGACGGATTCCGTCGCTGGCTCTTCAATGACAGCTTCCGTCACTGCCACATCGGGACCCTCAAAAAAGTCGGCCGGACCCGCCAGTTCCACCGGCGCTTCGACGGCGATGGGCTCTTCCAATTCGATCGGCGCCTCGACGGCGATGGGCTCTTCCAATTCGATCGGCGCCTCGACGGCGATGGGCTCTTCCAATTCGATCGGCGCCTCGACGGCAATGGGCTCTTCCAATTCCACCGGCGCTTCGACGGCGATGGGCTCTTCCAATTCCACCGGCGCCTCGACGGCAATGGGCTCTTCCAATTCCACCGGAGCCTCGACGGCGATGGGCTCTTCCAATTCCGCCGGCGCCTCGACGGCAATGGGCTCTTCCAGTTCCACCGGCGCCTCGACGGCAATGGGCTCTTCCAATTCCACCGGGGCCTCGATGGCGATAGGCTCTTCCAACTCGACCGGGGCCTCGATGGCGATAGGCTCTTCCAGTTCGATCGGGGCCTCGACGGCGATGGGCTCTTCCAGCTCGACCGGGGCCTCGATGGCGATAGGCTCTTCCAACTCGACCGGGGCCTCGACGGCGGTGGGCTCTTCCAGTTCCACCGGAACCTCGACGGCGATGGGCTCTTCCAATTCCACCGGCGCCTCGACGGCGATGGGCTCTTCCAATTCCACCGGAGCCTCGACCGCGATGGGCTCTTCCAATTCCACCGGGGCCTCGATGGCGATGGGCTCTTCCAGTTCGATCGGCGCTTCGACGGCAATGGGCTCTTCCAGTTCGATCGGCGCTTCGACGGCGATGGGCTCTTCCAGTTCGATCGGCGCTTCGACGGCGATGGGCTCTTCCAGTTCGATCGGCGCCTCGACGGCAATAGGCTCTTCCAGCTCGACCGGGGCCTCGACGGCGATGGGCTCTTCCAGTTCGATCGGCGCCTCGACGGCAATAGGCTCTTCCAGCTCGACCGGGGCCTCGACGGCGATGGGCTCTTCCAGTTCGAGATCGGAAGAGCG
>JALHOV010000193.1:9437-13628 GCA_022842865.1 Vulcanimicrobiota bacterium | reverse complement strand
GCTCGGTAGCCCAGCGTGGGCTTGACTTTGCTTCAAGCTTGAAGGCGTAATTTCAGGCCCAAAATTCTAGCAGCGTCGCGGCCCTCTGCAAATAACGGGTCACCTGCACCGCTTACCTTGAGCCTGGCCCACCGCCACCTCGAAAGTGCTCCCATTTTTGTTGAGACGAAGCAAGTCGCTGGACCCAAGGGCCTGCCGTTGCCACCCGGGGGAATGTCCATTCCAAAGTTTTTTTGCCTATCATAGAATTTTCCGGGGCCTCCGGTGCCCTGACCCGACTTCCTGGCTCCCGGAACCGAGAAAGTCCAGGTTTTGGCAAAAGTCTCCCCATTCTGTCCGACCGCCCGCAGTTCTACCGCGTGGTTTCCAAAGTCCAGATCCTGCGAAGGGGTCCAGCGCAGACGGGATGTGCAGGTTGCCTTATCAGGCCTGAAGTGCGAAGGTTCTGTTCAACCAATCCTTCCTCAGTTGGGCAGAGATTGGTAGTTGGTCGAGCAAAGCCTGGACTTGTCCCGCGCGAGGCCCAAAGCACAACGTGATGCGCCAATATCTTCCCCAGCTCTTGCTCCGCACCCGAGCCTATTGGATGGGTCGGTTCACTCAGTTCGGGTGGGCGCCGCGGTGCGCACGTGCAGATCTCGCTGCGGGAAGGGGATTTCGATGCCATGGTCACGGAAAGCTTTATCGATAGCGAAATTGATGTCGCTATACAGCTGTTGGCGCCCGATACTACCCACCCGAATCCAGATTCCCAATTCAAGATTTAAAGACGAGTCACCGAACTCTTTGAAAAGGACCTTGGGTCCGGGATTATCTAATACTTTCGGATGTTTCGAACCCAATTCCAAAAGCACCTTTTTGACCAGACCCATGTCGCTCCCATAGGCGACTGAAATGGGGATGCGGAAACGCACCCCAGAAGCATTGTAGCTCCAATTGATCAATTTCTGAGAAAGGCAGTCGCCATTGGGCAAGATAACCGTAATATTGTCGGCGGTCACAACCTTGGTGCTGCGGGCACCGATGTCGGTAACTTTGCCGGAAGTGCCCTCCAGGTCAATCCAATCGCCTACTTTGATCGGCCTTTCGAAAAGCAAGATCAGTCCACTCACAAAGTTATTGACGATATTCTGCATGCCAAAACCGATTCCAACGCCCAACGCTCCCACCAGCACGGTGAGGCTGCCCATCTGAATTCCCAACGTCTGCAGCACGGCCATCATTCCCAGCACCATCAGCACGTAGTAGATGATACGTCGAATCGCGTAGCGCAGCCCCTCGTCAACGTGGGAAGGGGAAAGGGCTCGCTCGGCTACCCAGCGTGAAAAAATCTGCGAACCGGTCAGCACCGCCCAACCCAGGGCCAAGGAAGTGGCCAGGCTGTAAAGTGAAATACCGGTTCCACCCAGGGTTAAAAGCGGCTTGCCGACCGCGAAGCCCAACGTTTCTACCGAGGCCAGCAAACCAAAAATCAGGATGAGGCCGGAAAAAATGCTGACGATCGCCGAGCGCTCCCCAGATCGCAAAAATTCGATTCTGGTCAATGTGCGCTTCAGCAAGCGGCCAGACAGGTAGGCGCCTAGCACCAGACCGACGACGGTGAGCAGGAAGGTTCCCAGGCCCAAGAGCGTAAGTTGCACATCGCCCAAGACGGTGAAAGGATGAGTTAGAAAAGGAACACGCATGGCCCCATTTTGAGGCATGCCGCCTGGGTAGCCTATGGTCGGGCTTCATAAAACAACAGGGACTCCAGTACTCAAGGTAGAGGCCGCGTCCCGGAAATCTGTTCAGGCAGCCCCTGCCCCAAGCCACTAGCTATAGCTAGGGGAACTGAAAACTTTGGCTCAATTCCACCTCTACCCCCAGGTTAACAGGCGTCTTCAGCTCGCCTTCAAGCGCCGCTTTCCATGCTTGAACCTGCTTGGCCGCCAGCGGCTTGCTGCTGCGCACCTTAAGATCGACGTTCAGGCCTTTGTCATTAGAGGAACTATGCACCTGTAGAATCTCTGGCGGATTCATTTGCAGTAAGCGCAACGCAACTCGGCGCTCGAACTCCCGCTGGCGTTCTTCTTCCTCGCCAAGCGGCAGGTCAATCGAAGTGGTCTGCAGTCCCTCGGCGGTATAGTCCTGAACCAGCGAAGTGCGCACCGTCAGTTCTATCTGCTTTTGCTCGGGACGACGGGCTTGCAACTTCTCCAGAGTTTCGGCCTGAAGCTGGGCCACCAAACGAGCGTCAAACAGGTAAGGGCTGCGCAAGAGGACAAAGATTTTCTGGCCATCCGGCTCTTGGGAAAGCTGGCGCAGGCTGGTCAACTCGACCCCGGGAAAGCCTTCCAAAGCCGCTTTGAGCGCCAGCTGCGTTTCCGTGTCCAGCACTTCCTGGCTGGTCGGGCCGGCTTTTTCGGCCACGAACAGGTGGCCCTCCGGGCTGACGTAGCTCGCGCGAGCGGTGGCGATACGCAACTGGACGGGATACCCCAGCTGCTGCTGAAGCGTCTTCTGGAGGCTACGAGCGGTGGCGACGCCGATCTCCTCGGGTGCCCGGGCCAACAACTCGACTTCCAGCTTTTTTTTGATCAGCCTGATCTGCAGGCCGTCCAGACTGGCCCCATTGAGCCGGGAAAGCTCCCGTAGGGCGATGCGACGAGTCACCTGTTCCGCCTTTCGCTCCTCCACCAGCGTGTGAAGCTGACGAGCCAAAAAATAACTGGTAGCCAGCAACAGCAGCAAGTTGAAGACAAAGGCCCTCAGCAAGGACCGCTCTCGGCGAAAATTCTCCCAGCGACCCAGACCTGCCATTCCAAATACGATGCTGGCGGCCAGCTGAATCGTTAAAAAGTTGGCCAGGAACAACATAAACGCTCCCAGGCCACTGTCCCACTGACCCGAACCCAGGCTTAAGCCCGAGACACACAGGGGCGGGACCAGTGCCACCGCGATCGCCACGCCCGCGATGGACGCACTGATTTTCCGATTGACCGTGGCGAAAGCTCCGGCCAGCCCGGCGGCGAAGCCTATGGCCAGGTCCAGAAGGGTTGGATGGGTCCGGCCCACAATCTCGCTCTGAGTCAGGTCGACTTGAGCGGGCCCGAGTAATCTCGCAATCGCCATGGCGCAGGCCAGACACAGCACCACTCCAACCACCTCGGCAGTCAGCGAGCGGCGGAAGGAGGGCAAGTCTCCCTGCACGAGGCTCAGGGCAATGCCCAGAATGGGACCCATGAGCGGGGCTACAATCATCGCCCCGATCACGGTGGCGGTGGAGTTGGAGAGCAACCCGAAGGTGGCGATCAGAGTCGAGAGGACCAGCAAAATCAGGTAGCTAGTACCGAGTCCGGCTGAAGAGTGCACGGCTTCAACGATCTCCGCCTGGGTAGCCAAAGGAATCCTCGTTTTCATAAGCGCCGCTTTGGGGTTGGCGGTCTGGCGGCCTGCTGCCCGACCAGTATCACCTTACCGTCTACAGAGTACGGTAGTCACCAGGGGAGTAGCATCCCTGGCCAAAGATCTGCCAATGAAAAACTCACTTTGGGCAGCTTTGCTGCTTACCTCATCCGCCCTGGCTCAACCGATCGGAGTCCAACTCGATGGTCGCAGTCTCCACTTCGACCAGCCTCCCGTCAGTGTGGGAGGTCGGCTGATGGTGCCCCTGCGCGGCATCTTCGAGGCCTTGCAGGCGGACGTGCTTTATAGCGCTCCCACACGCTCGATCAAGGCCACCAAGGGGTCTACGGTGGTCGAGTTAACCTTGGGCAGTCGCCAGGCCCTGATCAATGGCGAAACTGTTTACCTGGATGTTCCCGCCGATACCTTGGGCGGGCGAACGATGGTGCCGCTCCGCTTCGTCAGTGAATCTCTGGGCGCCGACGTGAAGTGGAACGGGATGTCACGAACCGTCCTGCTCAGCTCCGGCGGGTCCGTCGAAAACCCGCAACAGCCGATGCAGGGCGGTGAGAAACCTCGTCTCGACCAGGTCATGCATAGCGCCACCAGACGGCTGGGCCCGGGAGATTCCTTCGACGTGGTGGTCACGGGCGACAGTGGTGCGGAAGCCTCCTTTGAGATTCTGGGTTCGATTCGGTCCCAGCCGATGCAGGAGGTCCGTCCGGGCCGTTATGAACGCCGCTTTGTGATTCCCAATGGCTTGACCGTCCAAAGAGGCGTTCTCGTCGCCCACCTGGTCAAGAATGG
>JALHOV010000193.1:2058-9427 GCA_022842865.1 Vulcanimicrobiota bacterium | reverse complement strand
GGCCAGGAGTCCACCGCAGAAGCAAAGCGTCCGTTAACGATCGCGGGTTCAGGGTCGTCTCAAGGTGGAGCGACCAGCGTCTCCCCCCAGCCCAACAGCACCGTGAACACGAATCGTCCTACCATCTCCGTGCAATTTGCGGAACCCTATCGACAGAATTCCCTCAGACTGTATTTGGATCAGGTGGAACTGAACCCTGATCCGAACTCGGGGCGCCAACAACAGGCGGAGTTCACGCCAAAATTCAACCTTTCCCCGGGAACACACCAGGTGCAGGCTGAGGCAATGTCGCGCAACGGCCAAAAGATGTCGACCCAATGGTCTTTTCAGGTCATGGAGGGACAAAACAACAACAACAACAACGTCTCAGGTCTTACTCTGGATAATGTCTCGGACGGAAATCGAATGCCGGTGCAATTTGACGTGCTGGGAAGCGCGAACGCAGGATCCAGCGTGACCTTGACGGTGACCTATCCTAAGAACTCTCTGGGAGGGGTGCTGACCGGCCAGCAAGATCAATTCTCGGTTGCTGGAACCGTCGATAACTCTGGGCGCTATCGGATCCCACTTCACATAGGCGCGGTGCCGGTCGGCTCTCGCTTTAACCTGACGGTCACCGATCCGAGAAGCGGAACCTCGGTCACCCGGTCGCTGTTCCGACAGTAGTCGGGATTTGCGAAAAAGGATTGTTGGAGTGCGCACAATTCCAATATTCCCGAGGAGAATGTCGTTTTCTCGCCAATGGTCTATTCATCCAGCAGGAACTGTCATCTCTCCCAGTGGAGCACGCGGACCCGAACCCGCGTGCTTTTTTTTTGTCCTGTGCAGACCTCGCCGTGCTTTATCGCGTCTTCAACCCTACCCAAGACTGCAGTAAAATGCCCGCAAGCAAGGCACAGGTCGATGAAAACCCGAAAGCTGGAGCCGCGCCCCAGGCCGAATATAACCAGCCAAACAACACCGAAGCGGGCAGAAGCAGACCCCCGGACACCAGGTAAAACCAGCCGTAGGCGGTGCCTCGCAACTCCGGCGGGGCCAGGTCAGCGACCAGAGCTTTTTCCACTCCCTCGGTAGCCGCCAGAAAAAGGCCGTAAAAGGCAAAGAGTGAGTAGAGCATGACAGGCGAACCAGGAGAGAGTAGGCCCAAAGCCAGATAGAATAGAGCATAGGCGAGCCATCCCAGCACGATCAGCCGCTTGCGCCCATAATGATCGGATAGCGCCGAGAAGGGAGTGGAGAAAAGCATTGCAACCAACGAAACCATTCCCCAAAGCAGCGGCACGTTGCTATCCGCCAGGCCCAATTCACGGGCTCTCACCAGCAGAAACATATTGGAAGAATTCCCCAGCGTAAAAACCCCCAAAGCCAGCAGATAGCGCTTGAAAGAGCTTGGCAGCGAAGCGACCGGATCGCCTTGTAGCTCAGGGGATTTTTCTCGGATCTGAGCGGGCTTTTCCCGTAGTAGCAAGGACAGCGTGAAACACAGCAAAGCTGGGACCAGAGCCAATTGGAAAATTTGCCGATAGTCAAAGCCGGTCTTCAGCAAGAGCGCTGCCATGAGTGGACCGACTACAGCACCCGCATTGTCCATGGCCCGGTGAAAGCCGAAAGCCAGACCGCGCTGACCGGCATCGACACTGGCCGCCAGTAGCGCGTCGCGCGGAGAAGAACGAAAGCCTTTCCCCAGCCGGTCGGCAAAACGAAGTCCCAGCACCCCGTACCAGCTCGAAGTGAAGCTCAGAAGGGGTCGACTGAAGCCGGCCAAGGCATAGCCCAAAACCACCAGAGGCTTGCTGCGGCCAGTTCGATCCACGAGAACGCCCGAGAGCAGCTTAACCAAACTGCTGGTCGCCTCGGCAACCCCCTCGATCATTCCCAAGGCTTTGGGCCCGGCCATCAAGACGGAGGCCAGATACAAGGGAACCAGGGGATAGATCATCTCGCTAGCGGCGTCATTGAGCAAGCTGATCAACCCAATCAGCCAGACCGATGAAGGTAGCTGCCCAATACGCTTTATCACTCGAACCTCATTAACGCGCCGCCCTCGATGCCGGCGTGGGATCCGATTCGCCACTTCCGAACCTGCTCCTGGCATCACGTGTAGAGGTCGACGCTCGATAGCAGCCGAAGGTGTGCGTACAGCGAGAGATTCTTCTCTCTCAGTGCAATAACCGAGCATGGAAAGCGACCCGGTTCCAACGGGGGCCAGTCCAGGTCGGGTCAGGTGTGCAACAACGCTAAAAAGAAAGGTCAGTTCCAGGTTCGTGAAAATTTTTGTGTCGATGTGTTGTCTATTCTTGTGTCCATTTTCGGCTTTCGCCGGCCAGAAACCGGAACGCAAAGCCTTCTTTGCCTCCATGGAATCGGCCGGTATGACCGGGGATGTTCGCTCCTTAACTGTCACCGAGATCTATGAAAGCAGCAACGGCCCTTTCGCTTCGGAGTTTCACTGCGAGTTCAGAGTATCTGATAACAAATGCAGACTCACCCAGGGAATCGATTATTTCCGAGACGATGAGCGAAAAAAGGAATACTCACACCCAGCCTGGCAGGATGTGCCTTACAACTGGCAACGTCGGGCCTTCGAATTCGCAGCCCAAGAGCAGCTTTGGCGTAATGCGTTTAAACTTGACCTGCAGAGTAACCGTCTAACCGGTCAGACCGACCAAAAGGCCCTGGCTGCTCAGAACTGTCTTTACGCCGGACAGCATTTCTGGCCGTCCAGTATCGACCAGTTCACCTGGAAGAACCTGTGGACCGACGGAGTCAGACCTCCATTTACTTCTTCAAAACCCCCGGAAGTTCAGGAACGGGAGAGGGCCGAGTTTATTGCCTACCTGGAGTGGGCGCAGCGATTGCTGGGCGGCTATGCGGCGGCGGGTCGCAGCGGATTAAAAGAAATGGAGATGGAGGCTGAGTTTGAAAAAGCGAAGAAGGAAAACGCCGGTCGTCGTCCTTATTCGCGCATGAATAAGAACTTAGAAAGTTGGATTGGCCGAAAAGAATCCGAGTTGGTGGCTCAACAAGGACCGCCTTCCTTCACCAAGGATCAACAGGGATTGCGCACCTTGACCTACAGAGCAACGCGCGCTGAGGACATCCTGATTATGCACCAGGGTGCGGTTCAGCCCAGGGGCCGAAGAGAATACCACGTTGATGTCACTTACTTTATTCTGCACGGACGAATCTATAATTTTGCGGTCACGGGTGACGATCCGAATATGATCTGAAGAATACGCTCCCTTAGGATTTCGGAACACTTACAATCTACCTTAAGAAAGAAATGCAATATGTCTATTTTGCGAATGTTCATTCTACTCTGCTGCTTTGCCGCGACGGCCTTCGCCGAACCCAGATGGGAACCGGTCGTGCCCATGGACCGGCAAATTTTTCCATCCTACCTGCTTGCGATATCGATGACCGATCACAACAAAGATGACGGGTTCCCTCATTCGACCGAAGGCGCGGGCCTCGTCGGCTTCTTGGTGCGCGATATGCCAGACAATTGCAAACTGGCCTGCACGATTCAGATCCCTGGTTTACTGGACGCTAAATACGATGAAACCTACAAATCAGGAGGCAAAATTGTCTGGGCGCTGAAGCCCCTTCCCTGGAATTATGATGCTTTGCGGAAGGTTAAGCAGCCCTATACCGTCACCGCCAATTTTAAGCTGTCCATCAACGGAAAAAGTCTTGGACAGCGTCAAGTAGCGGTGGCGGTGCGCTCCGTTAATGAAGCCCTCCTCGGGTATGAATACCGTTCACAAGGTCAGCCCTGGCGGTTCCAGGATACGATGTTCTCTTTGGCTGCCTTCGTCAACGAAGACCATCCTTGGATTGACCTGCTCCTGAAAGAGGCGCTCGATCGGAAACTGGTCAGCGCCTTCACCGGCTACCAGTCGGGCCAGAAGGAAGAGTATCTCAGGCAAATTTTCGCCATATGGCGCGTTCTCCAGGCCCGAGGATTCCGTTACAGCAGCATTACCAAGTCATCGGTTGCCAACGAACGTGTAAGATCGCAATACGTTCGCCTCTTCGAAGACTCTATCAAAACCGCCCAATCAAATTGCGTGGATGGGAGCGTCTTAATGGCTTCGATCCTTCGCAAAATAGGGTTCCGGACCTACCTGGTCTTGATTCCCGGCCATTGCTTTTTGGCGATCGATATAGGCGATCGAACTCAAAAGATCATCGGTCTGGAAACGACGATGCTGGACAGCGGTGATACGACAAGCCTGGAAGGTTCTTACCAGGCCTTTCTGGCGGCGGTAAAAGTTGGAACCGAGAGCTTTGACAAAAACGCCGATAAGCTCGGTAGCGCCTACAGTCCCTACGGAGTCAAGGACCCCAAGTATCAGTACGTGGATATCGCCGAAGCTCGAAAACGCCACGTCATCTCGATCACGCGTGAACGCTAGCATGTGTAGAGGCTTGCTTTTCCTTTGTCTCATGTTTTTTACGCTGCCCGTCTGGTCGCAGCCAGTCAACTTCGAGTCGGTCGTGATCCAACAACCTGTAGTTCGAGGGGAGGATAAGGGGCTGGCAATTATTCCCAGGCTTACCATTCGCGGTAAGGTGGGCCAAAAATTCGCCTTGAACGCCTACCTCTATGACGAGAATCGGAATCCTTTGCTGGCAAAGTCCGGACCGTTGCGAACTTCTACCGGACAGATTGCGGTAGCCAGGTCGTTTGAGGCCGGCAGCGGCTACACCCTTTACGACGGGTTGCAGGACCCGGCCAATGCCTTATTCATTCCCTACAATCAGTTGCAACTGGCGAGAGGGCAATATCTTCTGCAGGTCCAACTTCAACTGTTTGACTCCGAGAGCAACCAACTACTGCAGACCTCGAACTTTGCAACCTTTACCTATCAGGCAGATTGAGATGGAACGTTGGCGACCGTAGACCGATGCAACACCGTAAGGCCGAGAATTCCGCAAAACAGGGAACTTATCAGCACAGCCAACCGGGCGGCGCTGAGCAGGGTCTCCGAGCGAAAGGCCAGGCTGGCTACATACAAGCCGATAGTAAAGCTCAGTCCGCTGAGAATGGAGGCGCCAATCATCTGGCGCCAGCGCACCCCTTTGGGCAAATCGGACAAGCCGGACTTGACCAGGATGACGGTGGTCATCAGCACGCCCAGGGGCTTTCCAACGCACAGGCCCAGGCAGATGCCCCCAAAAACTCGCCACCAGGATTCGCCGGCAGGGTCAGAGGTCCAAACCAAACCCAGGTTGGCCAGGGCGAATAGCGGGATGATCAGAAGGGAGCAGAGCCCACCCAGTCTTCGTTCCCAAACCCCAGAATCAGGTGTTAAGGGCAGCGTGAGCGCCACCAGAACACCGGCTACCGCCGACTGAATTCCGGAGTGCAGAAAAAGCAGCCAGGTGCTCAAGGCGAGCAGGGTGTATGGCAAAGGATTGTGGACCCGGAAAGCGGACAAATTCAAACTGACCAGCAAACAGCCCAGTCCTCCCCAGAGCGCGGGCATGTTCATTTGGGATTCGTAACCCAGGGCGATGACCAGGACCGCCAGCAGGTCATCAACGACGGCCACGGTAGCCAGGAAAACCTTCAAGGCCAGGTTGATGCGAGTGCCCAGCAAGGAAAGGAGGCCAATGGCCAGAGGGAGATCGGTGGCCATGGGGATGCCCCAGCCCGCGTAGGCCGCGCCGTCTCCGTTCAACAACCAGTAAAGGGCGGCAGCCAGGCTGGCTCCGCCAAGCGCCGCCAGGACGGGCAGAACGAAGGCCCCCGGCCTGGACAGTTCACCGTGTAAAAGTTGCCTGCGAAGACCCAATCCGATGAGAAAAAAATAGGCGGTGAGCAGGCCCTCATTCAGCCACTGCAGCAAATCCATTTGCACAGATAGCGGCCAGATAGCTCGCACGGGTTTGTGGAGCAGGGCGGAGTAGCTATCGGCCACGGGCGAATTGGCCACGAGCAAACCCGCCGCTATAGCCAACGCCAGCCCCACGCCCATCCGCTTGGGACTGTCAAATAGTCTGTCTAACATGACAGGCGCATGCGGGCATACTTTACAAGAAGCGGACACCGCTTCGCAAGGATCAGAAATATCTTAGTCTGAAGAATACGGCACGATCCGGGACTGGGGAAGCAGGCTTCGGTAAGTCCCCGGGGTGATGTTCAAATACTGACGGAAAATCACGCAGAGCCTTTCCGCCGTGCCGAACCCCGACATCTTGGCGATGGGGCCCAGCCCCAGGTCGGTTTCCCGCAACAAACACTCGGCCCGGCGCAGTCGGACCCGGCGAAGCTGTTCGGCGGGTCCGTGACCCAGCGTATCGCGGAAGCGTTGCTCCAAAAGCCGGCGCGAAACGCACAGGTGCTCTGCCAGGTCGGGCACGCGCAGCGATTCGGTCGCATGTTCGCTCAACCACTGCAGTGCAGCACAGAGCAAAGGGTCTTCCCAGGCCAGCGAATCGGTGGACCGTCGGGCCGCCACCGCAGTGGAAGGCACTTTGCGCTCGGACAAGTCCCCCGCATGACCAAAGAGGCGCTCCAGAGAAGCGGCCGCCTGAAAGCCTATTTCGCGGGCAGGCACAATCACACTGGAGAGAGTGGGGTCGCTGATGGTGGTGACCATCTCATAGTCCCCTACCCCTAGCACCGCCACTTGCCCGGGGACGGCCAGGTCTAATTTGCGGCAGGCCTGGAGGAGTCGGCGTCCGGCCACATCATCGCCGGCCAGAATGCCGCAGGGGCGGGCCAGCCCGCTCAGCCATTCCGCCAGGCTCTCGCGCTCGCGAGCCTGTTGACCGGACCAGCGGCGCGGGCTTTGATAACGAGAAAGTTCGCTGGCAAACTCGGCGGCCGCCTGCAGAAATCCCATCTCGATCTGCCTGGATGCCGCCCAACGGCGAATCCCCAGAAACCCCAACCGGTGGAAACCGCGATCGCGCAGATGTTCCGCCCCCAGGCGACCCACTTGAGCATAATCGGCAGCCACCACCGAGCAGTGCGGATGACGCATGCTGCCGCTCAAATCCACGATCGGACCGCCAAAAGATTGGAGGGTGCGCACCAGTTCCGACTCATCGCTGTCCACGATGATTCCGTCCAGGCTGCCGTCGCCCAGCAAGTCTTCCCAACCCACGTCGCCCCAGGACTCAGCCAGCAAGGACCACTGTTGCCGAGCCGGATGGCTATGAACTCCCTCCAAGACCTTCCGACCGAAAGAGGTGGCCAGGTCGACCATAAAGGCCACACGCTTGAACCGCATCTAAGGGTGTTTTACTCCACACGGGCGAGCCCTCTGAACCCTGCGCAAAAGAACAGCAACCCTGCGCTTTTGCACAGCAGGCTAGCCAGACAGGACTTCTTAAGCAGCAAACATCTGACCCAAAC
>JALHOV010000193.1:0-2048 GCA_022842865.1 Vulcanimicrobiota bacterium | reverse complement strand
GACCCACACAGAAGAGAAGGCGCTCCGCTTCCTCCTCCGTAAGACTGCCCAGCTTGCGAAACAGTCTGCCCCTGTCCACGGTGCGCAACTGGTCCAGGGCTACTTTGCCTTCATGGCCCTGAAAGAGGATGGGCACCCGTGTAGGATAATCCTTTCCACCTGTTGTTATCGGCGCCACGATGATGGTGCGTAAATGACGATTCATTTCGTCGGGTGAGACCACGGTGCAGGGGCGAGTCGGATCGAGTTCGACCAGGTAGACTTCGAAGCGAGCCGGAGCGTTCACCAACTCCACTCCTCCAGGTCAAAGGCAGCCAGCGGGTGCTCTGGCCAGAGCAATTCGTCATCCCCCGCTTCGGCCATTTGTTGAAACGCTTCGTTCCAGCCCTCTCGCACCCCGGGGCGTTCCAGAATAATTCTGCCGTTCTCTACTCTCAATTCGGCCTGGTCTTTCAAGCCACACTGCCGGAGCAACGCGCTTGGGATGCGAATCCCTCGCGAGTTGCCAATGGGGATGATGTCGATTCTCATACCCACATTGTAATTACATACCAAACTCAGGTCAAGGTCGCCTTTTCAGCCTTTCCAAAGGCCCTGGTTTGCAGCAAAGCACGGGCGATCGAGGGGAAAATCACGGCAGTACTCACCGCCAGCAGCACGATGGTCGAGCGAAACTGAGGGTCGATCAGTTCCAGGCGCACACCCAGGTCGGCGAACACCACCATCAGGGTCAACGGACAACTAAGCAGCAGAGCGCCAGCCAGGCCTGAGCGCCCCCCAGCGCCGAACAAAAACATAGGAATCAACCGAGTCAAAAGGACAGCCGCCAGCATTTCCACGAAAAGGGTGGGATCGCTGTTCCAGAGGGCGGGCACTTCGAAGCGCAGACCAACGGTGATGAAGAAGACGGGAACAAAAAAGCCGTTGCCCAGACTGAGAAACTTGAGTTCCAACGCGCCCCGGTCGCGAAAGACAAAGGCGAACAAGGTTCCCGCCATAAAAGCTCCCAGAATCGGCTCGATGTGAAGAGCCGAGGCCACGGCCACAAAGATGAACATGAGCGCCATGCCGGCGCGCACTCCCACCTCAGAGGAATCGTGGGTTTCGACCAGACGCGCGAAAGCCTCGGCCCTCCACCAGACCGACAGGCGCAGAACCAGCAGAACCACCCAGGCCAGGGCAAAAACCAGACCGAGCTGACCGAACTGGAGCAAAAAAGCCCAGTTCAATCCTTGGGCCTGCTGGTGAGCGTCCACTCCGGTGGCCACCACAATGGAGAAAAACTCCCCCAGCGAACCCATGAGCAGCAACTCCTGACCCAGGCTCGATTTCATGATCTTCAGCTCCTGGAGTACTCCGAGCAGAACTCCGATAGAAATCACCCCGATGACCAGCCCCAGGAAAGGCGGCCAGTTGAGTGCCCAGGCAATGCATTGAGCGGTTAGAAAGACGCCGGCCGCGCGCAACGAAGCCCGGACCACTGGAGCGCGGCCCGCCTCCTCCAAACTGCGAAAATCGATTTCCAGGCCTGCCGTAAACATGAGCAAGAGCATGCCCAACTCCGACAATTGGGAGATGAAATGGGACACCGAAACCAGCCCCAGCAAATAGGGCCCGACCAGAATCCCGTAGACGATCTCCCCCACCGCCGCAGGAACACGCAGGGGCCGGCACAGCAACGGGATGGCAAACGCACCCAACGAGGTAAAGACCAACGAAGTCGAGGTTGTGAAAGAAATATCACCGGGCACGTTTACATAAAACCAACGTCGAGATTTGGCTCTTGAGAAGCAAGAGGCGAGAGACGTCGGGCCGCGTCCACTTGACCCCACGGCCGGGTCGGTGCCCCATCACCAGCAAATGGAAGTCTTGGGAAAACCTCAGAAGCTGATGGACTGGATTGCCGTGCAGCGTGACCGGCACCACCTCCATGCGGTAAGCCTTGCCCAGCCGGACAGACCTGTCCAGAGAATCCTCCAGGTCCCGCAGGCGGTCGGCACCACTGACCAGGGTGGGGGGAAGAACCACCACAGCCAGATCGGAAGAGC
>JALHOV010000192.1 GCA_022842865.1 Vulcanimicrobiota bacterium | reverse complement strand
CCAATCAATCAGACAAGGCTTTTTATCAGAGGTTGCGTGACAGCCCCGACTACAACTACGTCTATCTTTTTCCGCTGGCCGACCCGCAGAAGCGTCCCAACGATTGTCTGGTGATGTATCTGCTGATTCCCCCGCGCGTCATGGAGACGGCCGAAGCCACCGATCTGGCCAAGGAGGTAGAAGCGCGCACTCACTTTGGCGGCATGCTCTTCCGGCCGCTTTACAATGAGACGGACTCAACCACCCTGGACTTTTCCAAGGAACTGACGCTGGACGCCCCCGGGAAACACCGCATCGAGCAAGAGGGCGGCCAGACCGTTCTCTACTTCAACGAAGGCGACAAGTTTCAAGGAAACTTGCGCTTTAAAATTCGCTCAAGACTGAAGGGCTGGAAGGTGCAGGGAGCCAGCCTGGAGGACGCGGACGTGGAGCTCAACGTTCCGCCGGTGTACGAGGGGGGCAGCAAGAACAAACTGAGCTGGCAAGTGACGCCCAAGACTCTGGAAGTGGCCCCTGAACAAGATTCGATGACGCTTTTTAGCCTTCACGTGGCCGGCCCCAACGGGAAACCCATCTTGCTGCAGCGACGAACCAGCCAGATGCTCTCCCACCTGTTTCAGACCTATCTACCGGAGGTCCAGGGCAACGTCAAAATGAAAGCGGTGTTGCATGTGGACCAGGGGAACCTGACTCACGAAGTTCCACCCGAGATGCAGGCACGACTGAAGGCCGTGCCGCGCCTGGACGAAGTGGAGCAGTATATGCTCCAACAACAGGACTTAAACCAGAATAGCGGGGCCGAGCGGGACATCCTTTTCCAGCGCAGGTTGGTGATTCGCGTCAAAGCGGACCCTAGCTCGGCCATTATTTTCGGTATCCTCATCGCCACCGGCGCGGTGCTGGGTGTGGCCGCCATCGGGGCCGTGCTGCTCTGGAAGATTCCGCTTCGCCTCGAGGGTCCAGGCATCGAAGAGGAGTTCACCCTGTCGGCGCTCTCAGGTCAATACTTAATCTGCAACGGTAAAGGCGAGCCCCACTGCCGGCTGCGCAGCTCTCTGGGCAGCTTGAGCCTGGTCGCCGAACCCGACTTCGTCTTTGAAGACGAAGCTCGTAAAACACCTGTCAGCTGGCAGGGAGATGAATTCCGCTTCGAAGTAGGCCCCGAGGGCAAAAGCCGCGAGGTTTTCTGGCTGCGACGCAACCGACCGGGCGGCGGCCCAGGCGGAACCCTGGGCGGCGACGGCGGCGGCCCCCTCTAGGTATCACTCATACAACAGCTCGGTTTTGGCGGCGCAGATGTAGTCATTGCGGTGCAGTCCTGCCAGGATGTGGGTCCACCAGCGCACGGTAACTTTCCCCCACTCGGTGAGGATGGCCGGGTGATGCCCTTGCTGGTCGGCCATCCGGCCGACTCTCAGAGTGAACTCCAAGGCCTGGGTAAAGTTGGCGAAGGTGAAGACACGCACCAGGTGATCAACTCCTTGCTCTTGCGCGACCGACCAGTGAGGCAGTTGCTGAATCCAAAGAGAACGCTCCTCGGGCGTGGCCCGAGGAGCGTTCTTGCGGCAGGCCTCACATTGGCCCTGGCGCAGGTCCACTCTTACAGAGTGGTTTTGATCTTGAAGATCTTGTATTTGGCGATACCGGAGGGAGTCTTCACCTCGACGATTTCACCTTTCTTCTGATTCAGAATGGCGCGGCCCACGGGAGACTCGTTGGAGATACGGCCTTTTTCGATGTCGGCTTCGTTGGTGCCGACGATGGTGACCGTGTGCTTCCGCTTGGTATTGATCTCGTGCAGTTCGATGGTGCTACCCAGGTTGACTTCGTCAGTGGGCAGTTCATTGCGGTCGATAATCTTGGCGCGGGAGAGTAGACGCTCCAGCTGGATGATTTCACCTTCGACGAAAGCCTGGTCCGACTTGGCCGACTCGTATTCGGCGTTATCCGAAATATCACCAAATTCTTTGGCTTGGCGGATTCGCTCGGCGACTTCGGAACGCACGACGGTGCGCAGTCTCTCGAGCTTGTCCTGGTACATCTTGTGACCTTCTTCGGTCATAGGAATGACGTCTTCAGACATCAGGCAACCTCACTTCTATACTCGTTTTCCCCCTGCCATAGGAGAAGGGGAGAACTTACCCTATTCTTAGCGGGTGTAACCCTGCAGTTCGGAGGGGCTGTTCAGCGGGACTCCCGTTTGCGCCTTGCGGTGATAGTCCTCTAACACGCCGCGCACGTAGTTGTTGGTTTCCCCATACGGAGGTATTCCTCCCCAGCGGCGTACCGCCGCCGGACCCGCGTTATAAGCGGCCAGCGCCAGGCTTAAATCGCCGCCGAAATCCTGCACCTGCCATGCCATGTACTGGCTGCCCCCGGCCACGTTCTGCTTGGGATCGAAGGCATCGCTGACGCCCACTAACTGAGCTGTCTCAGGCATCAACTGCATCAGGCCTTGCGCCCCCACGGGCGAAACAGCGTCGGGCCGAAACCCCGATTCCTGGCGAATCATTGACTCGATCAAGAGCGGGTCCAGACCCCGGCTACGAGATTCTTCTTCCACAATCGGCCACAACCAGGCCGGCGACTCACTCTGGTCCGGGGGCGTTACGTTTTCCAGAGCGGGGGCCTCCGGAGCGATCAACACAGTATCGAGAGGAATCCCGTCCAGTTTGGGAGTGGCCGGACCAGCACCGGGCAGCGGCCCCAAGAGCCCGTACTTAGAGTTGGCAATTCGATCCACCACGGCAGACACGCCTTCGGGAGCTTCTTTGGGCACGTAGCAGCGAGCCGGCTGGCGGTAATGCTGTACGGCCACCAGACTGAGCTGCGTGCAGGCCAACATGGTTAAAAGGGATCGGCTCCAGATCATGGTGAGCGCCCCCTTCCAAGCAGAAGCCAAGGTTCCTGGCGCTGGATGATGAAAAAGAGAGGTCTACTCCCGGCCTCGCCCCAGGAGGACTCCCGGCCGTCCCGGCCAACTGCCTCACAGGTCCTGAGAAGGAGACCCCCCACCCGGTGGCTCTACCTCTTGGGTTCGTCGCCAAAAACGCAAGGGAGCCCCCATTGGCCATTACACGTCGTTCCCGCTCTTGGATTGTGAACGGATGCACCTCGCTCAATCTGGTGCTGGGCATGGCCACAGTCTTCTTGGCTATTCACGGGCATATGCACATGGCGGCACTGTGCTTGATGGGGAGCGTGATCTGGGATGCCGCCGACGGCTTTTTGGCCCGACGCTGGCAAGTGGCCTCAGAGTTTGGGGCGCAACTGGATTCACTGGCCGACATGACTTCCTTCGCAATCGGCGGCGGAGCTTTTGTCTATGGTTGGTTCGAACCTCACCTTCCCATCTGGGCGGTGGCCCCACTGGCCTGTTGGTTCGCTCTCTGCGGAGGTTGGCGGCTGGCACGCTTCAACGTGGGCCCTAAACTGGTGGGAGAATTTTACGGCCTGCCCACCACAGCGGTGGCGACTCTGCTTTCGGTCCTCTATCTGACGGGCGCCCAACTGACGAGCTGGCCCGGCGCCTTCCTGGCAGCCGTCCTGGCATGGCTCATGGTCAGCCCGCTTCCCTACCCCAAGTATACGCGCTTTACGGAGCTACCGATCTGGATGCTGCTGAGCCTTCCACTGATTAGCTGGTACCGCTTCTACGTCACCATCTGGACGCTGGCCGTGATGTATCTGCTCTCGGGTCCTCTCATCTGGTGGCGCCGTCGCCAACTGGAACTCCACGACTCGGCAGTGCTCGCCCCTTAGCCGCCCGCAGAGCCCCATTCCCGAGCGCGGTTGACGTCTTCCTTGGTGCGATAGGCGGTCTCCAAGTCCACGCCCAAACGGTGCGAGAGATCGAGCAAGTAGCTGAAAACATCCGCCAGTTCCTCGGAAACATTGTCTTCCTGCGTGACCCCCGGCTGATCGAAAAGAGCACGGCGGCGGCGAATGGCCTTGGCCAATTCCCCGACTTCCTCGGTGAAGAGCAAAAAGACCTCAAGGTCCGAGGCCTGGTCCCAACCGCGATGCCGGCAGACCTCGGCTTGATAGGCCTGCAGCGCCGGCAGCTCGGGAACCTCAGGATACTTCAAAGGTAGCGGGCGACGACGGTCTGGCCAGCGGCCAGTTTGTCCCCGGCGCGCACGACCACTTCGACCTGGTCCGCGGGAAAGAGAATGTCGGTGCGCGATCCGAAGCGGATCAAGCCGTAGCGCTCGCCCTGAGCCAGTAGCTCACCCTTTTTAGGCCAGGTGATGATGCGGCGCGCCAGGAAACCGGCTCGTTGAGCCACCGCTACCGGACCGTGGACGCCTTGCACCACGATATACCGCGAAGCGTTCTTTTCCGACTCGTCCTGAAAAGCGGGCATAAAACCACCGGGCTCGTCCCAGTGATCGATGACCTTTCCGGCGATGGGTGAACGATTGATGTGCACGTCCAGTGGGGACAGGAAGGTGGCGATGCGCACCCATTCGCGGTCGCCCAGGCGTGGATGGCGAACGGTGTCCACCTTCATGACCTGGCCATCACTGGCGGCGTAGGCGACCTTCTCGGTACTCAACACCTCTCGGTGCGGATCGCGATGGAACCACGCGGCGCCAGCCGCCAGAGCGGCCGGGAAGGGCCACCACTTGCTGCCCTTGTGAGCCATCCAGGCGGCCAGGGCGCCGAATCCGGCCACCAGATCGATGGCTTCACTGGAAAAGCCCAGGTTGGACCAGTTGGGGCCGACCCGCCGATAGTTTTCCCGTGGCTGCACGTCCGAGGCGGCTTCGGCAGAGGGCTCCGAGAAGCGCAGGCTGCGAATGTTGGCCGGCGGCATGTTGAGCATCACCGAATCGCTGCGGAACTGGTAGCGATTGATGAAATCTTTCATCATTTTGTCGACCCTGATAAAGTCGGCGGTTTCTTCGGTCTTGGTGAACTTGCGCAAGCTTCGCAGAAACTTGTACTCCAGAAAGGTGAAGGTGCCACCTGGCTTGAGCAGGCGCCGGAAGCTGTCGAAGATGGTTTCGGCCACGTCGGCCGGCAGGCGAGTGAGGGGCACGGCCGAGATAATGTAGTCAAACTGCGCTTCCCCGGGAATATCGGCCACGCTCTGGTGCAAGATTTCCACCTGATGGCGAACTCGCTGAAGCTCCGGCTCGGTCTCGAAACGCTTGCGCAGATAGGTCACCATGGGTTCGTCCACTTCGCATAGCACCAGCCGGTCGTCGGCCTTCAGGTGGCGGACCAACTCGGTCGTGATGGGTCCAGTGCCCGGTCCAACCTCCAAAATGGCTTTGGGTTTCTTCTGGCGCAACGCTTCGGCCGCCATGGCACGAGCGGCCTCGCGGGAGGTGGGCATGACCGCCCCGATGTGGTTAAACCCCCGTGACAACTGGCTAAGAAAGAAAAATGTTTCTTGAAAATTCACAGACTTGTCCTCTCTGAATCAGGGCTCTTCCCAGTCGAAACTGGCGCCCACTTCGGAACGTGGAAGTCCGGAATTGACTTCCAGGCGGATGCGAGTGTCGCGGTGCACATGCGATTCTAACTGGCTGCGCGCCACCGACAGTCCCGTTTCGTGATACATATCCGCGCTGAAGTTGGGCTTACTCGCGGCATACTCCCCGCAAAAGATGATTTCGTAGCGGAATTTGTGGCCGTCAAAGCGCGTGACGGCGACTTTGACCACGCACCCGTCAACGCCCGAACCCACGGCGCTGGAGCGCAACTCAAAGGTTGCTTTGGCGTCGTTGCGCAGTTGATAACGGTCTCGGGGCGGTAAAGCGTGAGCGTGCATGGGCACGGCTTCTCGTTCATCCCCAGTGCTCCTGGGCTCCGTCAGGAACTTTTCTCCGCCAACCCATGCTTTATACGAAAAATAGTATGGAGGTTCTGACCATGATGTTTTGGGACTCGACGATGCTGATCATCTTACCGGCTCTGCTGCTGACCTTCTATGCGCAGTGGAAGTTGAGCACTACGTTCTCACATTTCAGCGGCCTGGGGACGCGCTCGGGATTAACGGGCGCTCAGACGGCCGCGGTGTTGGCGCGACGACGCAACCTGGGAGTGGCCATCGAGCCGGTGAGCGGCTCTCTGACCGACCACTACGACCCGATCACCAACGTATTGCGACTATCGGAACCGATTTACCACGAGCGGTCCATCGCGGCCGTCGGGGTCGCCGCCCACGAACTGGGCCACGCCTTGCAAAAGGCCGAAGGCTACGCTCCGCTGCAGTTGCGGATGGGCCTGGTGCCGCTGGTCAACTTCTCCAGCAGCGCCTCCTGGATTCTCTTCCTGATCGGCTTGTTCGCTCATCTGCCGGGCTTGCTCTGGGCCGGTATCGCCGCTTTCTCGCTTGCCGTGTTGTTCTCTCTGATCACCCTGCCGGTTGAGTTCGACGCCTCGCGCCGCGCCCTGGTGGCTTTGCGCGAAGACGGCATCATCACCGCCCAGGAAGAACCCGGCGTGCGCAGCGTCCTCAACGCCGCCGCCCTGACCTACGTTGCCGCCGCCCTCATGGCCGTGCTGCAACTACTACGCCTGGTCCTGATCGCTCGCAACAGCGACGACTAGGACTCGGTTGGTCAGGCGAGAAGCGGCCAGGATGCGTAAACTGGTTCTTTGGATTGCCCTGACTTCGTTAGCGGGGGCTCAGGATCTGGAGATGCGTCAGGGCGGCAAGGCTCTGGCGCGTTTTTCTTTGGCGGAACTCAAGAAAATCGCCACTCCGACCACCCTTCGGTTGGACGCGGGCACCAAGAATTATTGGGTGGTGCCCGTGAAGCCGTTGATTGAGAAGGCTTACGGACCGAAGGCCTACGGGGAAGACATCACTTTCCTGTTCGTCTGCCGGGACGGCTATCGTTCGCCGGTCAAGGCCGAGGAAATTCGCGTGCTGCCGGCTTACCTGGCCTTTTCGACCTCGGACGGGAAGCCGTTCGAGCTGGAGAAGAAGCCACTGGGGCCGTTTTACCTGGTGTGGGACTCGGAGAAATACCCGGAACGCAAACTGGGTGGCAACTGGCCCTATCAGGTGGTAGCCATCGAGCGGGCCAACTTCTCGCAGGCCTATGCGGCGACCCTACCCCCGCCCAAAAGTAGCGCTCAGGTGAAGCACGGATTCGCCGTCTTTCGCAAAAAGTGCCTGAGTTGTCATCAAATCAACGGGCAGGGTGGCAGTATGGGCATCGACCTCAACCAACCGGCGAGCGTCACCGAATATATCAAGAAGCCATACCTGCACAAAATTATCAGCGATCCCTCTACAGTGCGCGGGCGCGCGACCATGCCGGCTCTGGACGCCACCTTCCCCCACCGCGAGCAGGCCATCCGGGACATTATTGCTTATCTGGAAGCCAAGGCCGCTCAACGCCGAAAAGCTTCAAAGGCGGCGAAGCCAGGCAAGTAGCTCGATGTGCCCGGTTTGGGGAAAAAAGTCGCAGGTGACCGCCTTTTCGAGTCGATAGGCCGACTTGAGCTGGGCCAGTTCGGCCACAAAGCGCTCGGGATTGCACGAGATGTAAAAGACCTCCGGGGGCCCGTCCTCGATCAATCGCTGCAAGAGTCGGGGATGGCAACCACTGCGCGGCGGGTCCACGATAGCGGCCGAAAAATCGGCCCAGTCGGTCCAATCTTCGCAGGCGCTGATGTAAAACTCCGCCACTCTGCCCATTTCAAAGGCGCAGCGCCGGGCATCCTCAATCGCCGGAGCGACGTTCTCCACTCCCACCAGGCGACACTCGGAGGGGACGACGTAGAGACCGATGCTGCCGATTCCGCAATACAAATCGAGCAGACCCGTGGGTTGCAAAGGCAGCAACCAGGTCTTGAGTTGCTCCAGCAGCAAACGGTAGGCGGGGGGATTGCTCTGAAAAAAGGACCGCCAGCCCAGGCGGAAAGTCAGCGGACCCAGTCGCTGCTCGATGCGCTCCTGACCGGCCAACAGATGCTCGTGTTCCGGCACGATGGCCCCCGCCGTGGAACTCTGCTCAACCCAGAGCAATCCGTGGGCGCCGGCCGGCTCCATTCGGCGCTGCCAGTCACGGATCAATTCCGGGTCAAGACCTGTACGCGTCACCAGCAGCAGCAGCCACTGGCCCTCCGAGAAATCCTGGTTGTTGGCCTGACGCAGCATCATATAGCGCAAGTCGCCCTGCTGGGTGCGCGCATCCCAGCCTGTCAGCTGGTGATCCTGCATCCAGGCGCGGGTCACTTGCAGCGCCTGATGGTGGGCCGGCGGGGCAATCCAACAGCGATCTACCGCCACCACCCGATCGAAACAACCGCGACGGTGGAATCCCAAATCCTGCCGCGCGAAACTGAACTCCACCTTGGTGCGGTAATGGAAGGGCTGAGGCGATGCCAGCGGGGGCAAAGTCTGGCAGCTCTCCGGCAACTGACGATAAATGCGTTCGCTCTTCAGGGCGAGCTGGGTGGTCTCGTCCAGATGCTGCAACGTGCAACCCCCACAGGGGCCAAAGTGCAGACATCGAGCTTCGCGCCGCTGCGGGTGCGGCTCCAGGACGCGCTGAAGCCAAAGATTTCGGCGGCTGCCCAATTGAATCTCGATTTTTTCCTCAGGTAAGGGCCCAAAGAGTTCCAGCCCGGTGCGCGGGTGACTCTCGACCCAAACGCGCGCCAATCCCTTAGAGGTCAGGCCCTGGGCCTGGGCCGGCAACAGTTTGGCTTCACGTCTCATGGCGCAAGGTTTTTGCAGCTCCCGCGGTCAACCTGCCGACCTATGTCGAAAGTCCGTCCCGCCGCCGGAGTCATCCCGGTTCGTCGCCAGGCCGATCACTGGCAGGTCTACCTGGTGCAAAGAGGGTCCACCGGGCGCTTTTTTCCCGGATTTCACGCCTTCCCCGGCGGCGATGAAGCGGCCGAGGAGACCCATCTGGCGCACACCGCCGCCCGGGAGCTCTGGGTGGAATGCGGGCTCTGGATCGGGCCGGTTCAGCCCAACCCGGGCCTGCGCCAGGAATGGCTGAACGGGCATGTGCCCTGGAGCGAGATCGCCGACCAGTATCCACTGCAATGGGAGCAACTGGTGCCGGCCGGCGTGCGCACCACGCCGGACTACGCACTGGTGCGCTTTCGCGCTCAGTTCTACCTGTGGGACTGCCCCAAACGACAGCTTGCCGAAGTCTGGCCGGGCGAACTGGAGGAAGGCCGCTGGTGGCGGCTGGAGGAGGCTTTGGAAGCCTGGCGCATCGGCGAAATTTTCCTGGCACCACCGACCCAAGACAGCCTGTTCGGCCTCAGCCAGAGCCAGACTCTGGAGGAAGCGGCTGCTCGACTGTGCGGCTATCCCGAAGATACCGCTGATCCCATTCGAATGTTGCCGGGACTTAGCTATGTTCCGCTGGTTACTCCCACACTGCCGCCCGCTCGCCATACGCTGTGTTTCTTGCTGGGACTTGAAAATATCTTGGTGGTGGATCCCGGAGCGGCGGACCTCGAACAAATGGCCCGAGTGGAGAAGGCGGCCCCTCGCGCACAGGCTGTGCTGCTGACCCACCACCATCCAGACCACGTGGGCGGAGTGGCGCGTTGCCAAGAGCTGGGTTGGCCGATCTGGGCTCATCGGCGCACGGGAGAACTGCTGGGCATCGCTCTGGACCGGGAAATAGAAGATGGCCTCACCCTGGGCGACTGGACCGCTCTGCATACCCCGGGCCACGCTTCGGGTCATCTGGCGCTCTGGAATGAAACCTGGAAGGTGTTGCTGTGCGGGGATCTGGCCAGCGGCGTCAGCACCATCCTGGTTCCCGTTCCCGACGGCAATATGAGCGACTATTTGGAAAGTCTGCGCACCTGCATCCGCCTCAAGCCCAATCTGGTCTTGCCCAGTCACGGCGGCCCTTTCGGTCCCGGCAGTGACTTGCTGGGGCAAACCCTGAAGCACCGTCTGGAGAGGGAGTCCCGCGTGCAGCAGGCTCTCGGAGGCAAGTTCGAGCAGGTGCTGGCGGTAGCCTACGCCGATGTCAGCGGGCCGCCTCTGGAGTACGCTCGTATCTCCTTGCTGGCCCATTTGGAAAAACTGCAGCGCGACGGCAAAGCTCAGTTGACCGGGGAGCGCTGGCTGCCGGCGTAACACTGCTGCGGCGGAGGTTCCGCCTCCAGCCAGGGCAGGGACCACTGGCAGGCCCAGTTCAACCAGGAAATCGGCCGCTTTTCGCGTCGCCCCTGGTAATCACGTTCGATGCGAACATACACGTGCTCCATCCAGCCCAGGCGGGCGTCGGTCATGATCAACCGTTTGCGCGGCTCGTATTCCAGCGAGAAATCCTGACTGAGCAATCCCTGCAACTGCTCCCAAAGTTGGTCACGCACCGAAAAGGAGAGCAACAAACACTTGCCCCCCGGCGCCAGATACTCGTCCAGCCCTGCGACCGCCCGCAGGGTGAGGGCGGCCGGGTCCTCGCCACCGTAGGCATAAAGAAGGTCGGACGAAACCGGTAGGGCCGGTGGATTGCCCACCACATAATCGAACTGTCCGCGAGCCGCCGACCACATGTCGCTGAAATCGTAGCGACAGGGCAAGTCAGCCCGATTCAGCTGGTGATTGATGCGGGCCAATTCAAGCGATTGGGCGTTGTAGTCCAGCCCTACGATCTCGTCAAAACCATCGGGCAAACTCAGCCCCACCACCCCACAGCCGCAACACAGATCGGCCGCCCGGCCCCGGCCGCGCTCCTGCAACCACCGCCAGGAGGACTCGATGAGGAGCCCGGAGTCGTCTCCCAGGTAGACGAATTCTCCGGGCGAGCGGCCCGGTATGGAACTGAGGATCTGGCGCAAACCGGCTTTGGTCCAGAGCGGAGAAATCTGCCAAAGCGCCTGTTTATCCTCAAAGAGACCCGGCCATTCCGGGAGTTCCGCGGACTCATGGAGATAAAAGACCCGGTAGACCTTCTGACAAGCCGGGGAGACCTCGCGCAGGAAGCGACCGGGGTGAGAATGAGCCCCCAGAGGAAGCGGACGCCCGGCCCGCAAACGTCGCTCGTAGCGTAAATTTTGCACAGGACAGACCCGCTGGGTGGTAAAAGCGGGAATGCCACAGGCCTGGTAGTAGCCGTTCTGGTGCAACCAGTCAGACAGGTCCTGAAGGGGAAAGGAACACGGCATGAGCGGGCGCTTCAAGAAAGCCTCCGGGGATTTCCCCCCGAGCGAAGCCTGTCTGGAGATGGCTCTGGGAGAGCGCCTTTGGCAGGAACTGTGCGAAGGCAACGGCACCCACTGGTGGAACCGCCTGCAGGGCGTCAACCAGCAGCTACTCAAAGCCTACGGTTTGCCACTCCCAAGCCTGAGGCTGGACCGTGCCGCCGACCTCGAACCTCACGCCTACCGATTTCGCCTGGCCGGTGGACCTTGGGAGAAAGGCTTGCTTTACCCGGGGCGCTGGTTTGCCACGGGCGAGCCGGAAACCGTTTCGTTGCTCATGGGCGAACTAGGACACGAACCCGTTTATGGCCTCGAGGGTCGCTGGATCCCCGAGTCTCGAGCGGAGGGGGCCGCCGCCCTCGGCTGCCACTTGCTGACCGCCGAGGCGCTCTGGGTAGGCCATCTTTGCGACCGCGTGGAGAACCGCTTGAACCTGTGTTTAAGCGCCGAGTGGCTGCAGCGCAGACTGAAACACCTCGGTCTGAAGTCTCCCGGTGCGGGTTTCCTGGAGGTCCTGCGCTGGCTGCTGGAAGAGCGCTGCACCATCGCTCCCCTGGAAACTTTGAGCGAGGCCTACCGCAGCGCTCGGGGCGCGGCCGCAAACCGGCTGCGGGACGTACGCCTGGCGTTGGGCCCACGACTGGCCACGCCCTGGCTCAACGAACACGATGCCCTGGTGGCCGTCAGCCCGTCGGAAACGGCCAGCCGCCGGCTGCGCCTTGAGCTGAAACGCAAGGGAGGCCCGGAGCAATGGCTCCTTGGCCTCTTGCTCGGCCAGCTGCGCGAAGAATTGGAATGGGCGCTGAACGAACACGGAATGGTCGCCCTGGTGGTCCCCACCGACCTGCGCCGCTCCCTATTTGAACTTTTGCCTTTCGAGCTGCGCCGCACACCCGTGCTCTCGTTCGAGGAGATCCCGATCGACGCCGATGTTGAAACGGTGGGCGTGGTGGGGTCCCGTCTCCACCCCCTGGCCGGGGCCTGGCCGCGCATCCGCATGGATGTAAACGCCTTGTAAACTTGTCTTTTCAGCAACTTTTCAGTGCCTTCGGCTAGATTGATGGAGAAGAAATCGGAGACACTGTAACTACTATGATTCAAGATTCTAATCGCAACGCGTTCAGCTCGGCCTACCTTACCCCCAACGTGCCGCAACCGATCGCTTCCCAAAACGGCAAGGAACCCATCGACCTCTTGATGGGCGATACCGGCACTCTGGTTTGGTGCGAGCGTCCGCCGTCCCTCAAGGAATTTTTGCAGGCAACCAGCAACTTCGCGGGTTAGCGGGGAGGCGGCAGCCCCCCGAGAACACGAGAAGCGGGGGGTCCTAGGGGAGGCGGCAGCCCTCCTAGAACACGGAGATCGTGGATAAGCAATTCCCCCTGGTCAACCGAATCGATAGCATTCATCAGGTCGACGCCCAAGAATGGAACGCCTGCGTAGGACCTGAACACCCGTTCCTTTGGCATCAATTTTTCGCCTGTATGCAAGACAGTGGCACGGCTTGCCCCGAAACCGGGTGGCAACCGTGCCATTTGCTTTTCCGCCGCGATGGCAAGATCCGCGGCCTCAGTCCCTTGTTCGTCAAGTTTCACTCGGAAGGCGAGTTCGTCTTTGACTACGGCTGGGCTTCCGCCTACGAGCGAGCGGGCGGTTCCTACTATCCCAAGCTTCAGTCGGCCGTGCCCTACACGCCCGTCCCCGGCCCGCGCTTGCTTGTTCATCCAGACGATCCCGACCCTCACCAGGTTCGCCAGTATTTACGCCAGGCTCAGGTATCGATGGCCCAGGGACTGCGCTTATCCTCGCTGCACACCACCTTTTGCAACGCTGAGGAATACGAGGAAGGCAGCAAATCCCGCTGGCTGCCGCGCCTGGGTCTCCAGTTTCACTTTGAGAACCGGGACTACCGCGACTTTGCCGCTTTCACAGCCGAACTCTCGGCTCGCAAACGCAAAGCCGTCCTGAAAGAACGCCGTGAAGGACAGCGCGATCTCGAGATTCAGGCGGTATCCGGAGCCGACCTGAAAGAAGAGCATTTGGACGTTCTCTTCCGCTGCTACGTGGACACCTGCAGCCGCAAGTGGGGTCGGGCGGCGCTGACTCGAGATTTCTTCTTCATGCTGGGCGAGAAGATGCCCGAGCAGGTCGTGCTTATGCTGGCCTCGCGCCAGGGCAAGTACCTGGCGGCCGCACTCAACTTCCGCGGCAGCAAGGCGCTCTTTGGACGAAATTGGGGGGCTCTTGAGGATGTTCCTTTTCTGCACTTCGAACTTTGCTACTATCAGGCCATCCAATATGCCATCGATCATGGTCTGGAACGGGTCGAAGCCGGCGCCCAGGGATTTCATAAAGTGGCTCGCGGCTATCTTCCTCGCCTGACCTACAGCCTACACTGGATCGCCGACCCGGCCTTCCGGGAGGTGCTGGACCAGGTGCTTCAACAAGAACGAGCAGAGACGATTCAACAGCGACAGTTACTGGAAGAGCAGCATTCC
>JALHOV010000191.1 GCA_022842865.1 Vulcanimicrobiota bacterium | reverse complement strand
GCTCTTCCGATCTGCCATCATGATGTGGAGCGGGCTACTGATATATTGGGCTCACGGCGTTTACACGATCACCCTGTTCGGCCATCAACTGTTCGCTTTCTTTCCCAAGGGGTTCTATAAAGCACTGGGGGTGCCATACCATCTGGCCGACGGGCTGAAGTTGCACTTTCTTTTTATGTGGTTTTTCCTGGCCAATGGCCTGTGTTATGTCACCTACACCCTGGTTTCCGGCGAATGGCGAAGCCTGCTTCCTCTACCCGGCTCCTTGCGCAGGGCGCTGCAGGTGTTGGCCTTTGATTTGCGGCTGAGCAAGGTGCATCCACCGCAGGGAAAATACAACGATGCCCAGCGTCTGGCCTATACTGGCGTGGTGTTGATGGGGGTGGGTTCGGTGCTGACCGGACTGGCTATCTATAAGCCCACCAGCTTTGCCTGGCTAACCTGGCTGCTGGGCGGTTATGAAGCGGCCCGCTGGGAGCATTTCTGGCTGACCATCTTCTATTGTGGTTTCTTCGTCATCCACATCTTGCAAGTTGTGCGGGCGGGCTGGGGCAATTTTTGCTCGATGATCTCCGGCTACGACCGAATGGAACAGCCATGAGTGCTCCTTCCCACGGAGAAAACACCGCCGAGACTTTGCGAGAAACCCTCCAGGAGGTCAATTTTTCCAGTGCCGAGGAAGCCGATGCCTTTCTGAGACAGACTTCTCGTCGGGGCTTTCTGGCAGCCGCTGCAGCCGGCGCGGCAGGTTTTTTTGGCTATCGATGGCTGCGCCGGAGAGAACAGAACTGGATCTTTGAAAAGGCTTTTGGCTTCAACCAGTCCCTGAGCCAGGCCTATCTCTCCCCTACCCGCCTGGCTCCGCAGTTCCGTCCTGAGCAGGTGGGAAAATTGCGCGTAAACGGCGCCGAGGGGATGAGCAAGATGTTCGACCCCGATAGCTGGCGCCTTCAGTTGGTGGGACTGGACGATCCGAAGAGCTTTTCCCAATACACCGACGATATTTCTTACAACACCGCTATGGACAACGACCATCCCATGCGCGGCTCCGAGCAGCTCCATCAGCCGGTCGATTCCAAGGTAGACCCCAAAGTGCCCATGCCGCCCCCCTCGAGCATGGATCGCGCATCCGCCATGCAGACCAAGGTTCCCGGACTATTGCTTAGCCTGGCTGACATTCAGGCGCTTCCCAAAGTTGAAATGATCACCGAGTTCAAATGTGTCGAGGGCTGGAGCACCATCGTTCATTGGGGGGGCGCACGCTTCGCGGATTTCGCCGCGCGCTACAAGCCGGCAGCTCTGAATGGCCAGACGTTGCCTTACGCCTCTTTGGTAACGCCGGATGGAGGTTACTACGTGGGCTGGGATCTGCCCAGCTTGCTTCATCCCCAGACGCTGCTGTGCTACGAGATGAACGGACGCCCACTCCCCCTGGAGCATGGCGGGCCACTGCGATTGGTCTCCACTTTAAAATACGGCATCAAGCAGATCAAACGAATCGGCCGAATCTCCTTTACCAGCCAGCGCCCCGCCGACTACTGGGGCGATCGCGGCTACGATTGGTATTCGGGCCACTAATCCTAATCCAGAGCCACCTACCCCCAGGTCCTATCCATCGATTGACGAAGAACCCGTTTCATGAGGATACGGATGGTCTCGCGTGCCAGGGGGATTGCACTGATCACGGTGTTGATGGCTGCCTCCGTTTTATCGATGCTGTGTATCTCCCTGGTATTGGTCAGCCGCAGCGGCTTGCTGACGGGCGAGCAGCTTCGCCGGCGCCAGGACTTGATGCAGACCTGCCTGAGCGCGGTGGATTATGCCAAGGTGCGCCTGGCCCAGCCAGGCCAATGGGGCACACTTCCCTTTTCCGGAAGTTATTCTGACGCGGACCTGAATATCAAGGAGTCGGGCTTTCTGATCAACGGGACCTTGAAGGCGACCGGTGGCACCTTCCAGATGCGGGTGCTGAATAACCTTCGCGGATTGTCAGCCTCACCCGCTCCCTCCTGGTGCAGAACCGGCGTCCAGGTTCGTCCCAAAACCGCTCTGGTGGTAGTGGATGGCCTGCTGGAAGGCAACCGACGCCACCTGGAAGTGCTTCTCCAGCGCGACTCCTATCTGAACAGCGTTGCCTATTCGGCCGGCGACCTGGTTCTGAACACCTCCACCAACGTCAGTAGCGTCTTGCCCAGGGGGGCCAGCGCCCGGGCCGGCAACCGCATCTTCCTGACCGACCCGGGCGCCATCAAGTTTGCTCCCAAGGGCCTGCTACAATCAGGCACCACGACCAGCGTCAATAGCACGGTCGCAGTGGACGGAACGACCGGGAATCTTACCTCCGCCAGCGGCACCGACTTTAGTGGTCTGAGCTCAGCTCAACAAAGCGGAGTGACCGGTGCCCTGAGTGCTCGGGTGCAGGCCGGTAGTCCACCGGCCGCCCAGAGATTTACTCCGGACAAGCTCCAGGTTCCGGCGGGACCGGAAGTGCATCTGCCTGCGGGAGAGTATCGCTTCATCTCCCCCAACGTCGTGCGGGCTCCCGACGGCACGAATTATCCGAACAGTCTGGCTGGAGGGGCGGTGCGCTTGAAAAATTACCGGTTCATGCCCGACCCCACCCGTAAAGTGGTGGTGGACGGTGATTTGACGCTCTCGGCCAACATCACTCATTTCGGCTATACTCCGCCCCTCACCGGCTCGCTCTGGGGAAGCGTGTCCCCCGCTGCCTCTCCCTCTACGTTTCAGGCCAGCCTTGGCCTCGGTTACGGAAATTTAGGGCTACCAAACGGCGCGGGCACGCAGAACCGATTCAGCGTCAGCGGCAATTTGACCATCAGCGGCGACATCGTGGGCAGCGGCCAGTTGTTCGTAGGCAACACCAGTCAAGGAGGGCGACTGACGGTGAACGGAAACAGTTTTCTGTCTGGAACCCGGACCCAAGATCTGGCGATCGTCGCCCACGATTCGATTATCGTCAACGATGTCAGCTCCCAGGCGGGCCAGCTGCCTTTTGCGAGCTTACCCGGTGATTTTGGCGCTTTTGGCTCGGCCCTGCACAACGTTGCGGCTCTGGGCAACACCCCTCTGAACACCACCCTAAACAACTACTCGGGCGCCAGCAGTTCCTCCCTGATGACTCTTGGTAACGCCACTTTGGCCGCCGACATCGCTCCTGGGAACTCCTATCGCGGCTTTTCGCTCACGGGGATGCTCGACCCCGGAACGGCCGTATTTACCGGCCCGGTTCTGACCGGCGGCGAACTGAACGGGATCGACCTGGCCAAAGTGCCCGTGTATGATCACAGCGGCCACACCACCGCTCCGGTCAGCGTCCTCCAAGTGGTTAGCGAATACGTCGGTGCCGGGACCGCCAACGTTACGATGGAAACGCACCTGCACGTGCGGGAATACCTCAAGTCGGTGGCCCGCGGTGAGTTCAATACCCATTTGGTGGATCCGAGCAATGCGGCCTTCGTTACAGACCCCGATCTTTCCGAGGCGACCTTCGGTGAGCTGCGCAACCTGGCCATCCATCAAATTGCGGCCTACAACCTCGACGCTCGCACCGCCGGGAACACCCTCCTGCAGTATGTGCCCAACACTGTGGACTCCGGCTTCGATCCCTACTCGGGTGCCAATCGTTTTGACTTTTCTATGGGAGGAATCATGTATGCGCATCGCAACATTTTGCTCCAAATCAACTCGAAGTTCCGACTTCTAGGCGGCATGTTGACCCAGGACCCCAACGCGGCCATCACTCTCATGCGCGGGTCGAACTCGCTGGTTTTCGACCCGACGGTTTGCGAGGACCAGTTTGACCTTTTCCGGCTCGGTTTCGTGCCCACCTTGTTCTGGACGGACTAAGGGGTATTTTGAGGCGACGCGCTCTGACTCTGCTCGAAACGGTCGTTGCAATCGGAATCATCGGATTTCTGCTGGTCACGATGGCGGTTTTATTCACGACTTTTTTGAGAGGTTCCGACAAAACCGGCGATCAAACCGTCGGCCTGCAATTGGCGGATAGAGTATTGCAAGAAGTAATCGACTCTCGCCGTTTCGATCCGACACCTCCGTCTGTGATTCGCCTTTATACTCACGACGCCAGCCAGCCGATTGAATTCACCTACCAGGTAGACGCAACGCCCAAGACCATGCCGGGGGGAGTGTTAGCCAACAGCTATTACCTGGATGCTCATGTCTGGTGGTCTCCTCCGGGTGGGCCCAACGCGCTTACCAAAGGGCGTCTGGAAATTCATTGTTACCGCCTGGTGAGTCCGTGAGAAAACGCGCCTTCAGCTTGCTGGAAATCCTTCTCGCCTGCACCCTGCTGATGGTGGGCTTGTGGGCCAGCTTCCAACTGGTCGAGTGGGGAATTCGCGCCTTCTTGCTGGTGCATTTTCGCTCAGGCCTGCAGGCAGAGGCCCGGCGGGTGGCCGCTTCTGTGGGCCCGGACCTGCGCAGATCGGATATTCACCTCAGCGAGGTGGAAGACTCGCCGGCACGGCGCGTTTTCTCCACCAAGGAAGGGGAGTACGGCGAGCGCCACGGCCTCAGCTTCGCAAATCTCAGTCGCTGGGACGATAGTAGCTTGATCGACCCGGTGGAATGCGTTCCGCGCTGGAACCGCTTCACCGTCCTCTATGCTACCACCGAAGATCTGGGCCGGCTCGTCAAGCAGCATTACACTCCCCCCGGCAGTCCTTACCTCTCTCCGTTGAGCCTGGCAGGCCTGATGGCTGATCATCCGGCTGCCAATCCGGGCGGCTCCATTCCCCTGATTCTCAGTGCTTCGGTGCTTGATTTCCGCGTCAGCAAGGACGAGCATAGCGCCCAGATTCGGCTGTCTCTGACTCTGGCCGGCAGCGCCGGCATCAAGTCGGGGCGGAGAAAAATGAGGGAGCGCTGTCAGACCAGCTTCACCTGGCGCCTGGAAAACAGCGGCGCCTTCTAGCGCCAGAATCCTCAGCGTTCTTGAGTCCCCTTGACGAGAACATGCCCAAAGCCGGTGCCGTTCTGGGACCAGCTGGCAGGATCCGAATCGATCACCTGATAGTTGCCGGCCGGTAGAGTGGTGCCCGGCGCCACCACCCAGTAGACCTTATTGACGGCCGTAGCTGCCCAAGGGCCAAACATTTTGCCGTCGGCGCGTCGAAATGCAATCGTTCCTGGATTCGCCCCCTGACCGTTGTTGTAGTGGTAACTCATGATGAAATGGATTCTGGTCGGTCCGCTCAGTTGGAACTGCGGAGGTCTACCGCCGTTGGCCACAGCCTGGTCGTTGCCGCTGAAGAGGACCTGGTTCTTTCGTTTAGATTCTTCACTCCCCATTTCCTGGCCCAGCAGATCGTGGGCAGTTTGCGGGCTGAGCGCGGACCCCGTCACCGAAACGGAACTGGTGCCGGACGGACCTGTCACGGCAATTCCGTGCATAGAACCCGAAGCTCCCATGTTTCGACTGCCATACGAACTGGAGCGTGACATCGAAATTCGAAAGGAGCCATCTTGAGCTTTACCAATCGGCACAGACAGGTCGAATGACTGCGTCTTGCTGGTGGGCGAGTAGTCGCGGGATTCGGTTTTGTGACCGGCGGTCACACTCACGCTCACGGTCCAGGGATAAGCGGGACCAGGGTAGGTAAGCCACTGTGCCTGACCCGTCACGCGCAGCACGCCTCCGAAGCTGGGGTCGAGCTTACCGGTGTAGGTGTAAGACCGGGTCCAGTCGTCGCTAAAGGTCTTCTTTTCGAAAACCGCCCCCGTCACCACATAATCCAGGATCATCGAGTTGTAATTTTCCTCGGGTGGTGGCGGTAGATGGCCCTTTTCGGCCAGAGCCAGGGGAACGGCCAGGAAAAAAATTAGAGCCACTAACATCTTTCTCATTGGAACCTCCTCTGATTGGGGAACCTTCCCGCCCCAACTGTAATGGCCAGGCGTCCAGGGCACCCTGATTTGGATCAGAAATCCTCATTCTAGGCACCACAAGGCGATACAAAAGTTTGACAAAAGCCATACAAGGTCGCTAAGCTGGGGTATGACATACGCTCAAGCGAGGTTGCGACTTGGAATTTGCGGCGTCGGCTGGTGGGTATTGCTGGCCTGGCTAGCCCTTTCTAGCGGGTATGCTTACCGGCTGAGCCTGGCTGAGATCGGCCTGCTCTATGCCCTGGCTTCACTTCCGCTGGACGTCCTGGGGGGTCAGTTGCTCCCGATGCTTTGGAAAAAGCCAAGACTGAAGCTCCTCCGCTGGATCGGGACCTACCTGAGAGGCGTCACCTTGCATTTGGGGCTTTGGCTGTCGAGTCTGGGCTTTTGGAGCCTGGTCTACCCAACCCTCGGCCTGGGCCTGACGATGGCCCTCTTTTGGGTCGCCTCGCTGGCTTTCTTCGCCTGCCAACTGCCTCTGCTTGGCTGGCTGGGAGTGCGCCTGCACCGGCATCCCTGGGGATGGGAAGCGGATGCGGCGGACTCTCGCTTTAGCGGCGGCCTCTGGGGCCTGCCACTGCCGGGCCGAGAACAAGTCGTGATTCCCTCGCAGTGGCTGTCGCCTGATGCCCCTGTAGGAATCGAGCTGTCCTTGGAGCGGAGACGCAAACTGAGCCAGAGCGCTTCTCGGGCAGCAGGCTTGCTGATGGCCCTGGTCTTCAACTCGCTGGTGCTCAGCAAGGCGTTGGAATGGGGCCAGGGTCAACCCGCCGCTATGGCCTGCTGGGCCACTCTTCTCTCTTTTTTAGGTCTGCTGATTCTGCCAACCTTTTCGCGCCCGGGAGTTTTTGCGGCGGACCAGGTCAGCCCGGGACCGGACCCCTGGTGGCGTTGGCTTGAGGAGCGTCAGGAAGAAGATCCGACCCGACCCCTCTGGATCGACCGCATCTTTCATCCGATACCCCAGTGGTCGCAGAGGCAGAGCAGGTGGGCCGGGCCCCACTCTGGCTTTGCTCCCTGGAACCTGGCCCGCTACGCCCTGGTCCATTCCCTTTTGTGCGGTAGCATGCTCAGCCGGGCGGTTCACTGCAATTGTGGGCGGCCCGAACTGTGGTTCTGGCCACCAAGCGACTAAATCTAACGGAGGTAATTCCCATGAGCTTATCCGACACCCAGGACCGTCCGATCGACATCGGCATTTCGGAATCCGACCGCCAGCAACTTGCTGAGAACATTGGCAAGCTTCTGGCCGACACACAGCGGCTCTATCAAAAGACTCATAGCTACCACTGGAACGTGACCGGTCCGATGTTTGTCACGCTGCACACCATGTTTGAACAGCAGTATACGGAACTGTGGACCGCTCAGGATATTATCGCGGAACGCATCCGAGCCCTGGGATTTTTTGCTCCCGGAACCAGCGCAGAATTCGGCGCTTTGACAAGCATTCCCGAAGATTCCGGAGTGCCCAGCGCTGAGCAGATGCTGCGCAACCTGGTCGACGGCCACGAGACCACGGCCCGAACCGCTCGAACCGTCTTGAAGATCGCTGAAGGCGCCAGCGATGCCCCCAGCGCTGACCTGATGACCGAGCGACTGCAGGTTCACGAAAAGACCGCCTGGATGCTGCGCAGCTTGCTGGCTCGGTAACCAAAGTCGGGCCGAGCCCCCTCGCTTCGAGATGCCCGGGCGCAAGGAGGGTCAAGATGCGAGCTGGTTGATCGGCCAGGTTGCTGAGCTGGTGAGGGAGTCCCTTGGGGGCGATGAGCAAGTCTCCGGGCCCAGCCACCTCGGTGGAGGCACCCGCTCGAAGCTCCACCGAGCCGCTTTGGATATAGAAATATTCGTCTTCAAACTGGTGCACGTGGGGAGGGTTAGAAAATCCCGGCGGAACGTCCCCGATCTGGCAACTGACGCGAAAATCAGTGTCTTGACAGGTGATCGGCAGATGAAGCCGCCCGCCCAACCAATCCACTCCGCCGCCACTTTCCGCCGCTTCTACTCGAATGCTCAAGGTTGCCTCCAAAACTCAGTCCATGCGTTGGCCAGAAATTGAGGCTGCTCTTCGGCGATCCAATGACCGCAATGGGACACCAAGCCTCCCGACACATGCTCAGCCACCGCCTGCGCCAACACTTTGACCAAGCCACCTCAACAAACCTCTCCACCTTAGGCAGAACCGACTGTTTGAGCAAAGTAATGACCACCCGCGCTCACATAGGCGAGGCTGTAGCGGCGGAGCGCTTCTCTGGCCGACTGAGGATGAGCCACGCTTCAAGCTTTTTTTAGGGTGGCTGGATACTCTGAAAAGAGAGATTCGAGAGGAAGCCACCCATGATACAGTCGTCAGCTTTAGCCACCCAGATCGCGAAAAACGGAGCAGCCCGGGTTCTCCAGGGCGAAACGCCGCCGCTCAAGAAAGCCAAAGAGCTCGACGGGTTCCTTGCGCAGCAGAACCTGGACTATTTTGACGAAGGCTTCCGAGAGCTGCAAGCTCGAGATAACGGCGACGGCGCGGCTTCCATTCACATCTTTAACGCAGGCCCCGATGAGGATGCCGCCGCGGGTAAGGTCCGGGTCGGCAACCTGCAGGCGGAGTTCCAGGGCGACACCCGCAACGGCACGCGCTACAGCGTAGAGGAACGCGGGGACGTCGAGAAGATCAAGTCCTACCGCTTCGAAGAGTCGAAGGTCATCATCTATGAAGCGACCGTCCGTCCTGACAACGAGGTCAACACCAATGTGCTCATCCTCGACCGTGTGAACCCCGAAAAGAGCCTGATCGGAGTGGCCTCCTCGGACTGGTTGCTGGCGTAGTAACCTTGACCTGGCCACCCTGGTCACCGGGGCCCCTTCGGGAGGCTCTTTTTTTTATGCCAGCAGGAGCCCGCGACCGCTCTGGTAGGCCAGGTCAAATAGCCGACGTTGCCCCTCGGCGTCCAGGCCTTCACGGTAGGCTTGTTGCACCGGGTCGGCCAGGCCTGGCCCCGGAGAAGCGAGGGCGGGCAAAAGGCCCAGAGCGACGTCGGCGGCGCCCGCTAAAAGACCCAAACGACTGGCCCCCAGGGCGGCCGCCATGGCGGTGGAACTGAGCCCGTCTGCCTTGGGGCAGGTCTGAACTTGCTGCTCAAGTTGAGCTCGCAGCGCCGCGGGCTCGCCGGGTGCGGTCGCGACCGCGTCCTTCCACATCTTTTGCAACTTCTGGTCGAGCACGCGATCGGCGCCGGCCTGGCGGCAGCAAAACTCCACCATCTCCTCGACCAGCCCGAACAGCTCGGGATCGATCTTGCGCAGCTCTGCGGGCGTCTCGTAAAAGGCAGCAAAGCCTTCGGCGATATATTCTCGGCGATTGGCCATGGCGTAGCTGGTGATGGCGTTGCCGTTCAGCCGCGCCTGATAGTGCGCTTTCTCGATGCGAGGGCGCAGCGAGCCATAAAACTGGGGCGCGTCTTTCTCCAGGGTCATGTCGATGACGTGCCCGAGTTCATGAACCGGTGTATCCAGCTCTACGGCCGAGTCCCGGATCAACAGATTGGTTTTGCCCTCGAGAAAGAACCACTGGCCGCGGAAATCCCCGTTGCGCCAGCCTTCCACCGAGACCAGGTCGCTGCGATCCAGGAGCATCGTCTGCTCGCGTGAGTTCGCGCCAAGGTAGTGAGCGTCCGGAACCACCAGCGTATGCGCCGTGACGTCGAGCGGAACCAACTCCGGGTGCTCTTCCGCCTGCCGCAACCAGGCTTGGAGCGCCTCGGGACGGCTCGCAAGCATTCGGCTTTTTTCTTCAACGGTAGCCTGACGCGCCTGGGCCAGCCGCTCTCCGTTCAAGCTCTCCATCCAGGAGAAAAATTGCGCCTGTTCTTCCGGGGAATCCGCACCGTGGTACATCGCCATGGCTTTCAGCGTCGGGGTCTCCCCCGGGTCTGCCGACAAGGACGAGATTCCCGGCGCCAAAATAGGAGCGAAAGCCGGAGTAAAGACGGCGGCGCCGCAAGGATTCAGGGTCAAAAGTTCGGCCAGCTGGTTGCGTTTCTGACGACGTAGCGACAGCGCTTTGTCCGGGTCCTTCTCGGCCCGGATCCGCTCCGTTAAGGGCTGGAGATGCTCGTGCAGCTTTTCCACCGTGTCTGGCTTGAGCCGTTGCTCGAACTTGCCCGTCAGGTCTCGCAGCGCACCGGTAGCGTCCAGTTCTTCTCCGCTCTGCAGCACTTGCAGCCGCACCCCTTGAGCCTCAGCCCACAACAGCACCCCCCGATCCACCCGGCTGAGACGAGCGTCAAGCAGGCTACGCTGTTCCTCGTCCGGTCCTTTCAGTTGAGGAGTCAGACCGCGGTCGAGCATGGTGTGCACCGCCTCGAGCTTGCCACTTTCCACACCACTGTCCGCCCGCGGACGCGGCTTGGACAGGCTGGCTGGAGCTAGGGAGCGACGGATTATCACCTTTCGAGTGTAGGCGGCAGCGCTCAAAAAGACATGAACAACAGGACAGAAAGGCCTCTCTTAAAGCACTCCAGCATAGACAGACCGCAGCGACAGGCTGACTCCGATGGAGGAGAGTGCAACCTGTTCGTCAAGGGCTGTGTGCTCGGTCATGAGCCACTGACCCGGGGCGATCGATGACACTAACGATCTGCTCGTGCTAGAAGGCCCAGGGTAGCAGAGGATTGACGAGAATAGACCAGCCATGATTTTGCCTTGCCAACTCGTTCTGGTCATCAATCACTGGTATCACGGCTGGGACCTGGAGCAGGATACCCTCGACCAGGCCTGGGAGGAAGTGGCTCAATGGGAGCGATGGCTACAGGCGGAATCGGGCTTTTGGGTGGTCGAGGAAGAACAGGTCGAGCTACTCGCGATCGAAACCGGGCTGGCCGAGCTCTCGCGCTCCTTGAGGCAAGGCCAGTGGCGCTCGAGTTTCGACCAACTGCGCCGACTGGAAGGGCTGATGGGCTCGGTGAACGAGCGCCGGGCGCGCGCCCCCTACTCCCCCATTCCAGCCCTGCATCACTGCATTCTGGCGGGCGGAGCCGTGATCATCGGACAAGGTCAATGGGAGTGCCTGGAGGCTCGTTGGACCCTGGTAGAAACATTTTTGGACAATTTGGAAAGTGCATTCCGAGAAGAATTGGAAAGCCTCCCCGAAGAGGTGAGTTCTGCGCTCTGGGTGGGCTTCGAACGGGCCCAGCAAGCGGTCGATCAAGGTCGCAGAGCCCAGGGAGATACCCATGCCCTCCAACAGGCTCTCAAGATGCTGCACGAGGCCGGCCAGTTGCTGGTGTTTTTGCCCCGACGTCAACAGACACTGGCCGAAGAATTGGAGCGAGCGGCCACCCTGAAAATCCCGTTGGTGGGGGGAAGATTGGAATCGGATCTGGACGCCCCTCCCCAGGAATGGCAGCAGCGAGCCCGACTCCGCCTGGAAGTCACTTTGCCGGTACTGGAACGATTGGTTGTCGAGCAGGGGCGCGGCGTCCTCTTGCCGCCGGGACGGGAGAACCTGTGGGACCCGCTGGATCTGGCTCTGGCCCGGGTCCGTCATTTTTACCAAAGCCGCTCCAGCAGTCAGGGACTCCTGGAAAATCTGCAAATTCTCTCGAAAGCATTCGAAGAGTTGGAGTCGGCCCGTCTGCGTCCGGAGGCTCTCAGCAGCGACCTGGCCAGTCGCTGCGTCGCGCTTTGTCGCTCGGTGTTGCGCGGCGAAATGCCCGACCCGGCTGTAGCCGAATTGCGCGATCAGCTCTCGACCCTGCCGGCCTGGGCCGAGGTGGCCCGGGCCTTCACGGACTATTTGTCCAGTGGCGAAGCTGAAGCCTTGCAACGGGCCGCCTGGGCCGCGCCCGCTGCCTCAGAAGGGCTGGCGGGCGGCGGCTCCGGTCTTTCGGTGGTGGCGGAATAAACCTACCAGACTTTACCGGTAGTGGCGAAACCACCGTTCGGGTTCAGGCTTTCCAGAGATCCGCGCTGGCCGTTGCCCACCGGAAAGTTGTAGACGCTAGAAGTGCTCCACTGGTGATTGTCACCAAATCCAGTATCGGTCACTACGCGAGCTCCCGCATTGGCAAGCTGCTCGGCGCTCAGTGGTCCTTCCGTCAAGCCCAGCTCCTGAGCCTGGGCGTATAGGGGATTGGGCTTACCGTCGGGCAGCTTGGGATTGTCGGCGGAGTTGAGGATGCCGTTGGATCGGGCTACCTCCATGTTATCGATCTTGCCGTCGTGATTGAGGTCAAAGGCCAGCACCGGGTCGGCTCCCCGATCGTATCTGCCGTTGCTGTTGGTGTCGAGCACAAATCCATCGTCAAAGAGTTCGTGGAGATTGAACGGGCCGCCGCCGGAGGTTTTGCTGACCTCTGCATTGAGGGTATTGATGGGAGTCTCGCTGCTAATAGGGGGGCGAGGGGGGCGCGGCGGGCCCAGACTGCCTCCGGTGATTTGGGCGATGTCTCTGAGCATGGATCCGATTGCCATATGCTTTTCCTCCTGCTGCTACTTGTGTGTGGATGTGTGTGTGTGCATACTGTAGCGGCGGCCAAGCAAAGATCGATGAAATTATTCTGAAACTCTGTTGATTTTGTTACAACCCTGTATCAGTTTCTGGGCCGGCGCATTGCCGTCGGATTGAAACGATATGAACGTGGAAAATCCAGGCCGCCACTCCCGAGGCCAGCCAGCTGGCTGCCACCACGGGAGCGAGGAGCAGAGCGCCCAAAAAGGTGGCAAAGCCTTCATCGGGTGATTCGGCGGTGTTCTCTTGGACGGCCGCCACGGCGATGATGAGAGGGAGAACCGTCAGTGCCAGCGACAGAGCCCGGCTGCCTCGGTAGGTGTAGGCTCGGGTCTTGGGATAACTCCACAAGAGAAGCGACAGGAGAAGGTTGGGAAGGAAGCCCCAGGCCATCAGGAATGTGAGTTCAGTCATGCAAGCGCTACGTTCTGGGCTCGCTACGGTTCAGCGATAGAGCGCCTTATCGGGGAGCAAAATCCAACCGGAGGGAGTCTGGACGTAAAGATGAGACCCGTGTGCCTGGACTTTATCCAAGGTGACCTTCTGGCCCGCCTTGAGCTGACCGGAATAGCCTCTGGCGCCAGCCACTTTGCTGACGGGAACGGCCTGCTTCAACACAGCACTCATCGGCTTGGCCTGAGCAGGGTCACAGCTCAAGCTTCTTTGAACCTTCTCGCAATTGGCTCTACATTGCAATCGCCGGAACACTGTCTTGCCTGGTCGGTTTGGCGCAGCCGAAAGCGAAAGGACCCGTCCCTCCGAAAGGAGACTGAATTGCTCTTGGCGGGCCTTACCAGCGAACGAACCTCCTCATTCGCCAAAAGAGGTTTCCAGGCCGCATGGCACGAGAGACATACCGATGAACGCTGAAAAGACCCGACTGGAACAGGACGCCAAACGCGAAGCCAATTGGAAACGCTGGGGACCTTATCTGGCGGAACGCCAATGGGGTACGGTTCGGGAAGACTACTCTGAAAACGGCCAGGCCTGGAGCTATTTCCCTCATGACCATGCCCGCTCCCGGGTCTATCGCTGGGGAGAAGATGGACTGCTTGGGGTGTGCGACCGTCAGGGTCGACTCAACCTGGCGCTGGCCCTGTGGAACGAACGGGATCCGATCCTCAAAGAGCGTTTGTTTGGTGTGACCGGCCCCCAGGGCAATCACGCCGAGGATGTCAAGGAGTGCTACTACTACCTGGAGTCCACTCCCACCCACAGCTACATGAAGGCCCTCTACAAGTATCCGCA
>JALHOV010000190.1:7351-13703 GCA_022842865.1 Vulcanimicrobiota bacterium | reverse complement strand
CGGGAAAAGGAAGCTCTGGACGCGATTGCTTCCCAGGTGACCCGCGATCCCTTGATCGATTTCGAGAGCGACGAAGGCGCCGACGCCATGGATCCCAACGTGGTCCGCCACGACCTGGGTAAAGACACCCTGGGTTTTGCCAAGAAGACCGTGTCGATCGGCCTCGATCTGCTCCACCGCATTCAGAACCAGGAGCTGCCGGAGGGGGCGGAATTCAAAAAACTGACCCAGGCCTTCACCAGCGGATTGAGCAAAGTCGCTCGTGGCGTCTCCCTGGCCACACGCCATCTAGGCGGCGTGCATCTCTACCGTGACCGCCAGGGGGACGGGCACCTTCCCTTTGAACCCGTGGCCCCCGCCACCCAGCGCCAGTCCTTGAACCTGATTCTGGACACCATGTTTTCTGAGGATAGCCTCAGGCTGAAACCCGAACTGGCGGCCCGCCTGGCCCGCGATCGCTTTGAAGCCAAAGGCGACCAGAACGTCCATATGGGCAGTCTGATCCTGGCCCAACAATCTACCTCGCTGTCGGCTCTCTATGACGGAGCTTTGGCCCAGAGACTCATCGACTCCCCGGAGAAGGTCGGCGCGGACATCTCTCTGCCGTCTCTTCCGGAAGTCTACCAGGCCATCCAGTCCAAAGTTTGGTCTGAACTCGATGCCGGCAAAGAGATTTCCCAGGCCCGCCGCGACCTGCAGCGCGAGCATGTCAAGCAGATGTTGGACATCATCAAGCCCGAAAGCAAAGCCCCCGGCGAGGCCATCAGCTTGATGCGCTACCAGGCCGGAGAACTCGCCCGGCAGATGGACAAAGCTCTGGAGGGTAGGTTGAGCCTGCCGGTGAGAGCTCACCTGGACCAGTGCCGCCAAAAGCTCACCAAGGCACTGGACTGAAGGTCTTGCTCCTGGCCCCGGGCTAGAGGCGACGTCCGTAGACCTGCCAGAAGGTCACCTGCAGTCGGTCGGAGATGGGCAGGTATTTATTCAGGTCAAAGACATACTCTCGTTGAACATCGGGGGCTGGGGCGCCGGGACGAAGTCGGCGCACGCCGTTGCCGCTACTGTGCGCCTTGACATAATTGTTGTAATCTTCCGTAAACTTATCGGCTGCGGCGAGGTAAGTCTGCCAGACGTTGGTCAAATCGGCAAAGAGCTGGTCCTTGCGCTCCTTCTTGGCTCTCCATGCCTGATGAGCGGCCGATTCTGGTTCGCCGCTCGGCGGTTCGGGTCCTAAAGTAAGCAAGGTCTGATATTCTTGGGCAGCCGCTTCCTGAGCCTCCACCGCAGCAAAAGCATTGGTGACGATCGAGATATCGGGCGTGTTGCCAGAGGTCGTACCGGCCATGAAGCTGGGTCCGTCGGCGTTGAGAATATGCTCGGCGATATTGTCTCCCGAGGTATGCTTCAGAATGTAGGCCAGTTTGGAGAGAATTTCATCTTCGTAAATGCCGCTGGGCGCGCCCGGCACGGTCGGCGGCGCGGCGCCGTGATAAACTTGATTCCACTGGTCCCAATCAAAGGTTAGCCAGTTGGCGTTGTTGGAAGCGGATTGGGTGGAAGTGTAGCTATAACTCTGGGCTGTAAAGGTCAGATTTCCCTGGCTGTCATCGTTGACCACAATGACGTGATCGAGCTTCAATTCCGGTTCCGGCTGACCAGACGGATGATTCACGATCAGACTGCCGACGACGGTCAAGTTCTGAGCATCCACGCCATTCTCCGCGTAGACGTAGCCCTGAAAATAGTTGCTCTGATAGGTGGAGCTGCCGCCTCGCAAAGTGACTTTGCCGGTGGAAAGCAGGGCCACATTGTTGGCTCCGTCCAAATCGACACTGCCCACCACGTTCAAATCGCCATTCACGACAATGGCCCCGGTGCCGGAAATGGCGCCGTGAACGGTGAGATTCCCCTGCACATAAAGAAATGCGTCAAATAATTTGACAGGACCGTTAAAAGTCAAATCATGGCCGCTGCGATAAATGCAATCGAGATCCTGGGCGCCGTGCTGCAATTCCACAATCTCGATGGTGCCCGGCTTTCCCTGGGGATCAAAATCTTTAACGATGTCGAATTTGGGAATGGGTTCAGCCGAAGCGTTAGGACGCACCCCATCGTCCACTCGGGCCCCCGGATCGAGAGAAATGGGACCGCAGGATTGAGCAAACCCGGAAATTCGAGTAAAGAAGCTGGGAGCCGCGTTACCTTTTTCCACCTGGATTCCACTGTCGGAATTGCAGACCAGATGGCCCGGGCGGTCATAGGTCCCGTCTTCGGCTTTGGCGGTGCTGCTGGTGCCATAAATCTCCAGCGGATAAAGACTGTGGATCTTGGCTGAAGAAGCCAGACCAAAAGGTGCGTCTGGCTCCCGGACCAGGGCCTCGACGGTGCGATATTGACCGCGACAAAAGCCGGTGGACACGACATGAACCAAGCCCTCGGCCAGGGACCGCCCTCCGTAGCCCTGAGCGTGATCTCCTTTGACATTATTCGTCGAGTGCGCAAAAGCGCCACCCGGCTTAAAAGTCACGGTGTAAAAGGACTGTTGGCGTGTCAGATCGCTGCTCACCGAGCCGGTTATTTCCTCACCAGCCTGGCCAAAGGAGTATTCTTTGTTGCTACCCAGTCGATAGAGAACCTCGTGCAAACCGGCCTCGGCCTGGCTCAGAGCAATATCTCCGTTGAAGGAACCCTGGGTGAGGTTCAAATTGGCCATGAACATAGCGGTCATGGCGGCGGCCAGGAAGGTCATGACCGAAACGAGTCCCAGTACAGCCAGAAGGGAGGCCGCTTTCTTCCTGCGCATCCTCTCATTATAGCACAGGGCCAGGGCGCTGGCCTCAAGAATGATTCTCAGATGAAGAAGTGGATGGGCGCGGCCCTATTGTGCCTGCTGGCCGAAGGTTGGATGTGGCGACCCCAGACCATGGAGGTCAAGCCAGGCTGGCTTCAGACGATTCCTCCGGGCGCTTCCTATCGAGTCCTGAATCAGACCGGGGTGACTCCTCTTGAAGTGGCGCCTCCAGGGTCAAAAGAGCTCGCCAGCGAGGTGCATCTGGCCTACTTCGGCTACGCTGACCAGGCCGTCAAGTTTGCCACCTCGATCGTCCCCTTGAGGCTATCGGTGACCGGTTGGCTGGTTTATCATCTGCCGCTGTGGCTGAGCCTGGGCTGCCTGGGGATGGGCTGGCGGGTGCAAAAGCGGGAGCAAGAATCGGTCCGCAAGGTGGGCGGCTATCGTCTGCACGAGTTGGCCGGGCGGGGAGCCACCGCCGAAGTCTATAAGGCCAGCGATGCTGAGGGCCGGCCGGTCGCTCTGAAATGGTTGCACGAACATATCGGTGGAACCGAAGAATTTGCCAATCGCTTTCGCCGCGAAGCGGAAATCTGCGCGGGGCTGAAGCATCCTGGCATCGTCAGCGTCTATGCCTGGGGAGAGCACGACAACCGGCTGTGGATGAGTCAGGAGTGGATTGACGGTCCCACCCTGGAACAAAGCCCGGCACCGCCTTCGCGCTTGAAAGGGCTGCTGATCTCGCTCTGCGAAGCCCTGGATTACGCGCATCAGGCCGGGGTGATCCACCGCGACCTGAAGCCCAGCAACATTTTGTTGCGTCGCGACGGCTCGCCGGTGATTGCCGACTTCGGTCTGGCCCGATCCGCTCACTACGAGACCATCACCAAAACCGAGACAACTCTGGGAACGCCGACCTATATGCCGCCCGAGCAGATCACCGGCCAGGGCGGCGATGGCCGCAGCGACCTCTACTCGCTGGGCTGCATGGTCTTCTGGCTGTGGCAAGGCAGGCTGCCGTTTCTGGGCGCCGACCCGATCAAGACGCTGCTCTCCCATCTCCACGATCCGGTGCCTCCTCTACCGGACTCTCCCCCCGGTTGGGCGGACCTTGTGCGGGAGCTGCTGGCAAAAGACCTTGAGCAGCGGCCAGCCTCGGCACGTCTGGTCTTAGAGCGTCTCCACGCGTTGGCTCCACTCGCGTAACCGGATGGCCAGCATGGAAGGCGGTCCCGGGCGGGCGGCCGGGTCCCGGCTGAGCAGGGCCATCACCAGTTGGCACAGCTCCACAGGCGGTCCTTGCAACGGGGCCGGCTCCTGTTCCAATTGCTTGCTCAGCAGTTCAAAAGAGCTCTCGGCCTGATAAGGCAGCTTTCCGCAGCAAGCCTCATAGAGAACCACGCCCAAAGAGTAGAGATCGGCCGCCGGGTCGGGTTCCTGGCCCAGGATTTGCTCAGGCGCCATATAGCCAGGCGTTCCTACGGCCTGACTGGCCAGGGTGAGTTGTGGATCTTGCAGCGAGCGTGCGATGCCGAAGTCCATAAGCAGTGCCTTGGAGCCGCTAACCATGATGTTGGCGGGCTTCAGGTCACGATGCACAATACCCAGGTCGTGGAGAGCTTGCAGCCCCTGACAGACCTGACTGAGACACTCAAGACGAGCCGGGAGATTCAGGCCCGCCTGGTCTAGCGTTTTTCCCTCCACCTTCTCCATCACCAGGTAAGCTCGTGCCTCGTGCTCGCCGTAGTCGTAAAAGGCCACCAGGTTTGGATGGCGCAGTTGCAGACTCAGCCGAGCCTCGCGCAAAAATCGTTCGCCGCCGCCGGGCGCGTGCAACAGCTTGAGAGCTCTGCGCTCGCGATGCTCGTCTAACAAAAAGGCTTCGTAGACGGTAGCCATGCCGCCGCGGCCCAAAGCCCCGGCGATCTCATAGGGACCGATACGCTGACCCGGAAGCGCCTTTCCCTGGGCGAAACTCTGGTCCAGGAGGCGCTGCCTTTTCCTCTCCCGGAGCTGCTCCCCGGCCAGCGCCAATCCACCAAGCAGAGCCAGCACATAGCCCGGAGTTTGGGCCAGCGGGATCCAGAACCAGCGAGGAGTCAAGTTGAGAGAGCCGGAGCCCGGGTTGCGTTTGTCCAAGGCCAGCTCTTGCTTGGGGATCTTCAGGGTGAGGTAACCGGGTGCATCCAGTTCCAGCCACTGCAAACCCTGTCGAGGCAGAGCCAGGATCTGGTAGGCTCGGCCGAGCGGCAAGGCCTGAATGCCGGATGGGGTGAGCACGTGGGCGGTGAGACGGGCACCGGGCGGCTCACAGGCGACCCATGTGCCGATGAGCTGAGGTTCACGCCGGCGCCGGACGTCCCAGAGCGCCTGGCTGGCGATCAGCATGGCCAGACCGATGACGAGAACCATTCGCATAACCGCCAGGGCTTTCGCTCCCTTTTGCTAACTTCCTCAAATATGAAGCGGCGGGGTTTTTCCCTTTGCGAGTTACTGATATCGCTAATGATTCTGTCGGTGATGTCCGTTTTGTTGGTCGGCGTCATTCCCGCCGCCGTCTTCGGCCAGAAAGCGGCCGGGCAAAGGCTTTTCGCGGCCAATTGGGCGCGCGCCGAAGTCGAGAGAATGCGAGTGGCCGGATTTGACCACTTAGAGAATCATGAGTTGACTCCGGTGACCAACAACGGCACGGATTTTCGCGGGAAGGTCGAGGTGGCCAACGCAAAAGACGGCGCGGGCAGTGACCTGGACCCGGCTCGAGCACGCGAAATCCGCATCACGGTGGAGTGGAAAGCGGCCGGGGGCGGTCAACGCAGCTATCTCAGCCGCTCCACCCTGGTGCGCCAACAGTGAGAAGGCGGGGCTTCAGCCTGGCCGAGCTGATGGTGGCCCTCTTTCTGCTCGGCACGGTGCTGGCGCTGGTGCTCGGCCTGCTATTCCCCTCCCTGTTTATGTTTCGCGCCGAAGCCGCACGCGGGGACGCGCAGCAGGCCGCCATGGTGCTGACCACCAGATTGCAAAGGGCGCTGCTCAACACTTCCCTGGAGTGGGTCACCATCTCGACGCTGCCGGTAGCCGTAGCCTATCGAGAAGTGAACGGAGCGGCTCCCTACGATCCGGCCAGTGGGGCGGCCGTGTTTCTCCCGCGGTTTCAGATCATCCGCTTCGACGAGGGCGCCCACAAGGTCTATCAGCGGGCATGGCCGCCCGGTCCTCCCGATCCGACTTCGCCCTCGCTGCAGCAGCCTTATGACTTCAGCCATGTAACCATGAGCAAACTGACGGTGGCGGATCTGGGAACCATCTGTCATCAGGCCAGCAACCAGGAGCGCACCCTGGCGGACCACGTGGAAAGCCTGGTGATTAGCGACCAGGATGGTGCGCCGGATCTGATCCACCCTCCCTTGAAGATCGTAGCCACCTGTTCGGTAGACAATTTTTCGGAGGGGAGAAACAAGGTGGAGCGTTACCAGCTCGAGGTCTCCGTCACGCCCCGCTGCCAGCGTTGGTAAAACCCCTGTAAAAAACAGAACCGGGGGGACGAATCCCCCCGGCTACCTC
>JALHOV010000190.1:0-7341 GCA_022842865.1 Vulcanimicrobiota bacterium | reverse complement strand
CGTTGTTAAACCTTCGAATGACTCCCACCACTCTGCCGACTACCGAGTCGTGAACGGGTTCACTAGCTCGTGCCGGTTGTTCGCTCCACCGAGTCAGGCGGAGTTCTTGTCCTTGTCTTTCCAATACCAGTTCCCCGTTCACCGCGCCGTTGTTACGGTTGACGATAACCAGGTCCCCAGGAACGATATTCTCGTTTCGGTATGGCTCATTGATCTGGTATAGGAACGACTCTTGATCGCCCACCAGCTCCAGAGGCAAGGAGATGGTCTTCTTAGGACCATCAGCGTGCTGCGGATCGGATACTGGAATTTCCACCATACGCACTCCCGCCACCCGCGGACCATCGAGAAGCTCGATGCTACGCGGCTTAGAAGGATTACGACGAAGAAAGCCCTTGGTTTCCAAACTCTTCAGATGACTATGCACGGTCGAACTCGATGAGAGCCCAACGGCTTCGCCAATTTCACGAATGGAGGGGGGAAAACCCCGAGAAATCACAGACTCGCGGATATATTCGAGGATCTGCTGCTGGCGTCGACTGAGACGAGTCTTACTCTGAGTAGATCCGGGCATTGCTGCCTCCCCTCTAGGGTCTGTGGTTTGAGGAGTATAGCACAGCACTATTTGAGGCGCAATCAAAGGAAAGCGAACACTTATTCGGTTTTCCGTTAAATCTATACTCACAGTATAGTTCAATTCACTTTCGCTTGGCAGGAGATCGACCAGAGGTTCGCTCTACAAGCGTTCCTCCGGTTTTTCCGGGATCGAACAAAATTTTCTCTAAGTAGACAAAAACCATACTTTCAGTGTGTGAATTTCCTTGCAAAAAAGCTGGAAACTAATTCCTTGGAAAAGCACAAAAACCCAGGCGCTGCCTGGGTTTTTGGTCAATTCTGTCTATGGAAATTAGCCTGGTTTTCTCGACTTGCGCCGCTTTCCACTTCGTTCGCCCCGATTCCTCTGTTGGCTCAAAGCCTGGCGCATGGTCTCCAAGGATCGCGCCTGCAGCCTGGATACGTGCATCTGGCTGATGTTTAACACCTTGGCCACCTCACTCTGGCTACGGTTCTCGAAGAACCGCAGATACATAAGCAAGCGCTCGCGAGAGGGAAGACTCGAGAAAGCACGGTGCAAAGCAAGGCGGTCCTCCACCTGCTCTAACTGGAAATCGTCCCGACCGAGGTAGTCGAGCAGGCTACTGGTCTTGCGACTATCGTCCGCGTCGAGCTCGCTATCGATCGAAAGCAAGTTGTAGGATTGGCCCAGCTCCTGGGCTTCCAACACGTCTTCCGGGCTGACTTCTAGCTTCTTAGCGATTTCATCCGGCGTGGGCACCCGACCCAACTGCGAAGTGAGTTCCTCGGTGGTTTTGGCCACCGAGGCATTGAACTCTTGCAGTCGGCGCGGCACCTTGATGGCCCAGCCTTTGTCGCGAAAGTGGCGTTTTATCTCGCCGACGATGGTTGGGGTGGCATACGTAGTAAACTCCGTGCCGCGCTCCGGGTCAAAGCGTTCAATCGCTTTGATCAGGCCCAAACAGCCGACTTGAACCAGATCTTCGAGGTTCTCGCCGCGATTGCTGAACTTGCCGGCTAAATAGCGAACCAGGTTGAGATGCTGTGCAACCAACTCATCCTTGATCTTAGGGTTCCGGTCGTGGGCATACGTCGCCAACAACTGCCGGGCCCGTTCGCGGTCCCATCGGGACTCGCCCGACTTTTCCTCAGTCATCTTGGATTTCAGTTCTCTTAACCAGACGCAAACCGGGCGGAGAAGTCGTCTCCACCACTTCGTCCATGACCGATTTGATGAGCAGCAGGCCGATTTCTTTCCACTCGAGGTCAGCTTCGTTGTCGACGAGGTCTTCGTCGATCTCGCCAACCGCTTGCACCTGCAGGGTGACGGAATCGCTGGCCACGTCCCAATTGATTTCGATCTCTTGCGACCCCAGGTTGAGCAAGTGCCCGCAAGCTTCGGTAGCAGCCAATTTAAAGTCTTCCGACAGTTCGTGGTCGAGGCCCAGACGATGGGCAAGGCCAGCGCAAGCCAGACGCACGATGCCGAGAAATTCCGGTTCAGCCGGAACCCGCAACTGGATATTCCAGAGTTTAGTGGTGTTGGACACGCTTGCTTTTAACCCGCGTTAGCCAGGATTTGCAGCGCCTCGTCCTCGTCTTTGAAGATCTCGAAAATTTTGACCAGACCCGTGATGTTGAAGATCTTCTTAATCTGGGGGTTGGTGCAGACCAACAGAATGCGGCCGCTATGCTCGCGAACCTTCTTGAGGGCGCCAATCAGCACGCCCAGTCCGGTGGAGTCGATGTAGCGGACACCCTCCAGGTTGATCACCAGCTGATAGTGACCTTTTTCGATCAACTCGTTGATGGTCTCTTTCACGCGCGGCGAGGTGTAGACGTCGATTTCGCCCTGCACCTCCACAGCCTGCGCCTTGTCATTCAGCACTCTGGTGTTAACCTTGATATCCAATGTTCAATCCTCCTGAAAGGGCTCCACCTCGGAGTCCTTATTAGCCTGACGCGGCTTCGACTGGAGGTAAGGGAATCCTTTCAGTGTCCACGCAAGATCCGGCCGGGTTCCAAAGAGGCGGCTCGTCGGGCTGGCAACCAGGCGGCCGCCACAGGAACCAAAGGGGTCAATACGAGCGCTGCCAGCAGACTCAACCAGGACGGCGCAAACAGGGTTACATCCTTGGCCAGAGCCTTCGGGAGCAGAGACAAAACCAGGGTGGCTCCCACCTGGCCAAAGAACAGCCCCAAAAGAACGCCCAGCACCGATCCGCGCACGCCCAGCCAGAAAGCACGCACCAGGAAAAGTCCCAAAATATCGCGTCGGCTGGCGCCCAGACTGCGATAAAGCCCGATATCCGATTGCTCCAACTGAACTTTGACGGTGAAACCGGAAGCGATGCCGACCGCCGCCACCAGCAAGATAGCCAGGGCAAATCCGCTGGCCAGCAGCTGCACGAAAAAAGAAGCCTGGCCCACCTTGCGGGCCGTCTCCAGATCCGGTGCCGCCAGATGTAATTTCTCGGTCTCGCGGAGCACCGAATCTAAATCGGCGTTGGGGGCCAGCTTCAGAGTCAGGGTGTGATAATCCACCGGCTTCTTGGCATTGCGCAAAACCCACGCGAGAGGGACGGTGGGACCGTTCGGCCCCAACTGATCGCTCACGCCCACGATGGTGGCGTTGATATTGGTCGACTCGCCGGGAGCGAAAGACGAAATTCCCACCGTCATCTGGAAGGTGCGGCCAATCAGGGCGTCTTCGCTCAGGTTGGGTAGATTGGTGTGGGAAGAGATGCCGGCATTGAGTACATCCAGCATAATCCGGGGAATGACCACCGGCACCTGAGAGGTGGTCGAGTCCACGAATGTTCCTGGATCGGGAAGCTGCTCAGCCACACACTCAGGGTCAACCCCGTCCAAAATCATGTCGGTGACCATGTTCTGAGTCTGAAAATGGGCGTACATCCGTGAGGGCCCGGGATAATGAGCCTGGCGGTAGACCGCCTCCACCCCGGGGATCTTTTTGCACTGGGCCACGGTCGCTTCGGTCATATTGCCGCCCAGGGCCAAGGGCCCGAACGAAGACTTGGAGGCACTCACGCGGATGCGGTTGGGCAGCGTGCCGCCTACGCGTTCTTTCACAAAGTTGGTGGCCCCCCGCGTAAATCCGGTCAGCACCACCCAGGTGCAGATGCCGAAGACCAGCCCGAAGAGCAGCGGCCAGGTTTTCTTCAGCGATTCGCGCGGATCGCTCAGCGCCAGCTTGCGTAAGGCTGCTCCCGTCAACTCAGAACCCCATTCTCCAGGCGCAGCACCTGATCGACACCCTGCAGCAGAAAATCGTCATGAGTGACCACTAACAAGTTGAGACCGCGCTCGCGTTCCCGGCGCAACAACTCGAGCACCCGCCCGGCGTTTTCCGCATCCAGATTACCGATCGGCTCATCGGCCAACAAAATCCGCGGCCGATTCATCAAAGCCCGGGCCAGGGCCAATCGCTGCCGCTGCCCTCCCGACAACTGCCGGACCGGAGCCTGCAAAAAGGCGGTCAGGTCTAAAGCCGAACAGAGTTCGGAAGCGCGCTGACGCCCCTGGTCCAGATCAGCCCCGCTAAAGAACAAAGGCAGCATCATGTTCTCCAGGGCCGTCTTGTCGGTCTGCACGTGAAAGTGCTGGAAGGCCGTCCCCACCGTCTTCTGGCGATGGACCGAGAGTTCATCGTCGGTCATGCTGGCCAGGGACCTGCCATCAACCAAGACCTCACCGTCGGATGGGCGCTCCAGGCCGGCGATCATGTGAATCAGGCTGGTCTTGCCGGAACCCGACGGTCCCACGATGGCGCACCAGCAGGGGTCGTCAAACGTCCAGTTGAGCTTCTCAAAAACCGTGGTCGACCCGAATTGCAGCGCCAGTTGGCGCAGTTCGATCAGTGGGGTTCCCACAGATAAAAAACGCCGCTGCTCACCGGCAGCTCGATCTTGGGCGCCAGCGAGTGGGCCCCAAAAAGGTCTTCCCAACTTTTCTCCGGCAGGTAGCGCACGATCTTGGCCTTAGGATTGCCACAGCGGGTGCGGATCTCTTTGTAGGCATCCCGGGTATAGCCGACCGAATCGACCAGCTTGGCCTTCAAGGCCGCTCCGCCCGAGAACACCCGGCCGTCGGCCAGCTTTTTCACTTCTTCTAAGGTCAATTTCCCCTTACGCCCCTCGGCCACGACCGAGGTAAAGCGGTCCCACATCTCGGTGATCATCGCCTGCATGAGCTTGCGCTCCTCGGGCCGCATCTTGCGGTAGGGCGAGCCGATGTCCTTAAAAGACTCCTTGCCCTCCCAGTTGAGGGATTTGATGGTATTGGCTTCCACTCCCATCTTACCCATCAACTCTGAAAAGTCGTAAAAGTGTGCAATCACTCCAATCGAGCCGGTAATCGAGGTCGGGTGGGCCATGATGTGATCGGAGGCCATGGCCACGTAGTAGCCACCTGATGCGGCCACATCTTCAAAGACGGCCACCACCGGGATTTTCTTTTCTCCCTTAAAGTGCTTCAGTTCCTCATACATCCGGTCAGAGGCGGTCACGCCGCCTCCCGGGCTGTCTACCACCAGCAAAATGCCTTTCAGGTGCTCCTCTTTGGAGAGTTGCTTGAGCAGCTTGACCATGGAACCCAGGCTGCCTTTGCCCGGATTGTCGGAAGGCGGCTCCATGATGGCACCTTGCACGGGCACAATAGCGATAAAATCTTCTTCGTCCTTTTCGCCGTCCACCAGCGAAGCCGTAAAGCCCTTGACGCCGGCCATCTCGTCCTTACCGCCCACGGCCACCACCAGCACAAGATTGACAAACAGGCTCAGTCCTAATCCCAGGCCCAAAAACAGGGCCAGAAAGAACCAGAGGCGACCGGGCTTGCGCGCGGACTGCACAGAAGGCCCGGGCGGCGGGGGTGGAGGGGCCGGGGAGAATTCGCTCACACTTAACCTCGAAACAGCGCCGTCAAGAAGAAGACCAGGTTGGCCGGTCGTTCCGCCAGGCGGCGCATAAAGTAGGGATACCAGTCCGAACCAAAGGGCACGTAGACCCGAACGTTATACCCTTGCTTGCGCAGTTCCAACTGGCGTTGGGTGCGAATCCCATAGAGCATCTGAAATTCGAACTTGTCTGGGCTGATTCCATACTCTTTGACGGTGCGCAAGGTTTCCTGGATGACTTCCTCATCATGGGAGGCGATAGCGGGGTGGTTCCCGTCGCGCAGGAGGTCATACATCAGGTCCTTCATGCTACGACTGACTTCGCGCCTGGCCTGATAGGCTACCGAGGGCGGCTCGGCATAAGCGCCCTTGCAGAGACGCACCTGGCCACCCAGTTTGTTGATCAGGGCAATGTCGGACTTGGAACGCCGCATGTAGGCCTGAATCACAATGCCTACGTTGTCGAAGCCTTCCCTGGCCTTACGGAAGACTTCCACGGTCTGCTCCGTGTATTTGGAGGCCTCCATATCGATGCGCACAAACAGATTCAGGGAGCGGGCCTTTTCTAAAATTCGGGTGAGGTTAGCCAAAGCCACGTCCACACCCTGATCCAGGCCCAACTGAGTCAGCTTGAGAGAAAAATAGCAGTCCAAACCGGAATCGCCTACCTGGCCGATCATGCCAAGGTAATCTTCGGTGGCCTTGTCGGCGTCGGACTTGTGCACGGCGTTTTCGCCTAGCAGGTCCAGGGCCACCAACAATCCCTGCTCTGAAAGCTTGCGCGTTACCGCCAGGGCATCCTCGAGGCGCTCGCCGGCCACGTAGCGGCGCGCCACCCGGCGGGCCAGGGGAAAGTTCAGGACAAATTTCTTGGCCAACGAACTTCCAGACAGAAAATGCAGCAACGGGCGAATCATCAGGACTCCTTCAAAGTTTTTCGCCCCGTAGCATACGGACCCGCCGCACCGGGTCCTGCCTCGGCCCCTAAGTGCCTTGCTGGAAAGGGGACGGGTACACCAGTACTGGGGCAGGCCGGACGTGAGTCCGAATCGGCCCCTGCCAGGTCCCACTAAACTGGGAGAATCACTCAAGGAGTCGCCCGCAATTGACTGTCTACGCTACCTTGTCGGATACCTTTACCGCCCTGGAGATCTATGACCGCTTGCTCCGGCAGAATGTAGGCCTGGAAAGGGTGAGCGTCGTCTCAGGAAAATCGGGCCAGACCGCCCGCTTAGACTCCTTGCACATACCGCAGTTCGGCACCGTCTGGGGCCTGGGAAATCTGTCGCAGGCCTCGGTGGCGGCCGCCGCGCTGTCGGTCAGTGGCCAGGTCCAGCTTGACGCAGTTCTGCCGGGTCTCCCTGATTGGCTGACGGAGCAACTGCGATCACGCTATCAGGGCGGCGAGGCCCTGATGGAAGTCGACATCAGCAGCCCGCTCGAACAACTCATCTTATCGGCTATGCTGAGCGCCTACGGGGCCCGAGTATTCGAGCACCCCAACTAACTCCTCGCAGGCAATGCCCGCGGCGTAGGCCATCAAGCGTGAGTTAAACCGGCGCATTAAAGAGCGCTTCGAGCGCGACGGAATCGAATCAGGTTAGCGTCTCGAGCTCAGGAAAGATAGAAAGTTTCTGATTTGATCGGAGGGGGTACATCCGTCTCGCCCAAAAGTTGCTTGATGTTGATATCAATGGTCCTGGCGATGGCCGTGACCGCCGTGTCGGTCGGCCGGTCTTCGAAGGGGTCTTGCATGTGGGTGGCCGACTTCTCTAACAAGAAGAGAGGCGTTGAAATCGCGATCAGTAATGGCAGCTCGAAACGGAACGGCACGTCTTTGAGTGAAAGCG
>JALHOV010000189.1:10420-13728 GCA_022842865.1 Vulcanimicrobiota bacterium | reverse complement strand
GGATTGAAACTCATCTGGTTCATGTTTGACATTGCTTGTGCTTGCTTGCCTGGTGGTGAAAAGTCATCGCAGCCGGTGTTGGTGCTTACGGGTTGCTAACGCTGACGTTCCTGACTTCAGCTTACCGTCGCAGGCTGGACTGGACCTGTACTCAGCCCAATGGGTGTTTCTAAATGGTTGACTTCTACCCACTCTCGACACCAATGCTGCCGGGTCGCGCAATGTGCTGTAGTCTGTTGTCAGGAGGACGCAATCGCACCACGACCTTGGTCACCAATCCCCTGGGGCGACCTTAGAACCGTTAAGAGGCAGAGGGAAAGACCTGATCCCTGTCATAGTCTTGGGTCGCCGTAGGCGCTAACCTGAGCGAGATGAATCAGTTCTCTGGCACTATCTCGCGAGTCCGCGGTAGCGTGGTTGATAACCACACGGTGCGTGGCATCGCGCTCACTGCCACCCAGGGCCTGAAGCGGGGGGCTGCAGTCGAAGACTCCGGGCACCTACTTCGAGTTCCGGTCGGGAACGCCACGTTGGGGAGGGCCTTGAAAGTTTTGGGCGAGCCTCTCGACGGCAAAGCTCCGATTGCCCAGCGAGATGGGGTCGAATGGAGGCCGGTTCAGTATCCGCCTATGCCCTTCTCAAGAGCTTCCGACAGAGTATGGCAGCCTACCATCCTATGACCCTACCCGACGATTTCTCGCAATCGCTATTTTCCTTCGAAAACACCTATCAGGTTTACCTGAAAGGCCTGTTGAGTTGCGACCGCGACCTCTGTCGCGCGAGCTTTCAGCGCTGGCTGGATGCCGATGGCGATCTGCGCAATCTTTACGAGAATCTGGTTCAGCGTTCTCTCTACGAAGTCGGCGAACTCTGGGAACGAGGGCTCATTTCCGTGGCCACCGAGCATATGGCCACCGCTTTGAGCGAGAGCCTTTTAAACCTGACCTATCCCCGGCTGTTTGCCAACCCAAGGACAGGCAAGAGTGCGGTGGTGGCTGCCTGCGGCAGCGAGTCGCACCAGTTGGCAGCCAAGATGGTGGCCGACTTCTTTGAGTTGGAGGGGTGGCGGGGCTACTTCCTGGGCGCCAACACACGCGCGTCCGACCTCATCGACCTGATCCGAGGCAAGCATCCCGACGCCGTGGCCCTCTCCCTCACGCTCTACTTCAACCTGCACACTCTGCTGGAGACGATCGCTAAAATCCGGGCGGAATTCCCCGACATCCCCATCCTGGTGGGAGGGCAGGGCGTGAGACGGGATGGACGGGCTCGGCTCGAGCTTTTGCCCGGGGTGTGTTGCCTCCTCTCCCTTTCTGAATTGGAAGCCTGGATCCACAGGTTCGCCAACAATCATGTTTGACGACCCCCGCTTCACCCAGGCCCTGCGAACCTATCTCCTGGAAACAGGGCCCGTGCTGGCCTTCACCCTGGACGCCCGCTACTGCCTGGTGGAAGCCAACCACGAGGCCCAGCGGGTCCTGGGGGTTGGGGCCCTGGGGCGACCCCTGGTGGAGTATTTCTTGGATTTCCAACCCGCGCCGGATCTCGACACCCTGGTGCGACAAAGCGGCCTGACGCACCGACTCACCCTCAGCACCGCGTCGGGAATACCTGAGACTTTGAGTTTCCGTTTTTTTCCCGGGGCCCAGGGAACACTGGCGCTGGCCGCTCCCGACCTCCGCGAGCAAGAGGGCTTGCGCAATCAGAGTCTGGCGCTCAACGCCGAGCTGAACAACGTCACCCGACAGCTTCATCAGGCCAATGCCGAGCTGCGTGAATTAAATGAGTTAATGCAAGCTCAGTGCGCCGAAGGGCAGCGTGTGGAAAAGGCGCTGCGGGATTCCCAGGCGCTGCTGAAGGCGGCATTTGACATCAGCCCGGCTGGCATTGTGATCGCCGATGCCCCTAGCGGCCACGTGCACTTTATCAACAAGGCGGGATTGGCCATTCGAGGCGCCGACCAGGAGAGAGTTCTGGGCTATGGGATGGAAGACTACGTTGAGCGTTGGGATTTAAGGGATACCGACGGAGGGCCCATTGACCAGGATGAGTTGCCCCTGGTCAGGGCCATCAAGTATGGGGAATTCGGCAGCCGCGAGATGCTCATTCGGCTCAGCGAAAGCGAAGATCGAAGGGTTCTCGTTTATGGCGCCCCCATTCGGGACGAGGATGGAAGGGTGAGCGCGGGGGTGGTCGTGATTGCGGATATCACCGACATCCGGCGCGCCGAGCTCGAGTTGAGACAGTACGGCCAGAATCTGGAACGGATGGTGGAAGAGCGCACGCTCGCCCTCACCGAGGCCAAAGCCCGGGCCGAAACCGCCAACCTGGCCAAGAGCACGTTTCTGGCCAACATTAGCCATGAAATCCGCACCCCTATGAATGCCATCCTGGGGCTCAGCCACCTGCTCCTGCAAGAGGCGCTGACTCCCCGTCAGAGTCAGTGGTTGACCCAGCTGCAATCGTCGGGTCAGCTTCTGATGGAAATCCTCAATGCCGTGTTGGACCTGTCCAAAATCGAAGAAGGCAAGTTGGTGCTGAGAGAAGACAACTTCCCGCTCCGTGCCTTGCTCGAACAGGTCCATCAGGTGATGCTCGAATCGGCCAAAGCCAGGGGCCTGTCGCTCTTGCTTGAGGTCGATGACCGACCCCTCTGGTTGCGAGGAGACCGCACCCGACTCGAGCAAGCTCTGCTCAACTATGCCGGCAATGCGGTGAAATTCACAGAGACCGGGACAATTACCCTGCGCGCCCGAATCCTGCAAGAGCAGGCCGAGCGGACGCAGGTGCGCTTCGAAGTCGAGGACACGGGCATCGGCATCGCTGCCGACGACTTGGAGCGGCTCTTTCGCCCTTTCGAGCAGGTCGACTCTTCCCTCACCCGCCGATACAGTGGCACCGGCTTGGGCCTTGCCATCACCAACCATCTGGCTGGTTTGATGGGTGGAGAGGCGGGAGCCGAGAGCCAACCCGGACGGGGCAGCCGCTTCTGGTTTACGGCCTGGCTGGGCCGCGGCGAGGTCGGCCAGGAGCCATCCAGCTTGCCCCCCCTGAGTGAAAAGCCGCGGCTGGTGGGCAGGCTGCTGCTGGCGGAGGACAATCTGATCAACCAGGAAGTGGCTGTGGAATTGCTGCGGGCCGTGGGGTTGCAGGTGGACTGCGCCAAAGACGGCAGGGAGGCTCTTGAAAAAGCAGGCGCAAGCGATTATGAGCTGATTCTCATGGATGTGCAAATGCCCCACATGGACGGTTTGGAGGCGACCCGAGCCATCCGCGCCTTGCCCGGATGGGAAAGCAAGCCGATCCTG
>JALHOV010000189.1:0-10410 GCA_022842865.1 Vulcanimicrobiota bacterium | reverse complement strand
ACCAGTGGATCCTCAGGTGCTCTATGCGTGCCTTCTGCGCTGGTTGCCCGACTTGCAGATCAGCCAGCCGACCCCTCCGGAGGACCAATCCCTGGTCGCGACGATGCCGACCACCGAAGGGCTGGACGCGTGGGCGGGTTTGCTCCGGACCGGCGGAAATGCCGCGCTCTATCATTCTTTATTGCTGCGGCTGGCCCGCGACCATGAAGCCCTTGTGCAGGGGCTGCACGAATCTCTGAAGGCCGGACAGGGCTCGGCTCTGGAGGAGCGCGCCCACGCTCTGAAAGGGTTAATCGGCAACTTGGGCTTGACCGCGGCCTATCAGCAGGCCCAGCAATTGGAAAGCCTGGCCCGCCAGGGCGATTTGGCGGCGGCCGAGGCCTGCTTGACGGTCCTCTCGGAAGAGATGAGCCGGGTCTGCTCTCGGCTTTTAGTCAGCCTCGTGGAGTCGCCCCCCGCGACCGAAAACCAGAAACCCGACCCGGCTCGGCTCTTGAGCCTGCTGGGCCGGCTGGAGGGGCATTTGCAAAATCGGGAAGGCGATGTCGTCGACTGCCTGGAGGAGTTGCGCCCCTGGATGCCGCCTCTGCCCGCGTGCCAGGCTTTGATCGGTCAGATTGAAGCTTTCGATTTTGATACCGCCCTGGAGCACTTACCGTTGGTTCGCAAGGAACTCCTATGAAAACGAATGCTGTTGCGAGTTCTCTGAACCCTGAGGCCGGCAGCCACCCGATCCCCTCTGACCCTCGCGAGGTTGAGGCCGCGATCCGGGCCGGACAGGAATGTTTGAAATACTTTCCCTATTTCGAGGCTCGCTATGGAGAACGAGGCCGCCGTTTCGCTTCCAGCGACGGAGCCTGGCTGGTGACCCTTTCCGAGTTAGAGCAGGCCCAGACCCATGAGCAGGTGTTGTGGCTGGGCAGGGTGCTGGCGTCGCGCGGAATGCCCAGGCTCACCCTGGAGGTCCATCTGCGGATGCTGTTTGAGGAACTTTGCCGGGCCGTGCCGGAGCGGTCAAGCCAGTATGCCCGACTGAATGTCGCCTCCCGGGAGTTGGGCAGCATTCGGCGCCAGCACATCGATGATGCATCCCTTCAGGCGCTGTGCGATCAGTTTGAAGCGGCCCTGGCCCCTCACTCCCGGCACCTGGCCAACATCGGACCGCTGCTGGTGTCGGCTGTGGCCGACGAGAAGGCCGGTCTCGAGGGCGGGGTAGACAGCCTGAGGAGTTGGCTCATTGACACTGCGCGCTTTTCAACCGAGTGGGTGGCAGCCGTGCAAGAGACGCTGACGAGGGCCCGGGCCTGCGCCATCCCAGGATCCTAAAAGGATAGAAATTGCGCCCGGTAACCTGCGTTTTAGGCGGGCTGTTCCGCCCATTTTATCTGCCCTCTTAAATTCGCCTGCGGAAAGGATTCTTCTCCTGAAGCTAAAACCCCCGACGTATGCGCTCAAGACGAGATTTTTTGAGATTACTTGGCCTCGCCATGGGGACCAGTATGAGCGGCTGCGGTAGCAGCGACGACCTTTCCTTTGGCGGTTCAAATTCCGCCGGGCCAAATTTCGCCGGGGGCGATGTTGGACCGCTAGCTTACGAGTATATCCCGTTGATTAAGTCTGGAGATGCCTTGCCGGGCGGGGGGAGGGTGGCCCCGAAGGGCATCATGCCTTCTCTGCTCAGCAATGCGAGTTCTCCGCCGCCCTTCATGGGGGCTGTGGTCATCACCGATTCCCGTCATGTCTACTTCCACGCACTCGACGAAGCGGGAACTCGCGGAATCTACCGGATCGACGTGGACGAACGAGGAAAGCGCAGCTATGCGGAACGGGTGATCCGGGAGGGCGACAGGCTCCCCGACGGAACGGTCGTGAGCGACTTCTCGGACGGGGACGTGAACAACGGCGACGACTTCGTGGTCGGCGTGGTGGACCCCGAAGGCATCAATAGCCTCCAGTATCGAGCGGGGGGAAGCAGTTTTGTTCCTCTGGTGAAATCGGGAGGGGGCCTCGCGAACATCAAGCTAGGTGAAGACATCACCCAATCGCAGGGCATCTCGGACGATGGCAACCTGGTCTTCGTGTGCGAGTACCTCAACTCCGACGACGATGCCAAGGGCGAGGGCCTTTTCTATATGCCGGCCGGGCGGCCGCGGGACGCGCAACTTCTGATCGCCAATCAAGACCTGCTCCCGGGCACGACCTGCCCCATCCAGACGATGAGCACAACCGAGATCTGCCCGGGTGGGCGCTACCTGGTGCAGGGGTCCGCCGCGACGGGAGCCGATCTGGGCAGCAAAAGTCCAGACGGACGCCCGCAGACCTTCCTGCTGGCTGGGAACATCGGCCAGACGCCGGAGTTGCTGGCCGCCGATCCGGCCCTGCAAGCCGGGCGGGGAGTCGCCCAGGGCTCCGTGTATATGTGCCCGCGCATCAATCCCGCCACCCAGGTGGTCTCCTACATCGCGCAAGTCGATGAGAACCAGACCGACCTTCGCTTGGAGCAGAGGTCGATTTGCATCGGGGACATGCGAGGCGGCCGAGGCACGCTCACCCCCCGAGGGTCCCGGGTCAAGAGCATGTTGCCCCCCGTCTTCCGGGGCCGTCGCTCCGTTTTCTTCCAGGTCTTCACCGACGATGGAATGGAGATCTTGCGCTGGAACGGCGGGACAGACCGACAGGGGCGGCCGATCTTCGACACCCTGCTGGCCCGCGGAGACCTGGTCAACGGCCGCCCGGTCGAAACGATTCTCTTCGGCTGCCTGCCCGAAGCGGTCAATTCCCGCGGCGAGTTCGTAGCCATCGTGGAGTTCAACGACGGCGAAACCGACATCTTTCTGGGAATGCCGAGGTAGGAGGAGAGAATGGCAACCATTGAACCAACGGTCCTGGCGACTTCGCTGCCGCGTAATCTGGCTACCGGACTGGCTTTCTTTCCCGCCAACACGAGCCTGCAGAACCCGGCCGTGCCGCAGTTTACCGGTTTTGACGGTTCCGAGCCTGAGTTCGGGGAAGATCTGCTCAACCTCAGCCTGCCGCTCTTTCTCTACCGTCTGCGCTGCCGTGTATCCGCGCGCTTCATCGCCGCTGCGTTCATCGGCTACAACTTGCAGTACACAGTGTCAGGCGACCTCAATGCCAACAGCCAGTTTGGCTTCCTGCGGGTCAGCGGCGACGCGTCTGAGGGCGGCATCGGCATCGGCCTGGGTTGGGACGTGCGCTTTAACTTTGCCGTCGATAGCGGCACGGTCGGCTTCAACTGGCGCAGCGGATTTCGCACCACCTGGGAAGAGGTCTTCAGCCTCCAAACCCAGTTCAGCATCGACCTGATCGGACTCGCGGTGACCCTCTTGAAGAAAGCGGGTTTCTCCATCGCCATGGAGCTGTTATCCGAGGCTCAAGCACCGCTCGCGAACGGGCCGATCTGGGGACTCTACGACCGCACCAGCAACCAGATGGCCCGGTTGGGCTATCTCGAGCTGAAGCCCAAGGTGGCGCTGCACGGCAACCTCCTCGACGCAGTCGCGGCCGTGTCCGTGGAGTTCAAGGCCTTCCTGACCGCACTCAAGAAGATCGGGATCAAGCCCGCAGCCGGACCGGTGCTCAACATCTATTTCCCGGTGAAAATGCAAATTGTGCGCCTCACCACCAACTTTGGGAACTACGACGCCGTGGATCCCATTGCCAGCGGGGGGGAATTCCTTACCTTCCTATTAGAGAAGGCCGACGGCCCGCCCGTGCCCAACGGCGCTCCCGCCGTTCAGAACGTCAGCGCAATCCACACCCACACCATCGACGTGCTGCTCGGCCTGGCGATCAAGGTCAAGATCAAGCTCTGGTCCGTCTTCAGCGCCGAGGTCAGCATCCCCATCAAATTGCCCGACTTTGTGCCCGCGCTGCGGGGCTCGGCGGCCAGCGGCTCCGCGATTGGCCCCTTCTTTAACAGGCTCTCTGCCCAGGCCCCCACGGGTAGCGCCGAGATCGAACTGCCCGAGGTCATCTGGGGCTGAGCGAGCCTCCTGTTCCGCCGGTCCGTATCCGCTCGGCGGGAGACCTGTTCGAGGTTCTTTCCAACGGGACGCTGGCGGCACGCCTGGCGGTGCTGCGCGACATTATCGCCGAGCCCACCCGGCCCCTTGCCCTCGGTCGACACGAAGAGGAGGACCTGGTCGACCTCCTGCTTCGCTTGATTCCCAACAGCGAAGGCGCGCTCCGCAAGGCGCTGACCATCTGCCTGTTGTGCTACGACGATCCGCGCACGGCCGACTTCATGGCGCACACCTTTCCCCTCGCCCAGGACGCCGAGACGGTGCTGCACCTCGGGCAGCGCCTGGCCCACAAGGGGGTCGACTTTTTCCGACCCTTTCTGTGGCAGCGCAAGACCGCCCAAGCACTGGCGGCCGCCAGGGTGTGTCGTCAGACCGGCGGACTGGAGCCACGGGACCAGCTGCGGGTGGCCATCCTGCTTGAAGGCGACAACCCGATACCAGAAATGGGGGATGTCTGGCTCGAGGAGCTGGCGGGACCGCACCGGGCCAAAGCCCGCCAACTCGCGGAGACCCTGGGGGAGCAGGTGCTGTGGCTCTGGTCGGTCCCGCTTCCGGAGGCCGAGACCCACTGGTTGCTGGAGTTGACCCGCCGCTACGACCCGACCCGGGCGCGCCAGGAGACGGAGCGTTTGTTGGAAGCTGGTTGGGCCACGCTGCCCCTGCTGGAGATCGCCTTGCAACTGGAGGTCAGCCTGCCGAAGACAGTCCTCGCCTGTGACGATGCAGAGGTACGCGCAATCGGCATCCGCGTCGGTCTGGCCGATGATTGCCTGGAGCGCTATCTCGCGCCGGCGGCCTCGCCCGAGGAAGCGGTCGCGGCGCTGCGCCGCTGTGGGCCCGAGGTGCAGCTTGACCTCCTGGGGGACCACCGCTGGGAAGTGCGCGCCGCCTCCGTCCAGGCGCTTGCCAATCTCTCAGAACGTCCCCTGGAACGGGTTCGAGCCCTGGTTGGCTGCGACTCGCTCGGCCAGAGGGTGGCGGCGGTGACCTTGCTCGAAAGCTGGGGGGACCTGCCCTGGCTGGAGGAGTGGCTCAGGGCGTCTGGCCAAGCTGAGGACTGACGACTCTGCCACTTACGGAATCTGGGCGCTCAGCGAACCGCCGCGGCTCCCACGCGCTGCAGAATTTGTTCGGCGGCGCGGCGGCCACTGACGGCGGCGCCTTCCATGAAGCCGGAAAATCGCTCGCTCGTATGCTCTCCGGCGAAAAGAAGGTTTCCTCCGAGCTGACTGGCCACGCCCAGCTGGCTGGTGACCTGGCCGGGACCAAAGCCCGAGTAACTGCCCAGGGCGAACGGAGAGGTGCGCCAGGTGAAACGAGTGACCTGGCCGGTAAACTGTAAGTCGGCACCGGGAAAGATCTGGTTGACGCCGGGCAGGAAGGCGGCTGCCCAGCTTTCGGGCGTGCCGTTCTCTAGCTGCAATCCAGCCTCTCCGCCGAGGTAGAGGGTAAGGCTGGCGGCGCTACCCGGCTGCCCCTGGGTGCTGTCCCAGCCGGATTGGAAAGGTAGGTCCGTGAAAAAGAGGCCGGTGCGCCCCTGGTCGCGCCAGAAACGAGTGCGGAAGCCGAGGGTCAGCTTGGCGTTGGTCCCATAGTTGAGCGTCTGGATCGAATTGCGCACAGCTTCAGGCAAGTTGATGCGCAAGTCGATCGCGCGCAACACCGGGAAAGGCAGAGTACATAAAACCAGGTCGGCCTTCACTTCCTGGATGCCTCCGGCGGTCGCGAAGGTGAGCGCGAAGCCGTCCTTCTCCTCACGGAGGGCGGTGAGACGGTAGCCGAAAGTAACGGGAGAGCTGGCCTGGATGCGCGAGGCGATAGCCTGGGGAAGCAACTGATTGCCACCCAAGATCTTGTAGCGCTGGTCGCTCTCGCCGAATATGGCGAAGTCATTGTCGGAGGTGTCAGGATCGATGGCCCCCAGAAAGTCCAGAGCGCTGAGCTGTGACGTCGCCAGGCCGTTTTCGGTCACAAAGGCCACGTCCAGGATGGTGCGTAGGGTTCCGGTCGCACCGATCTTATCAAAGTAATCGGAGATGGAAAGTTGATCCAGGGCTATGGCGGTCGGGTCCTGAGTCAGAAAGTCGATGTTATCGGGCAAAGCGTTCCTGTCGGCTGTGATGCGGGGCTCCAGGGGCCGAAAGAGCGTGATGACGTCGGCTTCGCTCAACTGCACTCCAGCGAAAAACCAGGTGGTTTGTTGCAAAGCCAGTTCTGAAGGGCTCAACACGTCGAAGAGTGGCAGACCAAATTGGCGGACCAGCTCCAGCATTTCGAAGTGGTTGGCGTCGATGAACTCGCCCCCCAGTTCGGTGGTGAGGCCCGGCCCGAAGATGCCGGTGGCGGTAAACATGCGCCCGCCAACGCGGTGCTGAGCCTCGTAGATGTCGGCTGAAAAGCCCGCCCGGTAAAGTTGCCAGGCCGCGCTCATGGCCGCCATTCCGGCGCCGATGATGGCAATTCTGGGCTGAACGGTCCCGGGCCGAGGCAAGGAAAAACCAGGGTTAGTCACCGGGGGGTCTGTTCCGCAACCGGCCAGAGCAGCGCTACCGAGCATGGCCGCGCCCGCTTGAAGGAAGCGGCGCCGCGAAAGGCTCGGCAACTGGTCGGAGTCGGTAGCGCCCGAGCTGCTTCTCTGGTTGGACCATCTGGCCAGACGAAAGGCCCGACTTAATCTTTCAATCACAGCAGTCGGGTCTTCGAAGATTTTGGCGGTGGATTCCTGCTCCCAGGGCGCACAGGTGAGACCGTTACGGGAAGCTGGGCAACAGCGGGCCGGCAATCAGGTTTTCTGGCGGATTTCCTGCCGCCGCATAGGCATACTGTCGATCAGCTCGAAAACTTCTCGCAAAGTAAGAGGGGTGCCGGAGCGCAGCTTAACGCCCCCGTCTTTGCCGATCAGCAGCACTGTGAAATCATCGGCTTTGAGTTTCAGCACCCTGCGCAGGTCGGCTTTCTCCGGTCCGATGACTTCAAGTAAAGCCAGGTCACGCTCTTTCCAGCCAGCGCTTTCCACAGCCAGTTCTTTCCGCTGTGTCAAAAAGGATTGTGTGTTGCGCGACGGTGAGGCAATCACGAGGACCCGCCGCTCCCAACGCAAGGAGTCCAATTCGGTTTGCGCCGCCACTACGCCGCCCAGAGCCAGGCCTAAGAAGAGCTGCTTGAACACGTTCAGGTAACTGCCAGTGGGCCGGACCAGTTCCACGCAGGCGCGGCTACTCTTAGAGCCTGGCTTGCAGGGGTTTCAGAGTCGTCGACTGCTTCGGCGAAGGCAAGACCCAGGCCGACTCGAACTCTTTGGCTGAAGATTGCCGCTCAGTTCAGCGTTCAGGCGGTAGGTCGTTGTAGCCTCCCTTCCGATTGGAGCAGTTGGGCTCGAATTGCTTCAGGATCCCTTGATGGTGGGCGACGAAGGGCGTGGTGCGGGAAGAAATGCCGTCGTAACCGAGTAAATGACCTGCCTGTAGAGGCTTTGGCCAAATAGCCAGGCTGGGCCGAAGTGCGCAAAGTGATGAATATGGAGTTCTAAGGCAAACGCTTGACGGCCGGTGGACTCCATTTTCCGGTCAAAGTGTCAGACTTGGGTCCATAAATGCGCATGGTCAGATTGAAGGCGCTTTTGGGAGCAGGCAACCAGTTCGCTTCCTTGCCCTGACCCGGGCTTTCATTCTGAAAATACAGATCGAGCGAACCATCCGCATTCGTTTGGAACGGCATCCAACTGCTGACCGCAAAACGATTCAGGGAATTGGGCACCTGAAAACCGTCCTGGTCATACAGGGTAATCGACCAGAAGCCATCAACCGGCGGAGTCATACCCTTGTCAAAGTGCAACACATACTTGTTAGCACCATCCAAAGGCTTGCCGGTGTCATCGCCCAGATTTAAGGGATAAATGGCATCTTCCGGGAGATTGGCACCCAGGCCCAACTGAGCGACAATCGCTCGTTTCAGGTAGTAGTTACCATAGACCCCCATGGTATCGGTGTTCATCGACCAGCCATTGACGTTCCGCGCTAAAGTCGGCACTTTCCAGGCCATCAGAGACTGGGCAGCCTGCGGCGCCGCCTGCACGGCTTGCTGCAAGGCCGGAGCCAGTTTTTTGACATCGTAACTGGAACCGGCCGTGAGCCCGATCCTTTGCATCTGCGCCAAAATCGGCTGGTCCGTCGTGTGCGGCTTTTGAGTTTTCAGCAATTCGGCGGCGTAAGCGAAGTACTGTTGGCCGGACATCGAGTCGACCTGGGCCTTGGGAGGCGTTTTCATGTCCACCGAAGGATTAATTTTAACGGCCACGGGCGTGGGCTGCTTCCCCCACTCCGATAGACGGGTGACCTTGATGTTGTCCTGAATTTGGTGGACCGCCGGGTAGTCGGCCGGACCGTCGCACTTGGTGCGACCAATCACCCACACAGTCGAGGTCGGCGCCGAAATCTGCGACATTCCGCCAGGAACGGTTCCGTTCCAGCCCGGCGGAGTGACCAGAAAATTTGCGGCTTTGGTGCCGGTGGTGCGACTGCCCGGAGAAGCGAAAACATCGCTCCACATATCCAGCATGGGCAACAGATAAAATCGGCCGTTGGTGTCGGGAGCAGACACAACCAGCGGTCCCTCCGAGAGATTGAGCCAGGCGATCGAATACAGCGTGTCAAAATTGACGCGCACCACGCCCTTAAAATCACCGGGCGGATACTCGCGCACGCTTACGAACATATTTTCCGGACCCTTGCCGAACTCTTGGCCCGGAGCAATGTTGGTAGACTGTTTGCGGGTCAGGTCCATAGTGATCAGCGGATAAAAATACAGGTAGGCATCGATTGCAATGGCCCGAGCTTCGTCGGCGCTGACCGAAGGAGCGGTTTGGGCCAGGGAGACTTCCGGTACTGCAAAGCAGACCGCCAGCAAGGCGGTTAAGATTGTGCGTCTGATGGTCTTGTTCTTCCGTTTCTATTGATTTGGTGCAGTGGTTTCGCCGCGGAGCAGTGCATCCACTTTGTAGAGGTCCTCGACAAAGTTCTTCAAATCAGCGTGCTTCAGGTCGATGACCAGGCCTGCGTGAGAGAGGGTCGCTGAACAAAGGCTGGTTTTGGGGGTCGGTAATGGCGACCGTGAAGTTCTTGGCCGCCGCCGGTCCGGCCACACCAAAAATGAGCGGTTCTCCCGAGAGCAGGGTAGCCTTGGCGTAGGCTTTCTCCTGAGCCAGATTACCCCCTGGAAATCGGCCGCCACCAGTCTGCGATTATACACAAAGGGATTTTGCACTCCACCACTGCCGAAGGGATTGCGGGGAGGGTCGACGCGCAGGGGAGGTCCCGAGAGAGACTTCAAATCGTTGTCTTCCACCTGTTGGTGATTGTCGCTAAAAAAGTTCACCAGCACTTATATCCTTCGTTTACGTGCCCGATATTGACCACGCCCCAAACCAGGCTCATCACGGCGACCGGGGGATTGTCCCCCTGAGCCTGAACGGGTAGGGTCGATGCCGCCCGCAGTAGCGCCAGCCAGGGGTATTTAGACAAAGATGGATTCCTCCGAGGGTTGATATCAGGCGCTGCTTAACCCTCGTGGCCTCACGGTCCTGCCACTTTACGAATCTCCAACCAGACGGTAGAACGACGAATGGCCCGGGAAAAATCCTCCAGCCTGGCCTTTTGAGCGGCCGCCACGATATTGGCCTGCTCGCGCACCTGCTCAAAAGAAAGCCCCTTGCCCAAACGCCCCTCGTCATAAGCTTCCTTGTCCCAGAGGCCATTCAAGAGCTGCTGAAAGCTTGGAAAATAGCCGACCCGGTGGCCCCACACCGTGCGCAGGATGTTTACCCCACAACTGGAGGTCACCGCGTTGTACCAACGGGGTTGTTCGTAAAGACGCTGGCTTTCCGCCACATAACTCAGGAAAATGCGACGTAATCCATCGGGTGAAGTGCTCACGGCATAGCGATAGACTTGCTCGCCGCGAAAGTTGGTGCGCACCCGCACCACATCCGTCTCCGTCGCCCAAATGTAAATCAGCGGGAACTGGCGGAAGGCGCTACCCAATGCCGAGTAGCTCTGTCCCTGGTGCTTACGCACTTCGATAGAAACCGCCACCTGATCCTTGCTACCGTCCGGGCGTTCAAATCCAAAACTCACAAAAGTATGGCAGATGCGCTTGGGACCCCAAAAGCTGAGAAAGAAGTCCAGGCTGCGCAAACGCGATAGGTCATAGGTTCGGTCGACCCAGCGGGCCTCAAAATCCGTCTGGCTGCGCCACAAAAAGTCACGAATACCGCGCACGCGCACCTGCTCGCCCACCACCTCCAGTTGCGGCGCCACCCGACTCTCGGCAATCCAGTTTGCCTGGGACGGAACAGGGACCAGCAGAA
>JALHOV010000188.1 GCA_022842865.1 Vulcanimicrobiota bacterium | reverse complement strand
TCATTGGATCTTGAACCAAATCAAGCCCAACGGGTCAAATCAGAGGGGGGGCTACAACTGCCTACCGCCTTAGAGCCCGGCCAAAGCCTATGCCCATGAGGCCGAATTGTCAAATCTCTGTATCTGATTTGTACGGGCCAACACCTTGCTGGAAGTAGGCACTCGTGCATGGTAAGATGTGATGTGTCGACCCGAGGAATTGCTTTAGCGGCCACCCTTCTACTCATGTCGGTCCTGATGATTCTCACCACCAGTCTTCTCAAGACTTTGGGCGGTCAAAACTTCGGTGCCCAGGCGCACTACCGTCAGGCTCTGGCCCAGCAGGCGGCGGAGGCGGCGCTGAGTCACGCTCTGGCTCGTCTGCGCTCGCAAAGCAACTGGTCGGGAGGAATTCCCTGGCAGAGTCTGAGCCAGGGGGAGGCCAGCTACCGGGTAGAGTTTGGCTCCGCCGCCTCGGTCAACAATCTGCTGGGCCCGGCCGCGCTTGACGGTCCTCGCGGACCGGCCACAGTTCCCCCTCACTCTGTCTGGCTGGTCTGTGAAGGGCGCTCTGGAACAGCGAGGCGCACGCTGGAGGCGCTGATCGGCAGTGAACGAATCCGCCTGGACGACACCGCCCTTCTGTCTCGAGGGCGGATTCGCGCTTGGGGAAAGTTCTCGATCGATGGGTTAACCGAACCCGGTGGAGACGCCAGCCAGGCCGGAGTCCACAGCAATCTGGAAACCGACAGCGGGGCTCCCAGTTTTCACTGGAGCCCTCTCCAGCCGACAGACACGGCCACGGTCACCGGAGGGGTAACCGCTCGCGACGGTCGACCCCCCGAAGAAGCTCTCCGCTTTGACGGAGTCCACAGCGTCGGCAGTCTGCGCAGTCGCGAGGGTCCGCGACGGTCGGTTCAGTTTGACATACCCGGCCTGGTATCGCAGGCCAGAACGACTGCCCTCCCGTTAACGCTTCAAGCTGACGAAACGGTGGTTCCACCCGGAAAATACTATCTCGAGGGTCCGATCAGCAATCCTGGTAGCTTGACGCTTCAAGCTGGAGCGGAAGTTTATGTGCACGGAGATCTGGAACTCTCCGGCGCCGTTCGTGGCAAGGGGAGCGTCATCGTGGACGGGGCCACTCATCTGCGAGGGGATGTGGAATTGGCTGCAGGGAACAAGGTCGCGCTGCTCAGCCAGGGGGACGTCCATCTGGAAGGTTACGACGCTTCCGGTTACCTGGACGGAATCACCGGCGCCCCCGGTGTCGTGTCCAACATTAACAGCGCCATGGACCGCATTATCAGCCTGTGCCAATCGGGTGACCTTGGGGTCATGGGCTCGAACGGTCGGCTCGACCAGGCCAATCATGTTCTCAACACCGGTAGCGGAAACTCCTACAACAATCTGCCCCAGAATCAACTGGTTGTTCTGCGCGACATGGTGAGCGGGCAACCAGCAGATCCGCGACGGGACTTTTTAGTGAAACGCCTGGACAGTCTCATCCCCTACCACGACCACGGTGGCGGATCGCAAGACGATCGCGTCGACTGGGTCCGCTCGTTCTTGGCTCAACCCTCCACTCGTACTCCCAAGGTCCTGGAGGCACTTTCCGACGACTATGGCAATTTGCAAACCGACTTGACCGAGGCCGAGCGGAGACAGGCCCTCAAGCTGGTGGCACAAATCGCGCGCACGGTCAGGGCCGATGGTTTATCGACCTCCTATTTTGAAGGTCTGATCTACACGGAAGGAAGGTTTCAGGCGGATAAAGGGGTGAGTATTGTGGGCGGCCTGGTCAGCGGCCAGGATGTCGAACTGAACCAAGGGATCCGCCTGACCTACCTCAAAAGTCTTTTTGATTCCCAGGACCCTATCGAAATTCCGGGGGCCCTGCAGGTGAAGACCTGGATTCTGCGCTAGGTGAGACGGAACTGGGGAGTCACTCTGGTCGAGATTCTTCTCTGCTGCCTGCTGCTTTCGACCGCGATCATCTCGCTAGCCGTCCTTTTCATTCGTGGAATGCAGTTGCAGCAGAAGTCGTCCACGGTTCTCCAGGCCAGCCAATTGTCGCAGCAGCTTTTGGAGAGAATTCGCGAGGCACCCGGGCCGAGCGCCACCAGTTACCTTTTTGATGGGCGTCTGCCCACCCCTACTCAGGCAGGATTTCCGCCCGCGCCCTACCCGGTCAGCCAACTGGACCATCGTGCCTACACCTTTCTGGTGCGTTGCCGCCCCCATCCAGACGGGCCTCGCCAGGTCACCGTTCAGATTTTCTTTGACCGCCAGCAACTGACTTTTGAAACGCTGATGGACCCGTGAGAAAAAGTGGGTTTTCTCTTGCTGAGACGCTCCTTGGATTGGGCCTCATCAGCTTGCTCCTGGTGATTACTTTTTTCGCCTTTGAGAAAGGCCTGCGCAGTTGGCGCCGTGTAGACCAGACACGCGATCTGGTGGAGGGTGCCCGCCTGGTGGTCGAGACGCTGGACAAAGACGTGCAGCGCAGCTGCTATTCTTCCCTAAGTTGTCAAGGAGAGGCGCTCAGTCTGGCCAGCGCGATGGATGCCCAGGGCCAGTTTCGGCTCGATCCTCAGGGGAACCCCCTGTGGTGCAGCTATCTCATCTTCTACCGCGATCCTCAGCGCGGCGGCCTGATACGTCGAGAACAGCCGATCCCCACGCCTGTGCCGGCGGGTGTTCCCATCGAAAGTGGGTTGGGCGTGACTTTGGTCAGCCAGTTGGGCCGAGGCCGGCTTCTGGCGGAGCGAATCGGAGCTTTCGAACTGGCGGTGGTCGGACAGCGCCTGGACTACCGGCTGCGCTGTCTGCGGCCCGCTCAAGGTCACCAACCGGCCACGCCGTTCACCTTGGAAGGCAGCAGCCAGTTCCGCAATCGCTAATCTTGAGACGGGGCCTCTAAGTTTCCGGAGTGAGTTCCAGACCTTCAGGTAGGTCCGCCAGGGCTGAATAGCAGTTGGGCCATTCACAAACTCAGCGAAAACCCCGAGGTCAGAAAAGTTCATCCAACATCAGGTGAAATTGCAGCTTGTTGGATTCGAGATGGGTCAGGCCGTACTGGCTTAAGAACCTCTCCTGTAGAGCAGGGCCGAACTCGCCCAGGCAGTTCCAAAGAATAGACAGGTCTTGGTACCGGTCCGCGACGCCCACGCGGCCCACATCAATACAGCCGACAACCTCGCCCTGACTGAGAAAAAGATTGTCCAGCGAGAAGTCGCCGTGAGTTACCACCGGATCGGGCGGCATCAGCGGCAAAAGCCCCAGCAATTCACCCCAGACCTGTTCGGCGGTCCAACCCTGTCGTTGTTCATCAAAATCTTCTACCTCGACGAGACCGGCGTCGATGCGCAAACGCGCGCGGGAGAGCCGGAAAGCGTGATCGCTGTTGTAAGGACATTCGGACGCCGGGATCCGGTGGAATTGGCGCAAGAATGCGGCTATTGCATCTACCACCGCAGGCCCGGCCTCGAGGTTTGATTCCAGCACCTGGTAGGCGGATTGTCCGCGCAGCCCGGTCATCAGCAGCCAGGCTTGCTTAGCCGTGCGGACAAATTGGACGACGGAGGGCACAGCGATGTAAGCCTGCAGCCAGCGGAGCCTTATCATCTCGTCTGTCACCTCATCGGCCAGGGAACCAGAGCCGTCTTTCAAAAACAGGTCCGGCGCACCGACTTTGCCGTGCAGCCGATAGACGGCACCACCGGACATGCCGACGGTATCGCGCGCCCATTGATACCCTTTCAGTTGGCTGCGCAGGCCGGCAGGAAGCGGCGCGGCGGCGCAGGCATGCTCTCGTTGGAAATCCGTCATCCGACTTCTCTTCGCTCCCAACTTGCCAGTTTCTGCTAAGCTGAACGGACTGGTCTCAGGGTAGAAAACATCCGCTTGGATCTCTAAATTCGATCAGGTTGGCGGTGCGGGGACTTTCATCAATTCGGTAATTTCAAAGTCAAGGTAGGCTGCCAGCGGCAAGCTGCGCAGGTGCTCCAGAACTTCTTGCGGCGAGGACTCGCGAAACAGCAGAAAGGCCCGCCAGGGGTCGCTGCCGGGTGCGCCGAGCGAGGATTGCAGCAAAACGCCCTGACGTTGCAACTCCGCCACGCGGGCCATCTCCGCCGGTATGAGTTGACGATACTGTTCGTCCATCGGTCTGGTTCGGCTCAGCAGGACCATATACCGTTTCTTTTCATCCTGGCCCGATGGGCCGAAGTCCGATTTGAGGGGAAGTTGACGGGGCAACTCCTGGTCGAGTGAGCGCAAGCGGGAGTCGAGCCGGAGCAGGTCGGCTTGACGTTGTTCCTGACCACTGCGAGCGGGACTCCAGGCCACGAAGGGGGCCAGGGGAAGAAAACCATTGAACCAGAAAATGCCGTGTTCAATCGGCTTCAAGATCTGTTCCAGACTGGGATTTACACCATAGCCGGAATAGCCTTCGGGACCACCGCCGGTGGTCAGCATGACCATCGCTTTTTTGCGCGCCCCCCCTAAACCGCCCTCATAAAGCTTTGGGCCACCGTAAATCCGGCCGGCAGCGAAGACCCGGTCAACCCACCCCTTCAGGATGGCCGGCATGCCAAACCACCACAGCGGGAAATTAAAGACGAGAAGATCACAGGCTTCAAGTTTCGCAATTTCGGCTTCCAATTCTGCTGAAAATCCATTTTGCTGACTGGCATATGCTTCTTCGGCCTGTTGTTTGAGAAAGTTTGCATCTGCGCAGCTGGTGAAATTGCGTCGGTCGGAGACCGGGTCAAAGGCTTGAGCGTAGAGGTCCGAAACCACCACCTGATGACCCAGCTCCAGTAAGGTGTTTTTCGCCTGGACACAGAGAGCGCTTGAAAAGCTCCTGGCTTCGTGATGAGCGTGAACGATCAGAACTTTCATCGCGCCGCGTTCGCCAGCGGCCAGCCTGACCCATTCTAACGGGAAACTCTTCAGGCTGCTGAAGGAGGCAATCGTTATGGAGAATCTTGAAATTTTCGTCGCCGTCGCTCAAGCGGGGAGTTTTGCCGGGGCGGCCGCCGTCCGTGAGGTGGACCCTTCCAAAGTGTCTCGAGCTATTGCTTCGCTAGAAGCCGAGCTTGGTGTCCGCCTATTCCACAGAACCACCAGGAAGACGCGCCTGACCGAGGCCGGCCGGGTCTATCTTCAGGCCATTCAGCCCGTTCTGGATCAACTCCGAGATGCTCAGGAAATGCTGCGCGACACAAGGCTGGAGGTGGCCGGTAAGATTCGCGTTACTGCCTCGGTGACTTTCGGGTCGGAGGTTCTGGTTCCGCTGTTGGGCGAGTGGAATGAGCTTTATCCCAAAACCAATATCGAACTTCTCTTGTCCGACGCTCGCATCGACCTCCAGGACGAGGGACTGGATTTGGCGCTGCGGATGGGTGCGTTGTCTCAGGCCCCTCCGGACTGCGAAGTGCTGGTCCGGACCCGCTATCGAGTGTGCGCCGGCCCTTCCTACCTGCAACGACATGGGAGGATCAGCGAGCCCCAGGAACTTGCGGAACGAGACTGCCTGCTGTTTCCCTACGAGGGTTTTTCAAGTTGCTGGACCTTCCAAGATGCAAATCGCCAGGTGACCAGGGTGACAATCCGGGGATGGTTGACCATCTCCAATGCCCAGGCTCTGCGGGCTTGTGCACTTCGCGGGTGGGGGCCAGCCTTGCTCGCGGATTGGATGACGGAGGTTCAGCGCAGCCAGGGTGAACTGGTCGATCTGTTTCCCGAGTATCGCGTGACCGCAACCGATTTTTCGACCGGAGTTTGGATTCTATTGCCGCCCCAAGGGCAGAGCCCAAACCGGTATCGGCCAGCACGGGTCAACGCCTTTCTAGACTTCTTGCGATCCAGGCTAAAGCGTGATTGATGGAAAATGCGCACGAGTCCAATGCGCGGTGGTGTCTTTATCCCCAGCGATACCTGGCTTAAGATGATCCCAGGAGAATTTGCATGCCAGAAATTCAGGGAAAAACGATACTCATCACGGGAGCAAGTCGCGGAATTGGTGAGGCCACCGCTCGGCATTTTGCGGCGCAGGGGGCCCGCGTGATTCTGGCCGCTAGAACCGTTGAAGACATCGACAGGATCGCCAAAGACATCAACGCGGCCGGTGGGCGCGCTTTTGCCAGGGCCTGTGACGTCAGCCAGTACGAGCAGGTCAAGTCTTTGGTCGACTTTGCCATGGACAAAGGCGGATGTATCTCGGTCCTGGTCAATAATGCGGGCGTTATCGACCCGATAGCGCGGCTGGACGAAAGCGACCCCGAGGCTTGGGGGAAGGTTGTCGACATCAATCTGAAAGGCGTCTACTATGCCACCCACGCCGTCCTTCCTCACATGCTCAAAGAGAAGCATGGAGTGATCGTGAATCTAAGTTCCGGCGCGGCCACCAGCGCACTGGAGGGCTGGAGTCACTATTGTTCCACCAAGGCGGCCGTTCTCTCCTTGACCCAATGCTCCCATAAAGAGTATGCCGAGCACGGAATTCGGGTGGTCGGGCTCAGTCCGGGCACGGTGGCCACCGACATGCAGATCACCATCCGGCGATCGGGAGTGAACCCGGTCAGCCAACTCGATCCTGGCGTGCATATTCCGGCGGAGTGGGTGGCCCGAGCCGTAGAGTTCCTCTGTGGTCCCGAGGGTGCAGAATTCGCTGGTCGAGATTTCTCTCTCAAGACCGATGAGGGAAGGCGGCGTGTCGGATTGCCTCTCGTCTGCCCGCCCACGCCGCCCTAAGACCCTTAAATAAGTCGGCCGCCGCCATCGATGTTTAGAGTGGCTCCATTCATATAGCCATTCGTCATTAGAAAAATGACCGCGGCTGCGGCCTCCTCGGCGGTCCCCAGCCGCTTCAGGAGTGCGGCCTTCTTGACTCCATCCACCACCTGGTCACGATCGTCCCCCAAGGCCTTGGTCAGCAACGGTGTTTCGGTCCAACCTGGGGAGACGGCGTTCACTCGTCGGGGAGCCAGCTCCAGAGCCAGTCCACGGGCGAGCGCTTCCATGGCGACGGCCGCGGCCGAGACGATAGCGGTGCCGGTGCCGGTGGGGCGTTCGGCCAGCTGACCTGAGATCAAAGTGATGGAGCCGTCCGCCGCCAGCCTGCTGGAGAGAGCTCGGATGGCGTGGACCGAGCCCCAAATTCGCTCATCGAAAGCCTGACGGAGAAAGGACACTTCGGCTTCCAGGATCTTTCCGACGACGAAGGTGCCCGCCAGCATGACCAGGTGGTCGACCCGAGTGAAATCGGAGAGCGCCTCGGCAACGGTCTCGATGCGCGTAACGTCGGCGGCGCGCCAACCAGCCAGACCGTGATCTTGGGCCGCTCGACGTGCGCGGTCGGGGTCGGTGCCGATCACAGTCACCTCAGCTCCCAGCGCTTTTGCCTGGACCGCCGTTGCCAGGCCGATGCCCGAGGTGCCGCCAAAGATAATGGCGGTTTCGCCGTCGAGTCGTCCCGCGGGATGTGTATTCATTGTGAAATCTCCTTCGTTTGCTTGTCCAGGAGCAGAGCCTACCGTGTTGCCTTAGGCTTGAAAATAGGGCTGAAATTCGCTTTAGTAGTTCCACTGTGGAACAAATTGGCATTGATAGACTGACCGGGCTGATCGCTTTCGCGAGAGCTGCTGCATTGGGTAGTTACTCGGCCGCGGCCCGCGCTTTAGCGGTCTCCCCGTCCGCGGTCAGCAAGAGCATTCAGCGACTCGAACAGCGTTTGGACATCAAGCTCTTTACTCGCACCACACGCTCGCTTACGCTTACTCCCGAGGGGCAAGCCATATACGAACGGGTCCAAGGGTTATTGCGGCAGGTCGAGGAGATAGAGCAGGCGGCCTCGGCAGCTCGAGCCGAGCCAGCGGGAGTGATCAAGGTCGCTTCCTCCTTGCCTGTCGGCGTGCATGTGTTGGCCCCTTTGCTGCCGCTTTTCCGGGAGCTCTATCCCAAACTTTCGGTGGACTTGCGCCTGAGCGACCGTCTCGTGAGCCTCGTCGAAGAAGGCATTGACGTCGCGATTCGGATAGGAAATCTGAGCGACTCTCGGCTGATTGCTCGCGAGCTCGCTCGCCATAGGGTTTGCGCCTTCGCTTCCCCAGCCTACCTCGCCAAGCGGGGCGTGCCCCAGCGTCCCGAAGAGCTTTTGGAGCATGATTGCGTGAATGTTCGCTTTCAAAGCTCGGGACAAATTCTCCGCTGGCCTTTTCAGGTCGGAGATCGGGTGATAGAGATTCAACCGAACGACCATATCGTGGTCGACGTCAGCGATGCCGTCGTGGCCACCCTGGTTGCCGGGGGAGGAATTGGGATGGCGCCTACCTACGTTGCGGCTCCTCACGTCAAGCGGGGCGAATTGGTTCCCGTGCTGGCCGAATACTCTGTAGACCGCGCGCCGATTACCGCGCTTTGGCCCCATAGCCGCGGAGACAGCCCCAACGTTGAGGTTTTTGTCCGATTTTTGCGCGAGCATTTTCCTCGTCCCACTCCTTGGAACGAAGGCCCTTGTTGGGTGGCATCACTCGGCCCGTCTTTCGCCAGGCCTCTGAACGGTTAATACTACAGGGGCGAGGCTAAAACTTACGATGCGGTACGTTGCAAAAGTTCATTAAGCAGGAGGTGCTGATACTGGCGCCTGATGCTGAACGCCGTCGTGCAGGAGCAGGGGCTGCAAAAATCCCTGTTGGAAGTTGCGCGAGAGGGTTGCTACCGCGCCGATTCGCAAGATTTGCCGGGGGGAGCCAGCGCCTGGCAGAGGGGTTGCCAGCAACTCGTCCCCGCGAGAAAAGATCTGCTCGGCGTGATCCAGGGCAATTCGGCCTGCCCCGGTGAGCTTTAATACTCGTCCCTGGCGCTAGAAAAGGGGCAGCCCTAGTTGAGGTCGGGCAGCACCAGCTTGCGGGCTTCAGGCATCGGACTGGCGTTCATCAGGTCGATGATACGACTTTGCGCTGGTCCTGCGGATGTCCCGATCCTCACTGTCCAGCTACGGGTAGTGCCCTCAATGACAACGAGTTCTTTGGTTTTTGGACCGCGCTGAGGCTCGTCGACGGCGGTTTGGGCCGCCACTTTCAAGCGCTCAGGAAGGTCCCCAAGGGGCATCGGTCCTCGCGGCGGCCAAATTGTAAATGCTCCGACTCGACCGCCACAACTGTCATTCTTGTCCCCATCGAAGCAAAAAATGATCTTGTCTCCTTCGAACTCTTTCCACGAGATTCTTATCTTTGGGGGCGTGGCTGGCAAGGTGGAGGGGGAGAACTGGGGGCAAAAACGGGTGGTGACCGCCATACAGCTCAAGAGACCCAATAGCCAGACGGCGTTACGCATACAGGCTGCTTCGATATTGCCCCTCTTGTCCATTCTTGGCTGTTGCAAGGACTACGTGGAGGGCCCCGACCTGGCAGGGGATCTGGGATGGCGATCTGGCGCCCACGAAAAATGCATATCTGGCTGCCTTTTGTTTGCTTTTGGTGCCTCTGACCGCCAAGGTGGAAGGGTGCCAGAAGGCTCGCCCTTATTTCTTGATTTTGGTGGTCTGCCATGCCTACAATGTAGGCATGGCGATTTTGAACATCCGCAACCTCTCCCCCGAAATTCATCAAGCCCTACGGGAAAGAGCAGCCCGCAATGGCAGGAGTATGGAGGCGGAGGCCAGGGAAATCCTTAGCCAGGCCTGTCAGCCAGGCCGTCATATTTCGCCTCAAGATCTTCAGGCTTTCGTCCGAAATGAGTTTCAGGGTAAGCTCCCAGCCAATGACGTAGCGAACTTCCTGGCGGAACGTAAGTCGCAATGGCGGGAAGAATGACCGTCCTGGACGCCTCGGCCTTGTTGGCATTTCTGCTTGGGGAACCCGGACAGGAAGTTGTCCTGGCGCATTTTCACGACTGCTGCATCTCCACCGTGAACCTTTCTGAGGTGCTGGGCCGCTTTGAGCGTCTGGGTCGCGATTCAGGACCAATTCTGGAACAGCTACAGCGGTCGGCCCTTCAGGTCATCGTGTACGACACGGATGGAGCACAAAAAACGGCTAAGCTATATTCTCAGGTGCAGCATCTGGGGCTTTCTCTCGGTGATCGGGCCTGCCTTGCGCTGGCTTATAGGCTGGGGGCAACTGCCCTTACTGCGGACAAGTCCTGGAGCAGTCTGAAGATTGGAATTTCGATCCGGCAGATTCGCTAGGGGAAGCGTTTGTCGTAGATCGACTGGAGCAGTTCGCTCTTGAAGCGAGCGGTGCCGATCTCCATCTGAGCGTTGTCGCGTTTGCTGGCGCCGACGGTCAACAAGGTGATGCCGGTGGCGGCGCCAACGGCCACGGGAATCATTTGCATTCCTGGCAGGCCGCCGCTGAGGATCGACTGCGCGGCCATGATGCCTAGCGAGGTGCACAGCACACCCAGTCCCGCGACGGCCGTGCTTTGGCCGCTGGAGATGGTCTGGCGCATCTGAGCCACCTGACGGTCCGCGACCCAGATTTCTTGCTGGAGTTCGAACTGGTCCATTTGCCAGGGCTGCTTCTCGGCCGCGGCCGGTTTGCCGAAGGTGCGAATGGGAGTGCCAGGCTGGTTGCCCATGATTTTCATTTCCCCACACTAACGCCTGGAGCTGAAAGATTTCTTACAACCACGGCTTGTTCGGAGAGCTTGTGAAACAGGCCCACATTGGCCGCCACCAAAAAGGGTCGCTCAATTGCCCAAGAGCTATACAGACTTTCCGGAAGCAAGCGCAGCTGGCGCTCCTGAAACCAGTTGTCCAAAGGAGCGTCGTCCTCCATGATGAGATGAGAGACGTCTGGACGGGGGCAATCCAGGAGCGAACTCAGGTGCGCGTGCTGCTTTAGCCATAAGGGACCTCTTCTTCAGCTGGCGGCGAAATCCCCTGATTCTGCCTCTCAATCCGCCTTCCGCGTAAGAGTCGCCAGCACCGGCAGCGAGGCTGAGAGACTCATTCTTATCGGTTCCAGCCCGACCAGGTCCCACTGCGCGTCAGGACTGCCCACGCCCGGAAAATGAGGCTGGCTCGCTTTCGGGATCGCGACGGGCCTACATATTTGCGCTCACGCTCCCTGGCCGGTCCCGAGTCAATTTCATTGGCCACACCTACGCTTTGACGGGGTGGTCTATGAAGGCAACTACTTCCTGGCCGTGGCCGCAGCCGACCGCTAAATCGGCAAGCCCTTCACCCTGGAAACCGCTTTGCTCGAAGGCGTTGCGGTCTCTTCCCGAAGACTACCCGGGTGGTTGACTGGGACGCACGAGTCCCACCAGGCTATCGGGATCGGTCGGTGCCAGACCGCTGGGTAGATTCTAGATCATGGCCTCGGCCAGACCCTGCGAACTCAGATAACCTTTTGCAGTGTTGGCTGGACGGCTACCACCAGGTTCACAACTTGGCAACCTCCTCTGGCCATTGGCTGACCGCGGCCGGCTATCGTGATAAAAAAACCAGGAGGAAATGATGAACGCAATCACTCCACTCAGTAGGGCAACGCTAAGGCCTCATTCGGAACTTCACCCGGCGGTCCAGGCCACGAGTTGCGACCAGGTCGTGCTCTCGGGGCAATCAGTCTCTAGCAAAGAGCCTGTCCATTTCGAAAGGCAGGTCAGCGATTTTCTCACTGGAGTGGCCGACCATGTGCGCGATCAGGCACACCTGCTGGAGCGAGCCGGCGTGAAGCTTGACCAGCAGGTCCACCGAGATGAGATGTTTCGAGAGGAACGCAGATTCTATCATTCGGAGGCTGCCACCGTCATCCTGATCAACTCGAGCTCGAAAGTGGCTGATGGATACGAGATCCATTCCACGGTCGGAAAGTTGATAGCTCCGCTCGACCACCACCCCAATCTTCAGAGTTATGTGCAAGCTTTGATCAAGGAAGACCCCCAGAGACGCTTTTTTGCCCATTGCGAACAGCGCTTTGGCCTGACTGGAGTCTTTGAACTTGTGGGCAGCGCGGTCTGCAAGACGGGAGGACCGACTTAGGAAAGGTCGGCCTCATCGGTGGGCGGTAGTGGCGCGAAGAGTTCCTTCAGGGTCGACCCGGCAGCTGTCCCCTTCTAGTGCAGGACCTCGAGAGTTTCTCCCTCGGGGTCGGGCAGCAGGTAGTAGGGGACCTGGGAGTGCTTCCCCCAGATTCAACTCCGAGGCCAGGGCCGCGGCTGTGCCGACCAAGTGTGCCCTGGACCCCCGCGCCTATCAGAACCTGACCCGGAACGCGATTTCACCCGCCCCTGGTTTAGCCGACCATCTGGGAGTCGGATTGCTCGACATTTCGATGGCGGCCGGATCTGCAGCGAATAGGGAGGATGGCGGCGCCAATGCGGCTTCGGGAGCCCAAGGTCGGCTAGAAATATGCATGAGCAGAGGATAGCTTCGAACTGGGAAATTTCTTTCAAATCCCTCCTTGGCAAATCACTCGGCTACGAAGGTAAATTTCTTGCGGACCCGCGACGGAACGGGCTTCCCTTTGAGCAGAGCGGGACGAAAGCGAAAGTCTCGGAAGTGCCTTATGGCTGCTTCGTCGAGCAGGCTAGAGCCACTGCCGCTGACTACCTCCACCTGAAGGATTTCGCCCCGTTCGGTGACGGAAGCGACGAGAGTCACTGAGCCATGCGCTCCTCCCGCCTCCTTCGGATAAGTGAGGGAAGGCTCGAAACTGACTCCTGGAGGTCCCGAGGGTCCCTCCTCTTCGGTTCCCTGGGACGGTGCCGGCTCTGCTGGTCTGCCGGCGGCGGGAGCAGGGGTCGCGGCGGCGCTCTGGCCTGGGCCGGGAGTTGCGGAAGAATCTCCGTGAGAGGCCGGCAGACCCGACTTTTTGTCGCCGCCTGGAGACGAAGAGGGCTCACCGGCCCCCGCCTTGGCCCCCTGGCTTTCCCCCGGTCCAGGACCGCTTGCGGGGGAACTCGGTGCGTCGGGGCCGGCGGGCGCACCCTGGTTTCCCTTCTGGTCGGCAGACGGCGCGGCAGGGCCCGAGGGCGTGCGTGCCGGGGAGGGAGATTGAGCCGGCGCCGACTGAGGACTGGCAGCCTGTGCGGGGTGGCCGGACGGCGGTTGGGCTGATTCAGGCGGGGGGGATTGGGGACGGGCAGTTGCGGGGCTACGGCTCGGTTGCGTGCGGCTGGGAGGGGGTGCAGTGGCGGGCGCCGCAGACCGCTCCGGCAAGCGGCGCACGGCCAGAGAGCGCCGACCCTGCGGCACGGCCGAAGCCCGAGGCAGTTGCGGCCGGCTCTCCCGAGGCACGGCGGCGATGTGCCTGGCTATGAGGGCGGGTCTGGGGGGCGGAGGGGGTGGCTGGGGCGGCCGCTCGGTGTGCCGTTTGGCCGGCGCTGGAGGGGGCTGAATCGGCTCCAGCGTGACCGGGCAGACGAGCAGCTTCTCCTCCTGTGGTGAAGAAGACCCTGGCCAGCTCAAGCAGGCCGCCACCACCAGCGCGTGGACAGCCAGGCTGCCCATCCAAAACCGTCTCATCGGACCACTATACTTCACCTCTCGCGGACCTCCTAGCTCTGGATGATACTCCTGGCTGAAGTCATGAATTGTACCTGCAAAAGAATGCAGGAGGTACAAGGGGCACTGGGAAGGCAGCCTCTGCTTTAGGGAGGGTTTCACAGTGTCTAACAAGGTTTCCATTCTTTTGCTGCTGGGGCTGAGCGCGCCTGGCTGGGCTCAACCAGCCCCCTCGCCGTCGCCGGAGAGCGCCACCAATACCACCAGCGTTACGCCTGAGTATGATCTGGAAGAGAC
>JALHOV010000187.1 GCA_022842865.1 Vulcanimicrobiota bacterium | reverse complement strand
CGTGCCGTCCGATGCTGACCCTGGCCGATACCTCCGCGGCATTATCCGCAACGCCTACGACCAGGCTGAGATCTCCCTGGCCGCCGAATCCTACCTGCGAAATCGGCTCTACCTGCGGGTGTAACCGTGAACGGTATCTGGTGTCCAAGGGGGGTCTTTCGTAAAGATTACATGGCGGCCCCATAAAAAGAACAAAGGTTCGTTAAACTGCTAGCGACTAAACAACCAGAAAACGAACCTTTGAGCCATGATCCTACGTATTTTGGGCCTTTCTAGCAAGGCCTATGTCGATCTTTATCCACATATCTGGGCTTGGAGCCCGGGCTGTGTCCGGTGTTCGGGTTGACTGACCAAGAATGGTGGGTTCCCCCGGTTGCTAGACCTGGGCTGCGACGGGCCGCAATCGGCTCGGATCTGCAGGAAATGGTGCGAGGCCTGCCAGCAGTCCTTTACATTGCTGCCTGAAGATGTGCTTCCCTCGCATAGTTACGGAATGGGCTTGATAGATGGCCGGCTTATGGCTTGCGCGGACGGTCATCCGCTTCGTTCACGGGATTTCTATGAGCAGCATGGCACGATCGCCAAGACAAACGCAGAAGAGCGGGCTGCCGAGGAGTTTTCCTGGTCGGAGCAGCTTGAGATGGAGCCGGTCAATCCGTCGCATCAACTCTTTCTCCACTGGCGCCGAAAATTTGCAGCGCGCGCTCAAGTTTGGCTCCACTACCTGTTGGCTGCTTGCATCTTGAGCGGGTGTGACCTCCGAGTCCGCCTGGGGGAAAGCCTCGAGGGCTTCCGCAAATGTCCACCAGAGCTTTATCCTCTGCTTCTTTCAGCTGGTCTGGTCGGGTTACTCCAAGACCGGCCAGTCCGTTCTTGTTTGGGCGATACCCTGTGGCTGCTTTGTGGCGCCAATACTGGGTCACACAAGATTTTACAGGCGCCCGGCCGGCCGCCACCTCATTATGGTCAAAGCCTCGAGTTTCCAAGCTCAGGGCATCCATAAGGAGGCATCAAATGAACGAATCAGATTGGGAGCGCCACCGCGACGATGTGGCCCTGGCTCGCTATGCCGTCATCGCCCCGTTAGTCAACCGGGTCCTGGGGGGCGCGGAGAGAACTTTAGTCCGAGCGGAGATCCTCAAGTCCGTTCACCAATTTCCCGGCGGGCACAGCCAGCGAGTTTCCTGTCGCTGTCTGGAGCGATGGTTTAATTACTACAGATACGGCCACCTGAACACGGATGGCGAAGTCGTCAGCGAGCCAGGCATTCTGGCCCTGCGGCCGATTGCCCGCAACGACAAAGGCAAGCCAAGGGCGATTGAGGTCGACCTGGTCGACCGCGCCGTGGAATTGCGCCGTGAGGAACCATCGCGCACGACATCGGCCATCATCGAACTACTGAAGACTACGGCTCGCGCCTCAGGCCAGGCTGAGCTGAGCATTTGCGAGGCAACTCTGGCATACAATCTGCGCCAGCGCCGGGCCACCAAGAAGGACCTGCAAAAAGAAGGCCGTGTCTACCCTCGGTATGAGCACGAACGACGCAACGCTTCCTGGCAGGCAGACTGGTCCCAGGGCATTCGTCTGCCCGACCCCCAGAACCCAAATAAGACCCGGCTGTGTCATCTGCATGCCGTCCTGGATGACCACAGCCGCTACGTAGTTCACGCCGAATTTTACTTTCGCCAGAATCTGCCGTACCTGGAGGATTGCTTTCGCAAATCCATCCTGCACGGCGGCGTTTGCTCAATTCTCTATGTGGACAACGGAAAGGTCTACCACTCGCGGTCGCTCCAGTTGGTCGCAGCCCGACTGTCTACCCAGCTCGTGTTCGCAACCCCGTATGCGCCCGAGGGGAAGGGGAAGATTGAACGATGGTTCGGCACGGTCAAAAAATCGTTCTACCCGGAGGCGGAACGCGCCGGAATCCAAACTCTGGAGGAGTTGAACCAGTTTTTGTGGGCCTGGATCAAAGACGTCTACCACGCGCGGGAACATTCCTCGACGAAGGAAACACCCAAGGCCCGCTGGGATGCCGGCGCCGGCCAGGTCCGCTACCCCGACCCGGCCCAGTTGGTCGACCTGTTTCTCTGGGAAACCACACGCCAAGTGGACAAATCGGGATGTATCAAGCTTTCTGGCAATCTCTACTCGGTGGCCGAGCACCTCGTGGGTCAGGAGGTGACTATCCGCTATGATCCATTCGATCTATCCCGAGTTCGCCTCTACGAAGGTGGCCGCTTTACGGACACGCTGGAACCCCAGACGCTGGTCAACCGCACCTTGCGCAAAGCCACCCCAAGGAAACCAGAGAAAAAGGCTCCACTGTCGAGTTCCACTGAATACCGCAAGAAGCTCGCCGACGACTTTTGTGATGGGGTCCAGGACGTCCAAAAACAAGTTCGCGGGCCGCGCGGCTCGTGTCTGACCCTGGCTGAATTTCGCGCCTTGCTTGGAGATTTGCTGTCGCGTCCGCTTACGCCCGCGGAGAGCAGTTCCTCCGGGGATTTCTTTCTGCGCAATGCTCCGCTTTCGGAAAACCAGGTGAAGGCCGCGATGCAGAAGGCGATTGCATCGAAGAGTTCGTCGCTGCACATTCGCTACTATCTCGAGGCGGTGAAGGCCACTCGCCTGGATGAGAGGACCTCTTAAATGGGTGGGTATCGTAAATACCACGGCCTCAGCGCCGCCCCATTCGGGAAAAGCATCGCTACCACCCGATTGCTTGTCTATCCTCAAATCAAGGAGCTTTGCGAAGAGCTCGACGACCTGATCGAGGATGGAGGAGTAGGCATTCTTTCCGGAGAGATGGGAATGGGAAAAACAACCGCTTTGCGTCACTACTTCGAAACGCTGGGTGACCGCGCTTGCCTGCTCTGCTACCAGGGAGCCAATCGCCACCCCAACGCGATTTTGGAGGGTATCGTGGAGTCTCTGGGTCTCTCCCCGACCAGAAGCAGGGCCGGACTCCTGCGCCAGATCAGCAACCGGGTCGACCGGCTTTACCAAGAGCAGCGAAGAAAAACGCTACTCGTACTGGACGACGGCCATTTGCTCGAAGATGGCCTGCTGGAAGACCTACGGCTTCTGACCAACTTTGAGATGGACACCAGGGATCCATTGATTTTGATGATTCTTGGCCACCCTGCCCTGCGAAAGCGGCTCCAACGGCCAGTCCACCAGGCCCTGATGGACCGTGTTCGTCTCCTTTACACGTTGGAGGGCCTGTCGGCCAAGGAAGCCTCGGACTACATCAACTGCCACCTGGAGCACGCCGGCGGCAAGCCGGCCATGTTTACGACCGATGCACGACAGGCCCTGTTCGAATTGTCGCAGGGGATTCCACGCAGGCTTAACGCGCTAGCTTTGATGTGCCTCAAAAGAAGCGCCCAACGCAAGACGACCCCAATTGACGCCGCCTTTGTGCGCATCATTGCACAGGCAGAATAGAGGAACCTTATGAACGCTACTTTGTCATCTTGGTCCGACGAATTGCTGACGGAACCAACAAAACTGATCGTTGGCCTGGACATCAACGAGAGTCTGCGCCTGGTCGTCGCCGAGGCCGATAGCGGGCCGGAGCCGGTCATCCTGGAACGCCATTGCTTTCGCTCTCTCGAAGGCCTGCAGCGCTATCTGCAACGCCCCGAAATTTGGAATCAGATGCACCATCTCGCCCTGCATGCGGCCGGCGCCAATGACCCGCACGGGGCGAGTAGTTGGCTCTACACCCAGAACATACCGGTCCATCGTTACCAAAGTCCAGGCTGGGCGGCCCACGCTCTGAACCTCAATGAAAAGCTGACCTTCTGGGAGCTGCCTCAAGCCTACAAGTTGGCCTACACCCTGGCCTTTCTTTCATCGTATCGACTGCACAGCAACAGGGTGGTCAACAGTCTCGCCAATCAAACCCATCAGCTGACTGAAATCCTCAAAAACTTTGAACGCGAACTGGGCTGCTTGAGGTTTGCCCTTGGTGACGGCGGAGGCTGCCCCCAGCACCACCAGTGGGAGTGTCCTTTCTGAGCCAGAACCCCGTGTCCACCCCATACTGGGGCCGGGGAACTGGCCGCCAAATAAACTTCACGGCCGCTGGCAAATAATGTTCACGGCTACACCTGATTTTTGGCATCAGTAAACGACGTCAGCTGGCCCGTTTCGTCGTATTGGTAGCTCAGAGTCAGGCCCAGGGAATCGCTCACCGAGACCACCCTATCCAGCCCGTCGTAGTGGAGCGAAATGACGCGACCCTGGGGATCGGATAGCCGGCACAGCCGGCCGACCCGGTCAAACTCGCGGCGAAAGCGGGCTCCATCGGCCATGCCCACTTCTCGCAGATTCTCGCCGTCATATTCCATACAGGTATTGATCAGTTGCAAACTGGCGTCGTCCAGATAAGCATCGCTGCTGCTGTCCGTCGGATTGCTCTTGTCGATCCTCAGCTTGAGGGTCCGCAGGGCAGGCTGCGTGCGCACCGCCTGGGTGTCACCTGGAATCTGCACCAGCTGCGGCTTGATCTCCGTCCAATTGGTGTCCACCACGGTGGCCTGGCCCGCGTCCACTTGCGTCTCCAAGGCCGCTTCGAAGTTGCGCACTTCCGCGGCAATCGAGGCCACCACCGTGCTCGCTCCTCCGGAGGCCTTCTTGGCCCAGGCCTTGGCTACGTAACGGCCGCCGGCATAGGCTGTCACGTTGGCCTGTCTCCAGTGTCCTCCCGTGGGAGCCAACAGGCTGCGAGAGCCGCTGTGAGCCTCGGCCGTGCTGGGGGCCCAGAACGTATAGAGATCGCTATCCGTGGTCTTCCTCCAATGCTTGCTGTAATTGCCCGCATCAAGGGCCTCCATGCTGGGATCTTCCAGTACGTTCACTGCGCCCGTCAGGTTGATTTCGTCCCAGTCCTCCTGACTCGCATTGGGGCCAGAAATCGACACCAAACGGTTCACCGCATTCAAAGCGTAGAGAATGCGCTGCTGATCGGGCAGCTCGGTCTCCACCAGGCGTCCCGCATCATCATAAAGGAAGTGGGTCTCCCGGCCCAAGGCGTCGGTTACCTGGGTAAGCCGGCCCGTGGCGTTATACTGAAATAAGGTTTCCTGACCCAGAGCATTGGACACAACCGTCAAACGGTTCAGAGAGTTATACCCCAGCTGGGTCAAGCGGCCCCGGGCATCTTTGATCTCCACCAGGTTCCCGGCCGGGTCGAAAGTGAACTCGGTTGCATGGCTCAACGGGTCGGTCACCTTCACCAGCCGGTTCTTGCCGTCATACTCCATCAGGCTCACGCGCGTGTCCTGATCTTCGGAACGGATCACGTTGCCGTTGTCGTCGTACTCCAGAACCACGTCCCCTGACGCCGCATCGGTAATCTTGGTCAGATTCTTGAAGTCGTCTTCGTAAAAAAACTGGGTATCCCGGGCCTTCGCATCGGTAACCTTTTTCAGCGTGCCGTCCCCATTGTATTCCATCAAAGTGGCCTGGTTCAGCGGATTGACCACCGAGGTCAAGTCCACGCCGGTATAATACAGGTTGGTGGTGCGTTGCTCGGGCGGATCAAAAGCAATGCAATTGATCACCGGGAACTCGGTTTCGCTGACTTCGGCGCGGCTGCGGATCACCACCCGAATCTCGCTCTCGGCCTCGGCATAGACTCCGAAGGTTACCCAGCAGCCCGCTGCGTTGTTGGGCAGGCGAAAGACTTGCCGCCGCGGGTCGCCGCTCACCGGATCGAAATCGGTGATCAGGAACTCTACGTCACGACCGAAAGTCCCGGCATAGGCCAACTCAAAATAATCTACGCTGGCGTTGTAATACTCCTGATCGGCGGAATGGGTGTAAAACGACAGGTTGAATTCCCCGGTGACACTGACGGGGAGGCGAAAGGTAAAGGAAGCGCTTTCTTCCTCCGGCTTCCACATTCCCAAGGTGCGCCGATAGGTGTCACGAGTAGGACTGCCCGGCATGCGAATCCAGGGAGCGCGTGTGTCCAGACGATGAGTGACCGAGTCGGGCAAGGCGCGCACAAAGGGATTGCTGTCGTCCACAGCCTCTCCCGGCAGCACTCCGGCGCTGTCGATGTAGCTGGGCAGCTGGACCAGGTCGCTGCTGTCGTCCAAAGCGGAGCACATCACGAATCCGTCTTTGCCGAAGTGGTCAAACCAATTGCCGCCAATCTGGTTGGTGGCTCGAGCGGGCGTGACCGTTACCAAACGCGAATCCTCGTCATACTCCATCTGCGTAAAGATGCCGTTGCCATCGATCTGGGCGGTCTGATTGCCCAGACCGTCGAAAACAAAGCGGTTGTAGCGGTTGTAGGGGCTATCCTTGGGACCGATGTAGCCACTCAGGTTGGCGCCGTAGCCTTCACTGATATACAGCAGATCTTGTTGGTCACTCCAATACATGCGGCGGTTGTGACCGAAAGGATCCAGCACGCGCCAAAGATTCCCGTATTTATCGAAGCGATAGTCCCAGCTCTGCTCTTCGGCATCGGTCAGGATCGTGCGGTCCAAAGTGATGTACTCGACCAGGTAGGGCGAGGTGTTGTTCTCATTGACCGTACCGTAGGCATACGAGATCTCGGCCGTAGCCGGGTTAGAAACCGACAGCAAGCGTCCGCTTCCATCGTAGCTATAGGCATAGGTATTGTTCCGGGCATCGGTGCGGCCGGTGATCAGGCCATTGCTGGATCCGCTGGCGTAGCTGTAGGACAGCTGGCAACCCTCCGGTCCCACAATGGAAGTCAGTTTAGCATTGCCATCATAAAGGAAGCTGGTCACATTACCATTCGGGTCGGTGACCGTTTCCAGCAGGTCGTTGTCGTAAGTAAAGAGCAATTCCCGCCCGGTCGACTCTTCTACCGAAATCAGGTCCCCGCTGCTGTAATGCAGGGTCAGCGTCTGCCCGTGGGCATCCTCAATCTGCGTCAACTGGCCGCTGGAATTGAAGACCATGTCGTCCCCGTTGGCAAAGCCTTTGAGATGCCACTCTCCGGAGATTTCGGTCAACGTTTTGCGCACAAACAGCGAGTTGCTCTGGTCCAGCACCCAGTCGCTGCCGGGCTTGATGAAATTGTAGCGTCGCCCCTGGGCATCCACGTAAGTGACCAACGAGGTGTCGATCTCAAGGTTGGCCATCCAGTTGTGGCGCCAGTTTCGACCCATGACCCCCAGGAAATTGTCCCTGGCGTTGTGAGTGATCTGGAAAGTCAGTGCCGGCCCGACCGTCGAGACGGACGCCACCGTATACTGGCGAACCAGATTGCCGGTGCTGACGCGCAGTTTTTCCACGTCCGAGCAGCTGCCTAAAATCGTCTGGTAACCATCCAGACCAATGGGTTGAGGGAAAAGCAAGTGATTCATTGTTTTATACTCCAAATTCGATTACTTTTTAAGAGTAGGGCAGGTCGTCGGTCCGCCCAATTGGTTGCCCGCTGCGCCGTTGCCGCCATTACAGGTGTTGTGGTAACTGGCTGGCATGGGGGTGGTTTGCGTGGCGTTGCTGCCGCTGTTTCCACCCGTGCTCTGGGAATTCGAACCACTCCCTCGATTGAGGGGGTCCTGTGGGTCCGAGGCCGGCGGAGTGGTGGTCGTCTCGCAAGTAAAGGGGGTAAAGGGGCCACCGACTGGGCCGGCGCCGCCATCCGAATTACCGGAACTGCCCGAAGAGCCGGCACCACCGCCGCCGTTGGGCGCCGGTCCGGGAGCGCGCGCACCGTTGCCCGCTCCCCCCGAGGTTCCGCCGGCACTGGCGCCCTGATCGACCGTCGGGCCTCCGCCCAGCAGACCGCCTACGCAATCCACCAGCGCGTTGGCTAGATTTAGATTGGCTCCGACGGTATTGGGAATGTCCACTCCGTCGAAAGAGTTGAAGATGTTTCCTGTCCCAAAAGGGGGTGGCCAAAGTCTCATGTTGATTTCCTCTAACTTCCTAATTTAAGTAGCTCGCCGAGCACGCCCAAAGACGGCCGCGACGACAAAAATCGACCATAGTTTTCGTGCGAATGGACCTCTTGATAGATCCGCTGCACCATGCGCATTTGCGCCCGCAGCAGCAGACAGTGATGTGGGTGGATTCCCTCCAGGCCGTAGCCGCCGTCCAGCGCCACGGCGCGGCACCCTCCCGCGCACACCGTGCGCGCGAGACAGTTTTCGCAGTCGGGAATTTCCAGGGTTTGCAAATGTGCGTAACGCCAGCGCTCCGCGGGTAGGCGCCCGTCCTCCACCCGTCCCAAACGCTCGGGACGATGTAGAAAACGGTGACAGGGCATCACGTTGCCTTGCGTATCCACCGCCAACAAACCGTCGCCCACGGGACAGGGTCGATCCGGCCGCCGTTGACAATGGATTCGCCGACCGTAGTCCCGCAGCAAGTCCCAGGCGACCTCCAGCGGAGGCCGCCGTCCGGCCCGGAACTCGGCCAGGAACCAGTCCCCCAGCTCCTCGTAGGCCTCATCCAAAGCCTGCTCGTGGCCGCTCCAATCGGCTTCCACCACCGGACACAGGGCCACCCCGATCGGGGCCAGTTCGAGCACCTCACGCACGCTCTTCAGCAACTGAAGATTCTCGGGCGTAAACGTAACCCGTGCCGTGCTGTGCTGCGCCCAGCTGGCCAGACGAGACAGATTCTTGCGAACCAGGGAATAAGATTCCCGGCCCGAGACCCGTGGCCGCCAACGCGAGGCCTGCTCGCCCCCGTCCACGCTCAGCAGCAAGGTCATCTCCCCCTGGCGAATGACCTTTTCGACGGCGGCGTTGGCCAGGGTGCAATTGGTGGTGGCCGAGAACTCAAAGTTCTTGTAGACGTTGGTCCGCGATTGCTGACCATAATCCACCACCTCCTGCATCCTCTCCACCGCCAGAAACGGCTCGCCCCCGAAAAAAGCCACCGACACGGAATACTCTCCACCCGAGATACTGCGCTGCATCACGTAGTCCATCGTCTTCAAAGCCGTCTCCCGGCTCATAAACTTCGGTTGCTTTTTGACAAAGCAGTAGGTGCAGCGCAAATTGCATTCTTCGGTCAAATACAGCATCAAAGTGCGCACCGGCGCATATTTCTGCGGTTCTTGCCGAACCGAAAGAGGCAAAAGCATCGCTAGGTCACTCCTTTCAGGGTGCGAATCGCCTCCACCACCATCCAGGCGTAGAAGCAGCGTTGCGCAGGCAAACCGCCCAGGTCCTCAAGGACCTGCTCCACGGTCAGCTCCTCATCCAACCTGCCCCCCACCAACCGCAAGTAGAGGTAACCCCCACAAGCGATGGCGGGCAGGCAGCGCGGACAATAGAAAGCCAGGTCGGTAACCACGCCCCCGGCGTCGATCACAAGTTGCAGTTGGAAAAAGTGGCCGTGCTCCCGCTTGCCCACCAGGCTCTGATGGGTGGGCGCGGCCAGCTGGCCATAGCCCTTGGCCTGGTCAAAGTAGCGGCGGGTTTGCGGGGAAAACACGGCTCACTCCGGCCTACAAGCCGCCGTGGAAAATGTAGAGACCGCTCTCACCGTTTCCACCGTCGTCACCGGAACCACCGCCACCGGCGCCGCCCATGCCGCCATCCACGTTATACGCGTAAGGCGATTCGCTGGACTTGGAGAAGAGGTAGATGATGCCGCCGCCGCCGCCGCCTCCACCGCCGGCGTCCGTTCCCCCGGCGTCGCCGCCGTCCCCACCTTTGCAATGGAGCTCTCCGCTGCCCTTCAGCCAGCGAGCCGCAAGCCAGAGGATAGTAGCGCTACCGCCGCCGCTGCCTCCTGCCGCATCGACGTCGTTGCCCGAACCTCCCCCGCCACCCACGCTGCTGCCGATGACGCGGAAATTGTCCCAATCGGTATAGCCATCGCTGACTCCACTGAGGAACGCAGGCGGCGACATAAAGTAGCGGTCTCCAATAAAATGGTTGCCATCGTCACCGGAGCCTCCGCTCCCGTAGCTACCGGACCCGCCATCACCTCCACGGGCGAAGAAGGCTCGTTGTGACGCATACCCGGTGCCCCCGCCACCCTGCAGGCTGCCATCTCCACCCCAACGGCCCTGCCACGCCAACTCGTTGTAGTTGCTGCCATGCCCGGGCCAGCCCGGGGTATCCCCCACGGAGTCCTCACCGTCCGTCCCGTTAGCGTGAATGATCCCGTGGTTCTCCAGAGTGCCGCTGACGTGCACCTTGAACCCATTGGTCCTCAGGGATACGCCGTAGTCCACATAGAGATTGCGATAATATCGGTGCTCATACAGATCGGTATCCGAGTCAATATAGCCGTCGGAGTCCGTCCCGTTACCAAACAGCCAGCACTGATCTCCGCCAGCCGGAGAGACCAACTCAAAGGACGCATTACTCGTGTTGTAAAGCACGACTTCCATGGAATCTGCGCGCAGGTCTCCAGGCATCAGCACCTGGCCATTTTTACGGATAGGCTTCGCACCCAAAGAGCCGCCAGAACCGATCACTTCCAGATAGCAGGGACCGGCATTGGTCTCACTGGCGCTGAATGTAATCAGCAAGCCTTCTTCGAGCGAGCTGATGGCATGGGGACCACTGCTGCAATCCACCTGATAGTTGGTATCCGAAAACCCCTGATCATACCTGTTAAATTCGGTCCCATCCCCTCCGGAGGGATTGGGAGGAGCGTCCATCATTTCGAATCGGCCGCTTCCTTCATCGTTGTAGACCGCCATCACGATCTGTCCGGCTTGAATGTCGCCGGCCCGCAGGGCCGCATTGCCAAACTTCGTGAGGGCCTTTGCAGACAGAGCGCCGCCAGGCCCCACCACTTGCAAAGTCGAGGCCCCCGTATTGGCATGATCCGCCTTGAACGTAACCAGCAGGCCCACGGTATAGGCAGAAACTACCCGAGGATTCGAGCCGGAACCGCTGCAATCGACCTGATAGGCATCCGCGCTTCCATCGTCGCCACGGTAAAAGCCGGTCCCATTCTCTGCGGGCGCTGCGTTGGGCGGCGCATCCATCATCTCAAAGCGACCACTGCCGGTGTCGTTATACACCGCCATCACGATCTGATTCGCCTGGATGTCTCCCGCCACCAAAGCCGTGTTTCCGAATTTGGTCAGCGCCTTGGCCGCCAAAGCGCCACCAGGAGCCACCACTTGCAGAGTAGAGGCCCCGGTATTGGCGTTAGCCGCCTTGAAGACGACCAGCTGGCCGGCTGCATAGGCATCCATCTCAAGTGGATTGGACCCGCTGCCGCTGGCGTCCACCTGATAGGCATTGGCGCTACCGTCATCCTCGCGAAAAAAGTCCGAACCATCGCCGCCGGCGCCGCCGGTCAGCACGCCCAGGGCATCAAAGCGACCGCTGCCCTCGTCGTTATAGATGGCCAGCACCATTTGCCCGGCCTGAATGTCGTCGGCTTCGAGGTCCTCGCCGCCGTTTTTCGTCAGAGGCACGGCCGCCAGGTCCCCGACGGGACCCGTCACCTGGAGCGTAGACGGACCGGTGTTCGCATTCGACGCTTTAAAGACAATCTGCTGTCCCGCCTGGTAGGCAGAAATCTCGTTAGGCTGGCCGGCGCCATCAAATTCAACCTTGTAAGCGTCGGCTGCACCAATGTCCTCTCGGTAGTTGGTCTGGTTCTTCTCGAGTGCCTCGACAATCGGGAATAACTGCGTGATATGGATTGCTTCGATCAGATCTCCACCGGAGATCATGTCGTCATCTAATGGGGTGGACATAAAACTGCTCCTGTTCTGGCCGAAGGCAATAGCAAAGCTAGCCCCGGCCCATTCGTTTTTCAAAATTGGATCAAACGGGAGATTTAGCCCCGCAAACGCTCGATCAGCGTGGTCACCAGAGCGCGCAGCTCATCCAGCTGCGTGCCCACCGTAACTCCTCGGCCTTCCAGCTTTTTCAGCCGCTTCAAGGCTTCCGCCTTAAAGTTATCCGGCGCCGGAGGCCGCACGGGTTGGGGTCGGGGTTTTGGTTTTTCCTCGTTCATGGCTTTCTGTTCCTTACTCCGGGCAGCACAAAGTAAGCCCGGTATTCGATTTGGATTTCGGACGTTCAGTTCGGGTGGAATTCCCGCGAACGGGGAGGCGCTTCCCGCGAAAGGAGAAAAACGAGAGAGCGCCACCTCGGTCGCGACAACCACCACCTTGCGGAGATTCTGAGGCGAAGCCGTGAATCTCCATTCGCCCTCCCAGGGCATAGCCAGGCTAGACCCTGAGAGGGGTTACGCGACGGGGTATTGGGACTGGGGGGAATTTAGCGCTTGGTCAGCCGGACGGCCGCTTCAATCACGGTGTCCAGCAGCAACTGGGGCGGGTCCAGTCCGTGGGAACGGGCCAGGTCGACGAGCATTTGCAGAGCCATGCGCTTCTTTTCGGGACCGGTGGCCTTGGCGGTCTGCTCGAGAGCCAGCACCACCTGCTCAGCCAGCAGAATCAGCATGTGCAGTTGATCCACCGTCTTGAGAGCCTTTTCAAAGAATGAGAACACGACAAATCACCTCCTAACCTTCCCAGCGGCTGCGATAGCCGCGCACGTCAATGTGGCAAAACTGCTGGCTCGGATAGAAGCCCACGCCCCCATCGTCGCCGATGATGACCTCGCAAACACGCCGCAAGGCTTCGGTTGGTATCCCGGCCGCCGAAATATCGGCCGCCAGGCCGTCGATGTGGGCGCTATTAGAAACGCCCCCCACCGACCGGTTGTATTCGGGCGGCCGGTAGGCGGAGTGAACCGTGATGGCCACTCCGCCCAGCGCCGTGCGGATCTTTTCAAGTCGGCGAACCAACTCGGCGGAGACCCGCAGGAATCGGTATGACGAGTCCCCCGCTGGAAAGAATTCTGCCGCCACGAAATGCGCCGACAAGCGATCGCTGGCCTTGGCCGCCAGCAGCGGCGCGGCCGTGTAAATCCCGGTGGTGCCATACCGCGCCGCTTCGGCCACGGACAGCACCGCTTTGGGGACAGACAGACCGCTCGGGAAGGTAACTCCCTCGCCGCCACTGGAAGCATCGGGTTTGGCCACCGCCGGGAGGCCCAAGAATAACTTACGCTGGACATCATCCCGGCCCACCCGCAGACCCAGGCGCTCGCCCACCATCGTCAACAACGGCAAAACAGTCTCCTCGACCTCAATCGGGTGCAGCCAGTCTTCCGCCGGGGCGAACAACCGCCACTTATTCATTTTTAGGACCTCCTCTCGCAGTTTTGCCGCGTAGAACGCGCAGTAATTCATCCGTGGACCCGAGGGTTTCTACATTCTTGCCACGGCAAGTAGCGTCGTGATAGATGAGGATAATGCTGAGACGTTCCAGGGCATCCGTTACCTCTCGCATACCCCGTTCCGAAGCCTCGCGCTCTCGTTGCAAGTCCTGGCGAAACTGCTCCATCATCATGGGAATCGTCTTTGAAAAGGTCTGGAGAATCAGCCAGGCCATCAGCGCGAACGAAGACACTTCCACGGCCAGTTTGACCAGCTCAGTCTCCATGGCCACTGAACCCCTCCAGGCGACGCAGATACGTCTTTCTCCAAGTGCCTCTACGCTCCAAAACCATCTCGAAACGCTCCCCTTGCACGCTTAGCGAGAGCGGAGCGTAACTTTCAAAATGGAGTGGCTGCCCTCGGCTCTGCACCGGCCCGTATGAATACCAACTCATGATTTGAGTCTTGAACCTTTCTGCCATAGGCGAACTTGGGTCAGCAATAGCAACGCTCGCTCGACTGGAGACGAGATTGCTTGTTAAAGAATTCGAGTGAACGCGGTCCGCAGGACCTACCTGGCTTCAGCTA
>JALHOV010000186.1:9684-13805 GCA_022842865.1 Vulcanimicrobiota bacterium | reverse complement strand
GACGACCAATTGTCGGAGGCCCGCGAACGAGAGTGCGCTTGGGAAGACGACTGCCGGTTCCAGGCCTGGATGACACTCAACCTGAGCGTGCACCAGGCGCACCATCACGATGCCGGCCAGAGCCGCTCCTACGATGGCCTCGCGGGAGGCTTCGCGGCCGATGTGCACCAGGGCGTCCCGCACGGGATGCTGATCTGGATCGCTGGTTTTGGCTCGCGGCAGGGGTTTCGGGGTGAGGTTGGGGGACTGCTGAATTCTCATAGCGAGAGCATAACCATTGCCCCTGAAAAGCTTCGGAAAGGACTTACCGCCTGGCCGACAGGTCGGGCGGGGCCGCCGCAGGTTGCCAGAAATTTGGCAAGAGTTGCCAGAAAACTGTCAGGCCGGGTGGGGTCCGCCGCAGGTTGCCAGAAATTTGGCAAGAGTTGCCAGAAAACTGTCAGACCGGGTGGGGTCCGTCGCAAGTTGCCAGAAATTTGGCAAGAGTTGCCAGAAAAACTGTCACGCCGGGCGGTCCCCCAGTGGAACTTGCCATTGCCCGGTAAGACTTACCGCCTGGCCGACAAGTGAGCCGGCCCCGCGCGGCGACTTGCCAGGGCCCGGTAAGACTTACCGCCTGGCCGACAAGTGACCCGGCCCCGCGCGGCGACTTGCCAGGGCCCGGTAAGACTTACCGCCTGGCCGACAAGTGAGCCGTTTTTAGGCGGCGGTCTTCTCTTCGGCTTTGGGCTCCTCGGGTTTGGGGGCGTGGGCGGCCAGGAACTCGGCCTGGTTGCCTTTGGTCTCGAGGGCCTTGGTGAGGGCTTCGTCGGGGTCGATCATGCCGGCACCCTGGGAGTTAGGACCCCATTTGCCGGGCAGTTTGTCGGCCGTGCTAACCAGGATTTCCTGCACCTGGTCAGGCGAAAGGTCCGGGTTGGCCTGGAGCATGGCGGCTACCAGTCCGGCCGCGATGGGGGTGGCCATCGAGGTGCCGGGCAGAGCCTGATAGGCTTTGCTCTTGTGGATCTCGGTGCGCGTGGTGGCCGAAAGGAGCCGGTTAAATTCGGCCTGAGCGGCGTTTTCATCTTCCTTGAAGGCGGCGATGGAGCGCGCGCCCAGACCCATGGCTTGGAACGTCTCCTTGGGCAAACCGGCCAGCGTCTCGTAGGGCAGCTTGTCCAGGCCTAAAAGTGCCTTGTGCAGCACGGCGTTGCCCATCCCGCTCTTGTATTTGTCGGTGGTGGGAGAGAGAGCGGCGAAGATGTGCTCGCCGGGAGCCACCAGGTCGGGCTTGTGACGGCCGTCCTTGGTGGGGCCACGGCTGGAGAATTCGGCCATGGTGTCGTCGCTGGGATCCGGGGTGGCCTTGTCGTCGGCGGCACCCACGGTGATGGCGTCCGGGCTGTTGCCGGGCGAGCCTACCGTCTTGCGATTGGGCCCTTCGTTGCCGGCCGCGGCCAGCACGATCAGGCCGGCGTCGTGAGCGGCTTTGACGGCCTGGTTGATGGGATCGTTTTCCCAATCCTTGGAGGACGGGCCGCCCAGCGACATGTTGATGACGCGGATGCCCAGCTCATCCTTGTTTTCAATGCACCACTCGATGCCCTTGATGATGTCGGAGTTGCGGCCGCTGCCGGCGCCCGAGAGAACCTTGACTCCGATGATGTTGGCTTCATGGGCCAGGCCCTTGTGGATGCCTTCGCTCATGGTGCCATCGCCGGCGGCGCAGCCCGAGACGTGGGTGCCGTGACCGTTGTCGTCATAAGCCATGGGTAGGCCCTGCACGAAGTCAACCTGACCGAGCAGGCGCCCGTCGAAGTCGGGGTGAGGGTGGACGCCCGTGTCGAGCACGGCGATGGTGACGCCCTTGCCGGTGTACTTGCGGGTCAATTCGGAATCAAAGCGAGGGGCGGTCATCTCGGCCCGGGGCTCCCAGGGCGCAACCGGCTTGGAGGCCTTCTGCTTGTCGACCTCGGGCTTGGCGGTGGACTCATCCTCGTCCAGCAGGTTGAGGGCGCCGGGGTCGGGGGGCAGGAAGTTCTCGACCTTGTCGGGCACCAGGCGGAAGCCTTTCTTCTGCAACTCGGAGGCCTGCTTGGGAGAGAGAGAGGCCAGGTAGCCGCCCACCAGGCCCAGGTCTTCGTGAATCTCGGCGCCGGCTGCTTCCACCAGCGACTTGGCGCTGGGCCCATCCGACTTGAACAACTGATTGCCCTTGGGCGGCATCACCACGTAGGCCTCGCGGCTGCCCAGGCTGACTGAATCTGCGGAGCCCTCGGCGTTTACTTTCTTGCTCTGGTTGAGCGAAAAGTTGCGGAAGATTTGCTGAGCGGAATTGGCTTGGATGTTCACGGGCGGCCGGGTCCTTTTCTCGATTTGTCTCTACTAAGAGTTAGTCGAGCGCTGTGAACTCAATATTGCCAAATTGCTAATTGGTGGGCAGCAGCGTCTCCAAAGTGAGGCTGCCGGCCTGTCGGTAAAGGCGAGCGATGGACAACTGCACGTCAAACCGAGCCTGCACCTCTTGCGAGCGAGCCTGGATGAGCAACCGCTGGGCATCGGAAACCTCCAGGGAAGTGCCCACGCCGACGTTGTAGCGCTCACTGGCCAGGCGATAGTTTTCTTCGTTGCTGCGCAGGGCCACCTGGGCCGCCTGGGCGCGCGAACGAGCCTCTTGCAAATTCAGCCAGGCTTCGGTTGCCTGCTGTTGGATCTGCAGGGCCAGCAACTCCTGGTTGCCTTCCGCCTGGACTCTCTGCGCTTCGGCCGACTGCACCCCGGCACCCAGAGCGGGTTCGTTGAACAGAGGGACGTTCAGAGCCATGCCCACGTTCCAGTTGTAGGGCGTGGGTGGGAAAAAGGCTTCGCCCCAGGCATAGCTGTAGTTCACGCTCAGGCTGGGAAAATACTGGGCCTGGGCATTGCGAACCCGGGCCGCCGCCGCCTCAATCCGCGCGAAGGCGGCCTGCAGGTCAGGCCGGGTTTCGGCGGCTTTTTTGACGGATTCGGCGCGAGTCCAGGCGGGCGGCATCAATTTGGCTTCCAGCAGCCCGACCGGCCCGGCATCAGGTGTGCCCAGCGAGGTGAGGAAAGCGGTGACCGCCTTTTGCTCACTGTTCTCGGCGGCGATCAAGCCGACCTGAGCGGTGGCCAGATCCGACTCGGCCCGGGTTACCTCGATGCGGGCCCGGGTACCGGCTTCATAAAACCCCTTGGCTCGACCCACCTGAACCTGAGCGTTGCGCACGTTTTCGCGGTTGATTTCCACGTCCTGGTGGGTGCGCAGCACCGTAAAGTAGCTCTCCGCCACCCGCAGTAAAAGCGTTTGTACGGCGTCGCCGCGCTGCCAGAGCAGCGCGTCCTTGTTGGCCCCTGCCACGTCCAGGTTGGACTGGGTCCTGCCGAAATCGGTGAGCAACTGGCTGGCGTTGATGCCCATGTTGTAGTTGCGCACTCCGCCGATGCGCACCACGTTTTGACCGCCCACGCCCGCATTCTGGGCCTCTGAGTAGTTAAAGCTGACGTTGCCACGTAGAGTCGGGTAAAACGGCGCCGAGGCGATGCGCATCTGGGCTTGAGCCTGGTCGATCTGGGCGTCGGCGATTTTTAAGTCGGGGTGGTGCCGCAAGGCGGTCAAGGCGGCCTCGGGCAAAGACAGCGCGGGCAAGCCGGCGGTGGGGACGGTCACCGCTGGTGGCGGGATGGCGGAATTGGGTGGAGCCACGACCGGAGCGTCCTGACCGTTGGGGGAGGACGGGGTCCCCGGTGGGGGCGGCGGATTGAGTTGTTGGGGTGTTGTTTGACCCCAGGCAGCCGCTGTCAGGAGCAGGACAAGGGAAAAATGGGCCGTACGAACCATACTGAAATTGGGCTTACTCCTCGTGCGAGCGAATCCTGCAGACAAGGCGCTGTTAACATCATGTCCGATACTCGTTTGATCATTCAACGGTTGAACCACTCCGCGGTTGCGCCGCGCAAGGCAAATTCCAGCGATGCTTGCTTTGATTTGTTCGCGCCCGAGCCGTGCCGAGTGCTGCCGGGGGAGCGGGTGGCCCTGGCCACGGGCTGGCTGATGCAGATCGAGGAAGGCTGGGAGATTCAGATTCGCGGCCGCAGCGGACTGGGCAAGCGCGGCATCG
>JALHOV010000186.1:0-9674 GCA_022842865.1 Vulcanimicrobiota bacterium | reverse complement strand
GTCCATTTTGGGACCATCGACCACCTCTACCGTCAGGAGGTGAAGGTACTGGTCCACAATGCCTCGGGTCAGGTCTGGGAGGTTGCTGCCGGGGACCGGGTGGCCCAGATGAAAGTGGCGCGTGTCTGGGAGGTGGAGATGGTGGAGGGCACGGTCGAGCCTACCGATCGTGGCGGCCTGGGTTCCACCGGTCGCTAATAACCCAACCTTTTACCCCAGTAAATGAGGTGGATCGCGGGAATGGGCCAGGACTCCCGCGAACTCTCCTGGCATGTCGACGACCACCGCGCCGATGCGAGCCAACTACCTGGTTTCCCGCACTCTAGACTTCTGGCTGCTGGGTGGGGCCAGCGTGCTCGTCTACCTGGCCATGACGGTGGCCGCCGGCTTTCGCAACTGGTATGGCGTCAGCAATCAGTTCGGCAACCTGGCCGTGACCATGTCCATGATGTCGTTGTTCGTCAACTACCCGCACTTTCTAGCCAGTTACCGATTGGCCTATGGTCGTGGCCAGAGTTTCGTGGTCAAGCACTGGTTTCATTTGCTTGTCGTGCCTTCGCTGCTGGTCGGATTCCTGACGTGCGCCTATTGTTTGGCCGTAGAGCCGCAGAGCCGGGAGGTTAGCGAGCGGCTGTTGGGGGCGGGCATCAATTTTATGTTCTTCACGGTCGGCTGGCACTACGCCAAGCAGGCCTTCGGCTGCATGATGGTCTACTCGGCCTATGACCGCTATCCGCTCGACCGCGTTCAGCGCGAGTCCCTGCGTTTCAGTCTGCTATCGCTGTGGTGGTACAACTTTACCAACGCCAACCTGAGTCCGACGGGCATGTTCTGGTCCTTGAAATACGCTACCTGGCAGCTGCCCAGATGGCTCTATGTGGGCTCCTTTTGGATTTTTCAAATCATGATCGCGGTGGTTCTCTATCGCGTGTTCTTTCGCAACTGGCGGGCCGGCCATCGTCCCAGCCCCACCTTCCTGATCCCCTACCTGGCTATGATGCTATGGTTCGCGCCCTGCTTTCGCCAGCCGGACTTTTTCTTCTACGTAGTGCCGTTTTTTCACTCGCTGCAGTATTTGACTTTCGTCTATCGAGTGGAGCGGGCTCGGCCCAGCATTCGTGAGTCGGCCGGTCGGGCCACCGCCCTGGTCTTCGGGTTGGCCTTGAGCGGCTGGATGTGTTTTGAGTTGGTGCCTGGGAATCTGGATCTGAGTATGAATGCCACCACCACCTTCGGCTTCTCCTTTTGTTTGATCGCGGCCAATTTGTTCATCAACATCCACCATTACTTCATCGACAACGTGCTGTGGCGGGTGCGTGACGATCCGCAAGTGCGCCAGGCGCTTCTTTCCGACCCGGTTTGAATGGACGAACTGGTAGTGGTTACCGGCCTGCCGCGCAGCGGCACATCCTTGCTGATGTCCATGCTGCAGGCCGGAGGAGTGGAACTGCTGAGAGACGGCGGTCGCCCCCCGGACCAGCACAATCCCCGGGGATACTTCGAGCTGGGCGCGCCTTGGAATTGGCGAGGAGCGGCGGGAAAAGCCGTCAAGCTGCTCAACCGACAGCTGGAAAGGGCGGAACTTGACTTGCCGGTGCGAGTCCTTTTGCTGGAACGCGACCTGACCGAAGTGGCTGCCTCGCAGCAGAAAATGTTGGCTCAACCGAACGACGGTCGCGACTGGCCTGATTTGTTGCGTCGCGAGCTGCTTCGATTCCAAGGCTGGTTGGCAGCGCGTCCCTGGCCTCTTTTGTCGGTCCAGCACCGTCGCCTGCTACACGAGCCGGAGCAAGTCGGGCTGGAATTGCAGGGTTTTCTCGGGCGCCAGTTGGACCTGAAGGCGATGGCGGCTCAAGTGGACCTGGACCTCTACCGGAATCGCCGGTGCTAGCCTACATCGGGCCTGGGCCGGGTCTGGCCGTGCAGGCTCCGGCGCTGCTTTTGCTTGCGGGCCTATTGATCGGAATGCTCTCGCTGCTGACCTTCCCGTTGCGCTGGCTGCTGCGCCGTCCCAAGCAGCGCGGGCCAGCCCGCACCCGCCGTGTGATCTTGCTGGGGCTGGATGGGTTGGAGCCGACGCTGTTGGAAGAGGGGATGCAGGCGGGACGCCTTCCTCATTTTCAGGCCCTGGCCGCCGAAGGGGGATACCAAAGGCTGGCCACCACCTGTCCGCCGCTTTCGCCGGTGGCCTGGTCGACTTTCGCCACCGGTCTCAACCCGGGCAAACACGGCGTTTTCGACTTTGTGCAGCGCACCGCTGATCTAGGCTTGAAACTGGCCTTTTCGGAAGTTTCGGCGGGACGGCCGCGTCAGCTGCGCAAAGGTCGCAGTTTTTGGGAAATTCTCGGCGAACACGGTGTTTTCTCGCAGATCTTGCGTGTCCCCGTCACCTGGCCCTCGGGGCGTTTTTTTGGGACTTTGCTCTCGGCCATGGGCATCCCTGATCTGCGCGGAACCCAGGGAACCTATACTCTCTTCAGTCCCCAGGCGCGCCCTCTACGCGAGGGCGTGAACGTGCTCTGGCAGGATGGTTACGCCGACTTCGCCTTGCCCTGCGGCACGGTCCGCCTGCATTTGGCCCAGGTCATGGGTCAATGGCGGCTGCGCTGGGCCGGCCAGCAGCTGGATTTGCAGGTAGGCCACTTCAGCCCGTGGTGTCGCCTCCCGTTCGGCCGCTCCCCGGGCCTGGTCAAATTCTTGCTGCTGGACGACAGCCCCCAGTTGTATGCCACGCCGGTGCAGCTCGACCCGGAGCGGCCCGTGTTGGGATTGTCCTATCCCAGCTTTTTCTCGGCCACTTTGGCACTGCTGTTGGGCTCTTTCGCTACTTGCGGTCTGGCCGAGGATACCGGAGCCCGGGAGGACGGTGTGCTTTCCCCTCAGCAGTTTCTGGATCAGGCCTATGCCATTCACCAGGAGCGCCGCGCTCAGTTTCTGCATTTGCTCGAACGCACCCCGACCGGGCTGTGCGCGGCCGTCTTTGACGGGCCCGATCGCATTCAGCATATGGCCATCGAATGCCCTGAGACCATCCGTGACTTGTATGGCCGCATGGACGAGCTGGTCGGAGAGACGCGCGCCCGCCTGCGACCCGGGGAAGTCTTGATGGTGCTGTCCGACCACGGTTTCAAGCCGTTCCGCCGGGCCGTGGACGTGAATGCCTGGTTGCTGGCCGAGGGCTACCTGCAGGTGGACGAGCAGGGCCAGCCTATCTGGTCGCAGACCCGGGCCGTCGCTCTGGGTTTGGCCGGCATTCACCTGAACCTGCACGGACGTCAGGCCCAGGGTTGCGTTCTTCCCGATCAAGCCGAGGCCCTCAAAGCGGAACTGCGCGGGCGTTTGTTGGAGCTGGTCGACCCGGCCGATGGAACTCACCCGCTGGTGGAGGTTTTCGACAGCCGGCAATGCTATCAGGGCCCCTACGCAGTGGACGCACCCGACCTGGTGTTGGGCTGGGAAGTGGGCTACCGCATCGCAAAAAGCGCCGCGCGAGGTGAGGTGGGCGACCAGGTTTTTGCCGACAATACCTCGGCCTGGTGTGGGGATCATTGCCTGCATCCCCAGCGTGTGCCGGGGATCTTGCTGTGTAACCAGCCCTTAGGCGAGGACGCACGGTTATTGGACCTGGCGCCCACCGTGCTGGACCTTTTCGGGGTGCCCCTGCCGTCCGCTCTGGAGGGCCGTTCCCTGTGCGTCGATTAGGCTGGCTGCTGGGTCTGCTCTTTTTGAGTTGTGGAGGGCCGCGACCGCCCCAGCCACGCGTGATGGTGCTGGCTCTGGACGGCTGTGATCCCCAGATCTTGCGGCGTTTGCTGGATCAAGGCAAGTTGCCCCACTTTGCCCGGCTGCGTTCGATGGGCGGACTTTGGGAACTGGGCACCACCACGCCCCCCCAGAGTCCCGTCGCCTGGGCTACCTTTCTTACCGGGCAAGATCCGGGAGGACACGGGCTTTTTGACTTTCTCCAGCGCGACCCGCAGACTCTCCAGCCAGTCACCTCGATGTCCCAGGTGTCTGGCGGAGCATATCGCCGTCAACTGGGAGCTCCGCCTTTCTGGAACGTTCTGAATCAGAACCAGGTGCCGGCCACGCTGCTGCGCGTTCCCTGCTGGTTTCCGGCCGCTCCTGATCAGGCGCGCACGCTGACCGGACTGGGAACACCGGATTTGCTCGGCAGTTACGGAACCTTCACTTACTACAGCGAGGAGCCGACCCGCCCCTTGAGCGGAGGCGCCTGGGTGGAGGTGGAGGCTCGCGGGGGAGAGGTGCAGGCCAGCTTGATCGGGCCCGAGCAGCAGGCCTGTCCGCTGCACCTGCGCCTGGACGGTGACCACGGGCAGGCCTTGATCGAGGTCGGCGAGCCCGAGTCGCAGCCCTTTTTACTCAAGCAGGGCGAGTGGTCAGGGTGGATTCCTGTATCTTTTCCCAAGGCCCGAGGCATGGTGCGCTTCCTCTTGCGCTCGGTAAAGCCGCTGCAGTTGTATGTTTCTCCACTGAATGACGATCCGACCCGGCCGGTCCTTCCAATCTCCAATCCACCCACGCTGGCTTCGCGACTGGCCCGCCAGTGCGGGCGCTACTACACTCAGGGAATGGCGGAGGAAAGCAAAGCCTTGAGCGCCCAGGTGATCAGCGACCAGGAGTACCTGGAGCAGAGCACAGAGGTGCTGGCCGAGAATCGACGCTTGCTCCAGCAGGGATTGCGCCAGTTCAACCAGGGGTTTTTCTTTTTTTACGTGTCTCACCTGGACCTGCAGTCGCATCTTTTCTGGCGCAAGCCTGCCGAGGTTGAAAAGGCTTATGAACGGGCCGACCAGGTGGTGGGGGAGGTGCTCGACCAATTGGACGGACAGAGCACTCTGTGGGTGGTCTCGGATCACGGTTTTGCTCCCTTTGAGCGCGTTTTTGACCTCAACGCCTGGCTGGCCCAGCACGGCTGGCTGAGCAGTCAGCCTGATCAACCGCTAGACAAGATCGATTGGTCAGGCACGCGGGCCTACGCGGTCGGCTTCAACGGCCTTTACCTCAACCTGCGCGGCCGCGAGGCGAAAGGCACTCAGGATGCGGCCCAAGCGGACCGCCTGAAGGGTGAACTGACTTCGCAATTGCTGGCCCTGCGCGACCCGCTCAACGGGCGGAGGGTCATTCGCCAGGTTTACGACAGCCGGGCCATCTACAGCGCCGCCTGGCGGGAGCGGGCCCCGGACCTGGTGATCGGTTATGAGAAGGGCTATCGGGTTTCCTGGGAGACGGCGCTGGGACAGCGTTCCGGCCAGGTGTTCCGTGAGAATCTCGATCATTGGAACGGGGATCATTTGATCGACCCCAAGCTAGTTCCGGGGGTTCTTCTCTGTTCTCGGGCCATCCGTGTTCAGGACCCGGCGCTGCAGGACCTGGCGCCGACCATCCTTAAGCAATTTCACCTCGCGCCGCCGGCGGCCATGACCGGGCGCGACCTGCTGGAGGAATGATGTTCACTCCGAAGATCCGTATCGAACCGGTTTTGCTGGAGCGCGCTCGCAAGCGGGCCGAAGAATTGGGTTACGGCTCGGTCGAAGAGTATGTGGCCCACCTGGTGGAACTGGATCTCCAAAAGCTGACGACGGCCGAAGATGCGGCCGTTGAGGATCGTCTGCGGGGCCTGGGTTACTTGTGACTCTGCTGGTTCTGGCCGGTCTGCTGCTGACTTTGGCCTGGTGGTGGCTCTTCGAGCGGTTTCCACTGGCTCCCGCACTTACGCGGCGGGCATTGGGGCAGTTGCTGGAGTTGCTCCTTTATAGCGATTCCCCCCGAGTCTTGGGAAAAGTATGGCTGGACCTGGTCGCCTCCAGCTGGCGCCTGGCGCGCACGCTGTTGGCGCCCAGCCTGGCTTCCCTGGTGGTGCTGCTATTGGTGATGCAGGGGCTGGATGGCTACTGTCGTTATCGACCCGTGCAAGCAGGGGAACCCTTTCTGGTCTCGGCCCCCTCGGCCTTTCCACTGGAACACGCCCAAGGTTTAAAACTAGACAGTGCTGCGCTCCAGGTGACGCCGGCGCTTTCTTACTGGCGGGTGGTTGCTACCCATTCCGGGCGGCCCTGGCTGCGAGTGCGGCAGCAGTCCGCGGCGGTCGAAGTGGGCTCCGGTTGGCCTTTTCTGGGCGGATCCACCGGTCCCATTCGAGTTTTTTATCCCCGGCGTGAATTTTGGGTGGGAGACCGTTGTCTCGATTGGTTCTGGATTTTGGGCGTCAGCTGCCTGGCCTGGTTGGCTCTGGGTTTGGTATTCAAATGTTACTGGTGGCTTCTTGTTAGGCAGGAAGGCCTCGGTTCCTCGAGAAAACGTTGAAATGGCGGAGTTGTCCGGCTTTCAGCTGAGAGTCAAGGGATCCAATCCTCCCGTAGTGCACCAGCTGGAAATGCGCACCTATATGATTGGGCGTGGGGTCTCGGGCACCAACTCGAGCCGCCCCGGATTCCTGTTTTTCGCGGACCAAACCCTGTCCGCCGAGCACGCCCAGATCTACTGGCACGACCGTGAGATGACATTCGTGCTGCGCCACCTGTCGGCGACCAATCCCACCAAAGTTGGCACCATCAGCGTGTCTCCCGGACAAGCGCGCGGCGTCAAAGGTGGAGACCTGCTGACGCTGGGGAGTCTGGAGCTTATTTTCGAGCGGGTGCCCATCCCCCAACAGGCCCGCTCCAAAAAGCCCTCCGAAGGCCACACGGCCTGGGACCAGATGGTGCAGCGGGTTCTCCAGCTTCACCCCAAGAATCGCAAAGCCAAGGTTAATTCCGAAGAGCTTTCGGTGTTTACCCGCCAGCTCTCGGCCATGCTGGACGCCGGCATTCCGATCGCGCGCGCGCTCCATTTTTTTTCCGGGGGCATCTCGGGGGGCGATCTGACGGAGGTGGTCGAGACGATCAATCAAAGGGTCAACTCCGGTTCTCGACTCTCCCACGCGATGCGCGGTTTCCCGACGATCTTCTCGGACGTCTATGTGTCTTTGGTGGAAACCGGTGAAGAATCGGGCCAGCTGTCGGTGGCCATGCAGCGACTGGCGGACCTGTTGGAAAAACAGGTCAAGATGCAAAAGCGCATCATCGCCACCGTCACCTACCCGATCATTTTGTTGGCGGTCTCGGTACTACTGGTGGGCGGATTTATTTTCGGGATTCTTCCCATGCTGGAGCCGATGTTCACCAGCATGAACGTGGCGCTGCCGCTGCCTACCCGCATGCTGCTGGCCTCTCGACTTTTGATGATGCCGTTGATCACCACCGTGGTGGTGGGCGGTGTCCTGTTCTGGCTGTTTCGTCCCTTCATCCAGCGGTTTTTAGAAAAGCACCCCAAGCTGCGTAAAAAGGTGGCCAAAGCTCCGCTCTACTGGCCGCTGGTGGGACCGGTCATCCGTAAGATTGCGGTGGCCCGCATCCTCTACTCGATGGCCACTATGCTGGAGGCCGGGATGACGCTGGTGCACTCGATCTCGCGTTCCGCGCGTGTGACGGGGAACTTTTGGATCGAGGAACAGATGGCCCTTTCCAAGGCAGCCGTGGTGGATGGGGAGACGATTGCGGAGGCCTTTTTGGCCAGCGAGATTTTCCCCTCCCAGTCGCTCCAGCTGATCACCATTGGTGAGGAGACTTCCAGTCTTTCCACGATGGTGAAGTATGTCGCCGATATGTATGACGAAGACGCGGATATGGCTCTGACCAATATGGCCAACATGCTGGAGCCGCTGCTGATGGGCGGAATGGGCATTATTGCGGGCTTTGTGGTCATCGCCGCCATTCTGCCCACGCTCGAGTTGATCAACCACCTGTAAGAGTCGTCTTAGCGCACGTATTGCAGCGATTGGAGCAGCTCCAGCAGCTTTCGATTGGATTCTTCGGAGGCTGGGGTGGTCTGGCTGGTTTGGCGAAAAAGGGCTTCCAGCGGCACGGCCAGACTCAGGGCTCGGCCCGGGTCCGTTTGGGACAGATTGTTCTGCTGGCGCGGGTCGCGTGAAAGGTCATAAAGCTCCTCGGGCTCTCTTTGCCCGGGTCGTGAGGCAAGCACTCTCTGATACATCCAGTCGCCCTGGCGAATGCCGTGAGCGCTGCAGAAGATGGCCTTCTTGTCTTCGGGCCTGTGACCGGCCAGGGCACGTCCCGCCTGCACGGAGAACAGACACGGGCGCGCCGGCGAGGCCAGCGCTCCGGGACGATAAGCCAGCCCTTGGAAGGCGGGCGGGGCGGGGATGGAACAGGCGTGCAATACGGTTGGCGCCAGGTCGATTTGCTGCCAGGTTTCGGTCACGCGGGTGGCTGCTCCGGCCTGGGCGGGAAATTTGAGGATCAGGGGCACGTGCAGCAGTTCCTGATAAAGAGAGTTGAGATGGCCTACATAGCCGTGCTCGAGGAATTCTTCCCCGTGATCGGAGACCACGATGATCAGGGTACTGTCGTAAAGATGGTGGGACTTGAGCCACTCGATCAGCAGTCCGAAGCTGTGGTCATTATTGGCGATTTCCCGGTCGTAGTCGGCCAATAAACGGTCAACCCGGGGCTGGAGTTCTCCCAGGCCCCGGCCTAGAAAGCGCATCAAAGTGGCTTCCTCCGCCAACCTATGGGGCTCCTGATCAATTTTCTCGGCCTGGGCACGCGGTCTGCCCCGGTAGTTCGGCGAATGCATGTAGGGCGCGTGCGGGTCGATGGTGTGGACGTAGAGGAAGAAGGGCCGGTCCGGGCTGCGCTTGTGCTCCAGCCAGTCGACGGCTTCGGCGTGGGCGTGCTCGGATGTGTCCTTGGCGATTTCATGGAAGCTATCATAACCGCGGTCATAGCCAAACTCGATGCCGGCCAATCGGTTGGTCACCACGGCCGCGGTCTGGTAGCCGTTGGCCTGGAGAATTTGCGGCAACCAGGGCACATCGGTCGCGAGCTTGTCGGCAAAGTCCTGAACGCCGTGGCGCCAGGGCCACTGCGACGAAAAGATGGAGGCGGTGGCAGGTTTGGTCCAGCCGGATTGCGCGCTGGCATCCAGAAACAGCACTGAGTCCTGGGCGAACCGATCCAGGGCCGGGCTGGGGGAGGGCTTGTAACCATAACATCCCAGGTGGTCCGGCCTTAAGGTGTCGATCAAGTAGACGATCACGTTCGGTCGTCCGGGCGTCAGCGCGCCTGCCAGCGAGGGAGGCGCCACGCGCTCGCTGGCCCGGACTTCGAGTTGCGGATGGTGCAGTTTTAACCCTAACTGGCCGGGCAGCGGGTCGCCCTGGCTGACGGCCCGAAGCTGCAGCTTGCTCCAGGAGCCTTCCGAGGTGGGCAAGGCGAGGTCCAGTGGACCTGAGGTGACAGGCAGGTCTCGCTGCCAGTGCTGACCTGGACCTTGCAGACTGACTCTCAGCGTCGCGTTGGCCATTACGGCCGCTCCCGGGCGCAGCTCGGCTATCAGGCTCTGGCTGCGCAGGCGAGTGCTTCGGCCGGGTGCCAGGGCCACAGCCAGATTGGCGTCCCAGGGTAGAGTGATTTCCTCCTTCCCGGGCTGTGGAGCGGTCTGGGGCTCCTGGTTGGCATAGATTCGCAGTTTCCGAAACTGGAGCGCGGACCCTAAGTCCAAGCTCATGGTGATCTGATTACGCCCCAGCGCTACAAGTTCGTCGGGCAGATTGGCGCGGAAAGTGGCCCAATTGGAGGTGACCGGGCAGC
>JALHOV010000185.1 GCA_022842865.1 Vulcanimicrobiota bacterium | reverse complement strand
ATGAGCGAAGGTTGCAGCGGGGGGCCCTGGCTGCAACGACGCGGACGAGGCTACGTGTCGGTCGGGCTCACCTCGCAGGGCAGCGATGACTTCCTGGTTTCCCCGGCCTGGGGTCGCGGGGTGCAGGAGTTACTGGGCTGGACTCACCGCTGAAGGAAGGTTCAACTGGCGATAAGCCACGTAAAAGCGCACCGCTTCTTGAGGATCTTCCAAAAACTGGGAGCCCTTGCGCTGCAGATGGCCGGCCAGCCCGACGTCCACCGGCTCGATCTCTTCCAACAGCAAACGCAGCGGCTCGACCCGACCCAAAATATCGTTGATTTCCTGAAGACGTTGCTCACTTCCAGGGTGAGTGTGCAGCCAGGTAAAGCCTCCCGACCCTCGCTTCTTCTCCAGGTCAAGAAACTTCTGTAAAGTCAGCTTAAAGTGATCGGCCCGATAGCCCGCTCCATAGGAATACCAGACGCCCTGGCGGTCGGCTTCCAGCTCAAAGTCCCGCGAATATCCGCGCGTCAGCATCGAGCCAAACATCTGGGTGGCGTTGTAAAGCCAGGCATTGCGGGTGGCAATCCCCGCCAACAGGCTCAACCAGGACCACTGCTGAGCTTGCTCATACTGGCGACGACCGTGGTGCAGCTCGGAGTGAGCCAGTTCATGACCCATCACGCCAGATAACTCGTCTTCTGATTCCACCACGTTGAGCAGGCCGGTGGTCACGTAAAGCGGTCCCGTGGGTACGGCGAAGGCATTGATCTTGTCGGACTCAAGCACAATGAAGCGATAGTTATTGGCCAGCTGATTGCCGGTGAGCAAGCGCCGCCCCACCCGCTGCACCCGCTCGATCAACAACGGATCCTGGCTCAGACTAAACTCAGACTCCACCTGCCGGGCCAACTGTTGGCCCAGCGAGCGCTCCAGCTCGTCCTGGTCGATCGGGCGGTTGACCGCGTCAAAGCAAATATCGCAAGCATCATAACCCTGGGCTTCTGCCTGATAAGAGCTGGGCATTTCGACCACGCCGCCCGAAGTATCCACGTGGCTGGCGTGGCGCAAATGATAGCGGCGGCTCTGAGGGTTGGCCAGAACCGGCACCGAATGAGGTCCATACTCCTTTTGAGCCAGCTTGAGCAGTTGCTCACGCCCCTCCTGAGCGCTCAAATCGGCATCCGCCAGCAAAGACTCACGAACCTTGCTTTTCAGGTCAAAATACACGCCGAAGACGCGACCCTCACGCTCCGGATACAAGAGCAGCAAACGAGGAGTGGAAAAAATCTCGCCCACGCGAGAACAGGCCAGCAGACGCTCCGGCTCGTGCAAGAGGTCCTGGCGCTGTTCATAGCTGAGGCGCTTGATGACCTCGGGCCGCAGCAACAGCTTGGGGTCGCCCACTCCGCCGCTGACGGTGGCCTCTGCCTGGTTCAAGGGATCCCAGTGACCCTGTGAGTCGACGAACATGACGCCAACAAGCGGTGCACTGGGGGGATCAGCCTGAGCCCCCAGACTCAGACAAGCGAGGAGCATTCCGGCACATACAAGTTTCCGCATAGGCCTGCAAGTATAGCCCAGAGGGGATGCGCTTGCCCAGTCGGCGAATCGGCCAGGGTGATCGAGGAAGTGTTTGAAAATCTGGTCGATCAGTTCAGTGACCCCTTCACTTTCTACCGCGAACTGATCCAGAACGCGATGGATGCAGGCTCGAACCAGGTGGACGTCTTCTGTGAGTATGACGAGCAGGCTGAGCGAGTCATCGTGACGGTGGCGGACAGTGGCGAGGGGATGACCGAGAAAGTCATCGACGAGCAGTTGACCCGCCTGTTTTCCTCTACCAAAGAGCACGACATGACCAAAATTGGCAAGTTTGGCATCGGCTTTGTGTCGATCTTCGCGATTCAGCCAGACTGCGTGGTGCTCGATACCGGCCGCGACGGCGCCTTCTGGCGGGTGGTTTTTCCAGGCACGACCCAGTATTTGCTCTACCGACTCCAACATCCGGTGGAGGGAACCTCTATTCGCCTGTTCAAACGCCTGCCGGCCGTGGCCTGGCCCGAGTTTCTGCGCCGGTCGGAGGACACGATCTCCTACTGGTGTGGCTACTCGGAGACCCAGGTCAGCTTCAACGGGCGCCTGCTCAACAAGGAACTGGCGGTGGAATCCCCTTGCTCGGTCGAAGTAAATGGACCGGGCACACGTGCCGTGGTCGGAATGAGCGCCGACCCTTTGCCGGACTTTGGCATGTACAATCACGGGTTAACCTTGAAGCAAGGGCAGGACGCCCTGTTGCCCGGATTGACCTTTCGCATCAAATCCAACTACCTGGAACACACCTTGACGCGCGACAACGTGATTATAGACGTCAACTACCATAAAGCCATGGCCATCCTCAACGGGGCTGCCGAGAATCAACTGGTGGAGGCCTTCGCGGCCAAACTCAAGTCTCTGCAGCGCCGGCTTCCAGACGGCCTGGAAGAGCTGGAAGAACTGATGCAAGCCGCTAAGGCCTGGCTGCAAGCGCGGCCCAAGTTGCTTAAGCGCCTGGCCAACCGCCCGCTCTTGCCAACCCATCACCACGGCCTGATTCCCCTGAGCCTGCTCAAGTCCAAGGGCTTTCTAGAGGGGGCCATCTACTATGACCTGGTAAGCGGGCCCGTCACCGAAGCGCTGGCCCGCGAAGACATCCCCGTGCTCTGGGGGCAAGCGGCCACCGAAGTGGTCGAACTTTTTTGCTCGCGATCCTTTTATCAAGCCAATCAGGTGGTGGCCTGTCCGCAGTCGCTGGACAAGTCTCAATTGCCCGGGGAATGGAACCGCGTGGAGGAGAGCATGCGCGAATATTTGCGACTGGGCGAAACCCGTCTGGGAGGCGTGCATCTGGCCGATTTCGATTACAGCGGATCGTGCGTGCAAGGGCTGGCCTGTCTGGCCGAAAGTAAGGCGGGCCAGGCCACTCGCTTGTTCCAGCGAGGGATCTGGCGCAATCTGACCATCTATCCCGGTCGGCTGCTGCTCAATCACCGACACACCCTGGTGCTGCAAGCGCTGGACAAGTACCGCGACTTCCCGGAAATCTGTGCCTACGCTCTAAGCAAGGCCGCCTTGCTCCAGGATGGATTACCCCAGGACTTAGAAGCCAAAATGCTCAAGCGGTGTTGGAGTTAAGCCGTGAATTCTGATCTCATCGAGATGATTGAAGAAGGCGCCGTGCTGGTGCGCCAGGGCCACTTTACCCTGGCGGTCGAGAAGGCCCAGGAAAAGCTCAAGAAATTCCAACTACCCGACCCTCGTTACTACATTACCCAGTTGATCCAGGCTTTACTGGCCAATCAGGCCCTGCGCATCCAGGTGCTGATCGACGGGCTGAGCCTGAAGATCGACTTTGACGGCCCCGGCTATAGCCGGGAAGAACTCGAGCGCATCTCCGACGCGGTTTTCGAATCCGGCAAAAATCGCCAGCGCGACCGCATCCGCGAATTGGCGCTCGGACTGCTCTCGGTTCAGGCGCTCAACCCTCGAGGGGTTTCCATCAGCAGCCAGGGTGTGCGCTGGGAGCGCACGCCGGGCCGAGGCCGGGTGGTCGAGGCCGAGCACGGCCGCAATGAGATCTTTATTCAACACCGGCGCAGCGACACGCAGGAAAAGCAAACCCTACGCCAGACCTGTCAGAGCTGCCGGGCGGATATTTACGTCAACGATGCCATCATAGCTTCCCGCGCGGCCGCCCGAAACACCGGTTGCCCCTGGCCCAACTATGCCTTTAGAGGCGATGGCTTCCGAGGCGCTTTTGGGATCGCCTACGGTCAAATTTCAGCCACCCATCTCACTTTGACCCGCTATGGGGTGGTCTTCAGCAAAAGACCGGAAGCGCGCATTCTGCCCTCCCTGATCGTGGAAATGGAACACGACCGGCTGCGCAAAAACGCCTCCCAAAGCGACGTGGTCGAAGACGCGAACTATTCGGCCATGCTGGCCCAACTTCAAAAAATCCAGCTTGAGTTTGCGCTGGAGCTGGCCGGCAAACGCCTGCCCGGCTACCAGGCGCAGCAGGTATTTTTCTACTTCCAAGAACTTGTGGTGCAAAACCTCAGTAGGGAACTACTGGCTCTGGCGGAGCATCATCTCAGTCCGCTGGAAGCCAAACTGTGCAATGCCATGATGTTTCAGAGCAGCGACGGCAAGCGCTGCAGCGCCCGCCAGATCTGGGCCACCATCCAGCAATACGGAGCCGCCTTTTACACCGACGACCACCACGGCCTGTTCGCCTGCGATTCCGGCAGCTGCATTCGACTCAGCGACAGCGGAGCCAACTCCCTGCGGGCCCTCTTTCCCGAGCTACAGAAGATCGATCGCCCCGGGGCCTCCGCCTTGGAAAACCGTTTGCAGCGATTGAAACAAGAAGGCAGCCAGCGCATCCCGCCGGCCATCGCCGTGCGCCAGGTGACGTCCGAGCGAGGCAAGTTGGAATTTCGCATTCCGGACAGCCAACCGGAGGGCCAGGTTGACCTGTATATCCGGGAAGGCTCGGAAAAACTACGCGAACGCGTGCGCTTGGGAAAAAGCCCGCTGAGCTTTGCGATTGTTTCCGATCGGCGCTTCACGCTCAAACCCGAGGCGCTGAACCGCTTGCTGAAAGACTATATCGAACCGTGCTACCGCGAGCTGGCCCAGCGCCTCGGCAAGCGTGCCGGCGAAACGGCATCCCTCCTGTCGCTGCAACGTTCTTTTCTGCACTACCTGGAATACCGATACGGCAGCCTGACAGCGGCCCTGCAAGAAAAAGAATGGCAGGCCGTCTCGCTGTTCCGGTCGGTGCAATCGGCTGAGGTGAAGCTTCAGGACCTGCGCGCCTGGCTCGAGGTCTATCCCATTATCGTGGTCAGCTATGGTTCCGCCCTGAGCCATGAAGATCACGCCCTGGCGGTCACTCCCAGCCTGCTGGAAGCCCTGAGCGAAGTGCTGGGCCACGAAAAGTTCGTATTGGCTGACCTTTCGCAGCCTCTGCTGCTGGAGCGGGGCCAGCAGCTGGGCTTGAGTGGAGCCGCCCGGGCCGGCGTCAAGAAAGTCGAAACCTTCGACGAAGACGCCGAACTGGCGGCCATCCGCCGCGAAATGGAACTGGCCGAACAGAACGGGCTGAGTGCGCTGGACGAGAAGCCCATCGATCAGGAAGTGGTCCTCCGCCAACTGGGGATCCGGGTGCAAACACCTCAAATCCTCGCCCAGGAGCCAAGTCCGTCCCAATCCGAGTTCACCCGGGTTTGCCACGAAGCCAGCAAGGCGTAAAAACGCCGCTGGCAGGTCCGTTTTCAACAAGAAGGCTTGCATGGTCTCGTCTTTATCCATGACGGCCCCCTGAAGCCACCACTGCTGACGGATCAGTTGCTGGTCAAGTGGCCCGATCAGGAGCCGGTGCTTTATCCGTTGGGTTTGGCCGGGGTGGGTGGCTGGTTGGAGGTGCCGGCCGGATGGCAAGCGCCTTCCCAGTTCGTTTTCCCCTTGCTGCGCTCGGATTCCGAGCTGACCAATGCCGGAGAAAGCTGGCCGGAACCAAAGCTTTCCTTCCCCCTTGCAAGCGAATTACAGACGGACCTGGTGTGGGCGCTGCGCCGCCTTTTCAAAATAGCCGCCCAGCAATTCGCCTTCGCCGAACAACTCGAGATGAATTCCGCCTGGTCGCGACGGCTTTCCCAATTTCTGCTTTGGGACCCATGGGCGTCAGCATGTCCCGAAAGCTGGTTCTTGCAGGTGCCGCTGCTGAGCAATTTGGCTGGCCTTCGGGTCGACTTTCGCAGCCTGCGCCAGCAAGGCGGCCCGGTATTCTGGGCTCCGCTGGGAGCGGGCCGAGTCAGCGATCCCTACAACACCTTGCGCTTGAACTCGCCATTCGAGGTGGCCGACCTGGAAAGGTTATTGGGAAAAGCCTTGCAGCCAGCGGTCTTGGAAATGGAAGAAAAGAGGGAAGAGCAACTGCTCGGAGAGTTGAAGCAGTTTCTGGTGCGAACCTGTCAACGCTCGCAGGCCCCGCTCCAGCCGGAGTGGGTGGAGGGCTTGCACTTCGGTGAACCCACTCGCTGGTTCGGCGGACCCCGCAAGTACTTTATCAAGCATGAAGCCGACGAAGCCACCACCCGGCTCAACCCCGCCGACGCCATCTTCATCCGTCTCTTTCGCGAGCAGAAAGACTGGGAACGCAAGATTCCGGTGTTGGCCTCGGCCGTCTACACGGCCATCAACCGCGCGCTCCACGACGTCAAAGACGAACACGAACTGGCCTACTTAGAGGCCATGCTCGATCAACTCTAGGGCGGGGAGATTTTCTCGATCTCGTCCATGATGTGATTCATCTCGGTCATGGCGGCAGAGAAAGGCTGACTGGTTGTCATATCCACTCCCGCCTTTTGCAGTAAAACCAGCGGATACTCGGAGCTACCCGAGGAGAGCATCTTCAAATAAGCGTCGCGCGCGCCCGGTTGGCCGGCCAGAATGGCTTTGGCGATCGAGGTCGAGGCCACTTGACTGGTGGCATATTGAAAAACATAGAAGTTGTAGAAAAAGTGAGGGATGTAGCCCCACTCGATGGCGTAGAGGTCGTCGACCCGGCAAATCCCCTGGTCGTGGCCGTAGTATTCTCGCAGCAGCTTGAGATAAAGGGCATTCAGGTTGTCGCCCGTGAGCGGTTGCCCAAGCTCTGCCATCTCATGAACTTTCAACTCGAATTCGGCCAGCAGCGTCTGCCGGAAGAGTGTGGACCGCATGTTTTCCAGGTAGCTGCCTAGCAGGCTCAGTTTGACCTTCTTGTCCTGGGTGTGCTCCAGCATGTAGTGAAAGAGGAGGTTCTCGTTGAGAGTGGAGGCCACTTCGGCTACGAAAATGGGATAACTGTTGAGGCCATAGGGCTGGTTCTTATTGGACAGGTAGCTGTGCAGCGAATGCCCTGACTCGTGACTTAACGTCGAGACGTCCTCATAATTGCCGTTGAAGTTCAACAACTGATAAGGATGCAAATCATAGACGTCGCCGGAACTGTAAGCGCCCGAGCGTTTGCCGGTGGAGGGCAGAAAGTCCACCCAGCGATTCTGATAAGCAGCCGAGAGCGTTTTGCAGTATTGCTCGCCCAGCGGCGCGGCCGCCTCCAAGGTGAGCTTCATGGCCTGTTCCGGGTTGTATTTCAGGTCGACCCCCTGAATAATAGGCGCGTAGAGATCCTCGTAGCCGAGCTGCTTGAGCCCCATGAGGCGGCGTCGCAATTTGAGGTAGCGATGCAGCGTAGGCAAATTGGCGTGGACGTCTTTGAGTAACTGATGATAAACCTGGGGGGGCACGTTGTTGGGAAAAAGTGCGGCCTCCAGGCAACTCTCATACTTGTGCACGCTCTTGTCGTAGAGATGGCCTTTCACCTGAGCATAAAGAGTGGCCGCCAGGGTGCGCCGGAACTCGTTGTAGCGCGTCCAGAAAGCCTTGAACACCTTGAGCCGGTTAGCCCGGTCGCCGTCGGCCCGATATTTTGTGTAGCCGGCCGCATCCAGTCGCACCTTTTGGCCGCCATTCAAGAGAATTTCCGGATAAGGCAGATCGGCATCAGTGAAGACGCTGTGCACCGCCTGACCGGAGTCCTGAATGTCACCCGCCTGAGCGACCAGTTTTTCCTCCCCGCTGCTCAGAGTATGAGGAGCGTTGCGCAAGATGTCATCAAAGACCGCCTGATAGACAGATAACTTGGGCTCGGCCGCGACCAAAGCCTTGACCTTGGGTTGGCCCAAAGCCAGCAGTTCGGGTCGGAAATAAGCGGTGGCCGCCTCAAAGTCGGTCATCAGCTGCTGAGCCTGCGAACGCATCTCGGCGTGTTTCGAGTCTCGCGTATCCTGATCGGCCAGAAAATAGGCGTAAGCGTTCACGCGCTCCAGTTCTTTGCGAACCTCCAGAAGTTTGCTAAAGGCGGTCCAGAGGACCCCGGGCTCGCCCAGGTGGGACTGAAATGCGGATAACTCGGGGAGAAGGCCAGCAACTTTCTGGCGGGCACCATGCCAGGCCTCGGGACTGGCATAGATCTGCTCGAGATCCCAGGTCAGACCTTTGGGGACTTCTCGTCTTTCTTTGGCAGAAACCAGGGGGGCGGAGGAAATGGCCGCCAGCAGGAGGCCGGCCAGAAGGGAGGTTTTTCGCATGGTCATCCCTTCATTACCCGGCAATCAAAATCCCTTAGCGCTTAAAGCGCAGAGTCATAGCCCGACTTTCATAATCGGTCGCGTCCCCGTATCGGTTCGCCGATTTGAGAATCTCGGCCAGTAGCTTCAGGTAGGGAACCAGTTCCTTGCTTTCGGTCCCGTGCACTTTCTCGGCCAGTTCCAACGCCTTGCGAGCCTGCAGCTCGGCCTCAGCCAACTTGCGATTGGCGCGGTGACGGTCGGCCAGTTCGTAGTAGCTCTTGAGAATCGTCTCGGGAGAAGCCTCAGCCGAGCTATACTGCAGTCCCAAAGCCTTCTGGAAAAGCTCCTCGGCACCGTGGAGACGATGCTCCTTGACCAGCACGGCCAGGTCGTGGTAACGCTTGGCCAGGTCGGCTGGCGGGTCCGGGAGCTGCTCTTCCAGCTCCAGCGCCCGTTTGAGCAGGTTGGTGGCGTCGGCTACGCGATGCTTGCGTAAATGATTTTCCCCTGCCGCACGCAGCAGCGGAACCAATCGCTGCTGAATGGGGCGAACCGCATCCACATTGCCCACCTTGCGATTGAGTTCGAGCAACTGAGTCCAACCGTCTACCAGGTCGGGATGGGTTGCCCCCAGCGCCTGCTCCCGCAGTTCCAAACAAGCGCCCAGGGCCTCCAGGCTATCATTCTGATGCCCCTGGCGCTGGTAATAGCGACTGAGATCTTCGAAAACGCGCGCGCCCAACTCCGCCTGGTCAAAGCCGATCTGTTCCCGGCGTCGCATCAACTCCTGAGCCAGGCGGGCACTCAACGTATTGAGCACATCAACCACCTTCTCCAAGAACGGGGTCGAGCGCAAGGAGGTGAAGTTGACGTCAGGCTCCAGTTCGGGGGCGGAGAGAACCACGCTGATATCACGGAAATTCAGAACCCCTAGCGGCGGCAGCGTCACACCGTTGACGATGGCGCGCAATCCGGTCCATTCGAATCCCTGAGAACCCAGACACATCAGAGCATAAAAAGGGACCGGCGGAGGGTCGGAAATTTCCAGACCCAATCGCGGCCGGGCGATAGAAAAAGACAGATGTTGCAGGGGTTGCTGCGACTCCATCCAGGTCCAGGCCAACACCCTGCCGGCCGTCACTTCTTCGTTGACGGCCACCCGATCCACGATAATTTCGGGTCCGGCCCAGTTACAGCGCTCGCGGACGGCCTGACACTCGGCCGGTCCTCCGTCCTTGCTCTTGACGGCGCGCGCCAGCGCCGCGAACTTGCTGCGTTGCAGGCAGCGCACACGTAACCCCCAGCTTTGCCCTCCGAAGGGGTCCATTTTCAGCAACTGGTGGCTCTGGCTGCTGGGCGTCAGGATCAAGCGAATGCCGGTCCGGCCATCCCAGGTATCGACCTGGAGCTCCCCAATCCCGGTCGCGAAGGCGCTATTCAGACCCAGCGAGAGGTAGCGGGTTCGCTCATCGCTGCTGGTTTTCTCGAACGAAGCATAGAGATCGGCCAGCGCCTGAGGAGCAGGTACGTTGCCATTAAACTCGACCACCAGGTCCAGTTCATCGTTGCGCACCTGAATCCGACTGGCCCGGCAGGCCACTCCGGCGGCGACCAGTTGTAAAACGAAATGGCTCGGGTCTTCCGCCCGAGCCTGGTAGAGAAGTTCACGGGCGGCCTGACCGGAGTGCCGGCCGACCGCCTGAATTAGACTTTGAATGCTTTCGCGTGCCACCCGTGGCTTTTCTTCAAACCACCCTTTTAATCCCTGCGGATCAAAGCTCCGGCTCGCTTGCTGCCCATAGTCACCGTACCGGCCAGACTTTTTCCCAACTCGATAGGGAACAACTCAAAGCGATAGACACGCGGCTGGACGCTACCAACCAGAACTTCGGCCACGTAAGGATCGGTGTCCGAGGCGCGACGGCCTTTAAATTTGATTTTGTGCAGGGTCTCGTCGGCATTGGGCTCGCGCCCCTCCGGCCCCAAACCCAGGTCGACCTCGATGGTGCCTTCCATCTCTTCTAATGTGGCCGTTTCAATCTCGACAGCGTCATTATGCCAGGCGGCGTCGTTGCTGATACTTAGCTTATAGCGCCCCTTCCAGGGCGTGGCGTCATCGGCTAAAACCTGGCTGCTCAGAGCCGCCAGGCAAATCCCCCAGAAAATGCGGCGGATCATCGGCAGTAGTTGCGTTGACGGCGCTGGGGGGCGCAACCCGGATAAGCATTGTAGACCGGGTAGGCGGGCCGACAGTTGTAATTGTTGTAGTTATTGTAGTTCGGATAGGCGACGGGGACGTTGTAGACCGGCACGCTGTAGCCCGGGCTGGTGTAGACCGGATAGCTGTTGTAAACCGGGTAGTTGTTGTAGCCGGGGTAGCCGCTCTGGACGTTGACCCCCCACTGCACACCGTTGTTATTCCAGCCGTTGCCGGAGCCGACCGAGAAAGTTACGCCGGTCTGGGCGTAAGCGGCGCTGGTGAGCGCGACGGCGAGCACTAAATTCTTGAACACGAGTAGAACCTCCAGGTCGGATTACGCTTTCACCATACCCACGGATGCTGAAAGGAATCTGCATCGAATTTTGAACTTTCCGTCATTCTCCGTAGAGCCAGCCCTCCCAGCGCTGGCGAAGTCGTAGCCACTCCGCCTGCATACCAGGGTGCAGATGCTCCGTCGGCAGCGCTACCAGGTAGCCAACCACCACGGGACGATAGTCGCGATCACTGGTGGCCAGCAATTGCTGAAGCAGCGCCAAAAGCTGGCGCTGACGCAGGAGGGCCTGATCCTGGGAGGTCGCTAGAGCCCAGTCCAACAAAAAACCCAGACAGTCGCCGTGGGTGAGGAGCCGCAGCCGTTCCGGACAACTGCCCTGCAGTCCGATGACGCTCTCACACAAATCGTCCACCAACTCGCTCTCGGCCGCACTGATCTGTGGCAGCAATTGTCGTGCCGTAGTCCACAAAGGCATGGAACGATGCTGGTAACTATCCCCGCCCCGGGCCACCCCGTCCAGCCAATCGCGCAGAAACTGCCAGCAGCGCACCCGCAGAGGCCGACGCAGCTCATCACTCAGGTCCGGGCGCTGAGCCAGACGCCCCAGCAGCCCGAGAGCCAGGTCGCGTTGCTCGGCGTCCCACGACTGAGCCAAAAAAACACCGTCGCCTTCCGAATCGCCGGCCAGGGCCCAGCGCAGTCGCTGTTGAGGAGAACGCTCCACCGGCAAAAAGAGTAAGCGCCGGCTCAAGGCCTTGACCAGATCCTGAGCCCGATGCCAGCTCGCCACGCGTCGCCCCAAAGTCTCCAGCACAGCCTGCACCGTAGCCCGGCCGGACTGGTCGTCAGTCAGCACTTCTTGGATGTCCAGTTCAGCCGCGCTACTCACAATGATGCTCAGGCTCCGTTGAATTTGCTCCCACCACTCTGGCCAAAGCTGAGGAAAGGCTTCCTTCCCCTGTTCAAGATGCTCGATGACGAGCGAGCGCATCTGCTCAGGAAAGCTCGGACAACTGAGCAGAATCGCCCAGGAGCGCCACATCTCGGGTCGCTCGGAATTGCTGTGACTGGCTGCCAAAAGGAACTCCAGCCGTTCGAGACTGGGCGGGCGATCCGAGGCGGCGCAGTGCTTGGCCAGCGTTTCCAGGCGCACGGGGAAGGCTCGCGACTGCAACTCGGCGTCACGGCGAGCTTGGGTGTACTGGCGAGTGAGGATCTCCGGGTCCAGTTGCACCAGCAGTGCGATAGCCCAAGTATCATCAGGATCTTCCAGGTGGGGGATCTCTTGTTCCAAAAAGCTGGCCAAAGTCCAGCGCAGGTCCTCCTCCACTGCAAATTCTAGCCTCCAGCCCAACCCCGAAAGTTGCCGGAGCATCCGCCGGGAACCCGTGCCCAGCTCTTGAAGCGCGCGCAGTTCAGCGACCCTCTTGAGTTCAGGCCACCTCGACGCTTCGCCGACCAGCCAACACCGTAGATCGGGCTGAAGCCGCAGGAACCGCTGCTCATCCAAAAGCGGAGCAATCGCCTCGTAGCCGAGGCTGCTCAAAATTTGCTCGACGCGCACCAGCGACTGGCCACCCAGACCCGGTTCAGCCGCCAGAGCCCAGGCCTGTTCCAACAGGAGCGCCCGGTCCTCCCCTTGCAAGTCCAGTTGGCCGAGCAACCAGCTGGCCAGCATCCGCTCGGCCAGCGCCAGGCCTTTCTGCAAGCGCCGCAGCAGGCTGGGCACAACGTCCAAACCCAAACGGGCCCAGTGCAGAGTAATCTGGGCCAGACGCTGCACTAACAGCGGCTCCAGATCGGCGGCCTGGGCCAGGCAGTCTTCCCACCAACCCAGGATCAAGTCGGGCTGCTCCTGCCAACGGCCGGTCAAGTCTTCCACCACCTCCAAGATGGGTAGTCGTAAGTCGCTCTGATCCCATAGAATCTGCAGCAGTCCGACCAGAAAGGCGGGATCCCAGTTCGACAAATTCTGGCGCAACTGTCTGAGGGCGTTGGCGGCTACGTGGCCGACCGGCGAAAAGAGGCTCTCCAACTGGCGGCCGGCATCGGCGTCAAGATACTCGTGAGTCAGACGGGCGACCTCGCGGGTAACCTCAGGGCGTTTGCGTTTCAGGGCCAGCCACAAAAGCGGCGCTGGCGAGGAGCGTTGGGAGCGCACTTGTCGGAAGGCCGATCGCAGGTGTTCCAGGATACGCGAGGTATCCTCAGCGTCAGCTACGATTCTCCATGAATCGGGCCATTCGTCCACGGAGCCAGGGCGGGAGGGACGCACCATGGCCTGGGCCACGGAGTCACTGGCCAGCGGCACCAGCGCAGTCTCCTGCGTTTCCAGCCAGACCTCGTCGGATGAGAGCACTTCCAGAGAACCGCGACGCTGGCGCAAGACCAGACCGGCGGGCTCGAGTTCCAGGGCGAGGGCATCCAGAGGAAAAGGCTGTTGTAACCATTCCGGCCGCATCAACTGCGTTTGGCCCTCAGCCAGCAAGACTTCCAGCGCCGACCAGGTAAGCCGGATCAGACGCTGCTGCAACGCCAAAAGACGTGTGGCCAGACGAGGGCTGGCGCTCAGGCCCGCCTCTTTCAGTCGCGCCTGCACCTCCACGGGACTGGCGCAGCCATCGAAGTTGCAAAACGGCTCGGAAAGCATTCCCCCAGGCTTTTCCGGCCAACGTTCTCGACCTTCCCGGTGGCGCAGGGGAATGAAACGGATCCTGGCGAACGGCACTTTAAGGGGCCAGGAGAGGGAGAGCCGATGTCGCTAACCGTAGAAAACCAACGCCAGGCACTGCTGAATTCGGCAGCCGAAAAACTAACGCCGCTGCAACGAGCGGTCCTGCCGTGGATCTTCGTGGCCTGGTCGGAAGGCGGGCTGGACAGTCAGGCCCTGCAGCAATTGGCCACTCAGATCCCGGCGGAATCCTTCGAACAGACCGGTCTGGATACGCTGCGACTACTTATGGACGCTGGACTTACTCCGCAAGAATTTAATCAACTTCAGCAGTTAATCTTGCAACTGACGCAAGGCAACGCCACCAGTGACTGGAGTTCGCATCATCGCTTGATGGACTACTCGCTCACGCTGGCCGGTCCCGATCTAGATGCCGCCGGAAAAGCTTCCTTGGAGCTGCTGGAAAAGCACCTGCAGTTGACCGGCGCGGCGGTTCCCAGCGAACTCATCCCCTGCCATTTC
>JALHOV010000184.1 GCA_022842865.1 Vulcanimicrobiota bacterium | reverse complement strand
GTATACCGTGTCAACTTCGCTTTCGCGCTGGCCAGTCAACGTGTGAAAGGCGTTACCGTGCCGCTGCCTCAGGGCAAGTTGGAGAAAGTTGCCGCCGCCGTGATGCCGGGGCGGCCGCTTGACCTGGCGCTGGGCCCGGTCCGCAAGACGCTGACCAACGACAAGTTCTTTGAATCCGTTCGTCCTGCACTGCCGCCGACTGAGGAAATGTCATCCGATGCTGCTGGCGAAATGATGCAGGGGGGTCCCAAGACCAAGGCCAAAGGTAAGGGCATGAGGCCTGACCCCGCTGCCAATCTGCCGCAAAAGTTCAGCGAGTCTCAGAAGGTCGCCGGGGTGTTGCTCAGCTGCCCGGAATTTCAACGGAGGTAACGAGAGTATGTGGAGTCGTCGCGCCTTTTTACGCACGAGTGGGTTGTCGGTTTTTGGTGTGACCCTGGGCGGCGTGCCCGGGTTTTTGACGCGAGCTGCCCACGCCGCCCCCGGTGGCATTCAGGCAAAGCGCCCCATTTTGGTGACCATCTTTCAGCGCGGAGCGATGGACGGTCTGATGGCGGTGCAACCGATGGCCGATAAGGACCTGGCTCAATTGCGGCCTGGACTGATGCTGCCTCCCGGTGGCGAAAACGGGCTAATTCAACTGGATGGGCGCTTCGGCATCCATCCGCGCGGCAGCGCGCTGGCTGAGCTGTATAAACAGGGTCGCCTGGCGGTCGTGCACGGTATTGGGTCCCCCGAGAAAAACCGCTCTCATTTCGATGCGCAGGACTATATGGAGACCGGCACCCCCGGCGTCAAGAGTACCCAGAGCGGCTGGTTGAACCGGGCCGTGGGGCTGACAGGGCACGAGCATTCAGCTTACCAGGCGGTGGCCATGACTTCGAGCATGCCACGTTCGCTGTCGGGCAACATTCCCGCCCTGGCGGTGGGCAATCTGGAGGAGTTTCAGGTGCGCGCGGGCAGCGGAGCAGGTTCTTTGGAAAGCCTTTATGCCCAGGCCACTGGCGGTAAGACCGGGCAGTTGCTTTCCAAACGGGGGACTGAGGCCTTTGAGGCCACCAAGGTGCTTTCACCGGACAACATCCGCAGTTATCGACCTGGCCATGGAGCCACCTATCCGGCCGGCGTGCTGGCTCGGGGGCTGCGTCAGGTGGCCCAGTTGATCAAGACCGAGGTGGGTCTGGAAGTGGCTTTCGTGGAAAGCAATGGCTGGGACACCCACGTGGCCCAGGGTACGGGTCAGGGCAACTTCGCTCGCCTCTTTGGCGAACTATCGAACTCGATTGCCGCTTTCTGGAAAGACCTGGGGCCAGAATACCAACAGCGGGTCACCATTATGACCATGACCGAGTTTGGTCGCACCGTTCATCAGAACGGCTCCAACGGTACTGATCACGGGCGCGGTTCGTGCATGTTCGTGCTAGGCAACGACGTCAAAGGCGGCAAGGTCTACGGAAATGTGGGCGCCTTCGCTAAGGAGGCCCTCGAAGATGGCCGCGACCTGCCCGTCAGCACCGACTTCCGCTCGCTCTTTTCCAACGTGGCCACCGGCCACCTCAAACTGGCCGGCGGTGGCGACCTCTTCCCGGGCTGGAAAGGCGCCCCTCTCAGCGTAGTCTAGAGTCCTCCGCTGGACTCCGGCTCCTCCCGCAACAAAAAAAAGACCCTCTTGCGAGGGTCTGCTACGTGACGGTTGGGACTTACGTCCCGGGTTGGGTCATGCGATGGGAAGAAAATTACTGCTTGCTGAACTGAGCGACTTGCTTGTTGAATTGCTCGACCGAGGCCTTGCTGGCCTGCTGGTAGCTCTGCACTTGGAAAGAAAGCATCTTGTCGAACATGTCGGCGAAGAGGCGGGTGGACTGTTTCATCTGCTCGCCGACCTGCTCGATGAGCTTCACGCTCTCATCGCGGTTCTTTTTGTTGAATTCGATGACCTGAGCGGTCGTCTTCTCGCCTTGCTCGGCGACTTTAACCCAGTTGTGCATTGCCTTGACGCTCTGGTCGAGGATCAGTTCGCTGACTTGGAAGGGGTTGACTGGAAATTTAATCTGGCTCATTTTCGTGTGTCCTTTGCGTTGTCGATGAACAGACAATACGTAGGCCCTGTTGCAACCTGGCTGCGCAACCGTTTTGCAATCGTAACACCTCGGCCCGCGGGAGATTCGGGGGTTTTTGCAGAAGGCACGGAGACAAAGAGAAGCATTGGGTATGGAGGTCGGAGCGATGAAGGTACACGACGGCGGTTCGGTAAACTGGCAACCTGGCAAGAACCAGGGCGTTCGCAGAGAGTCCTCGGATTTGCCGAAAGAGTCGTTCGTGTCCAGCGGAAATGACTGGGCTCCGGTCAAGCCGAACGTGACGGCGGCCGTGAACAACCAGCCGTCGGCGTTTCGCAACTTTACAGGTGCGATGACGTTGGCCCTGGGATTGGCTCTTACCCTGGGCGCAACGGGTTGTGCCTCCGTGGCGACCGCCCAGGCGGCCGAGAAGACCCCAATCGTGCAAACCCAGACCAAGCAGGCTCAAAAGGACACCGCCAAACCGAGTGCTTCCTATCAGATCGGCAAAGGTCTCCACGAGATCGGCAAAGGCACCAAAGAAGCCGCTCAACCTGCCCTCGAAAAGGGCAAAGAAGTCGGCAAAGAGATTGGCAAGGCCGGTAAAGAGGTTGGCCAGGAAATTGGCAAAGCCGGCAAAAACTTCGGCCTGGGTGTCGCCAAAGAAGCCAAGTCCTTCTGGAAGGGCCTCACCGGCAAGGAGTAGACCGGGCTATTTGGCCGCGGGTTTAAATTTGAGGCTGATCGAGTTAATGCAATAACGCAGCCCGGTGGGCTTGGGCCCGTCTTCAAAGACGTGACCGAGATGGCTATTGCAGCTGGCGCAGCGGACTTCAATCCGTTGCATCCCGTGAGTTTCATCCTTGAGCAAGACCACCCGGTCCTTGGCGGCTACCGCGAAGAACGAGGGCCATCCGCAGCCGGAGTCAAATTTGGTATCCGACTTGAAGAGTTCGTAGCCGCAAGCAGCGCAAGAATACGTGCCCTTTTGATGATTGTCGGTGTATTCGCCTTTAAAGGGGGCTTCCGTGGCGGCTTTGCGGAGTACCTCGTACTGCTGGGGCGTCAGTTGTTTCTTCCATTCCGCCTCGCTTTTCACCACTTTCGGAGGAGCGGCCAGTGCGACCAGCGGGAGTAACAATGCAATCAAAGTCTTCTTCATAGGTCGCCCAATGCACTCGAATTACTTCCAGTTCCCTGGATCGGCCAACTTGGCTTGAATGCCAGGCGTTGTTCCCTGGATAAGGGAACACTCCCCGATGACACCGGTGGCTCTGGTTCTTTTGCTGATCGCGGCTTGTCTGCATGCGGGCTGGAATTTTCGCTTGAAAGGCTGCCAGGATCGCCTGGTGGTATTGTGGTGGGCGCTGGCTTTCTCGGCCCTGGCGGTGTTGCCAGCGCTAATCTGGGTCCCGCTCCCGCAGGGGCGTGCCTGGGTTTTTGTGCTGGCCAGTGCGGTGGCCCAGGCCGCCTACCTGGGTTTGCTGAGTCTGGCCTATTCGCTGGCCGATTTTTCTCTGGTCTACCCGGTGGCCCGCGGCAGTGCACCGTTGTTTTTACTGATCTGGTCTACGCAGTTGTTACACGAGCAATTGCAGTCTCAGGGTTTGCTGGGCGTGGCCGTGCTCAGTTCAGGTTTGATGGGGATGGGATGGAGCGGGATTCTTGGCTCGGCTAAACAGTGGACCGCGCTGCTGGCCGCGTTGGGCGTGGCCTTCACCATTTCCATCTATACCGCCATCGATGGCTACGCTGTGAAGTCTACTCCGGCTTTGTCCTATTTTGTGGCTCAGTGGTGTTTGAGCGTGGTGCTGGCGCTGCCTCCGTTGTTGTTACGCAATCGCTGGTGTTCTCTGGTGGCGATCTTGAAGCGCGAGCGGGCCGGCGTCGCCTGGGTGGGGGCTGGCAGTGCGCTGGCTTACTTTCTGGCGCTGCAGGCTTATACCTTGGCCCCGGTCGGCTACGCCGGGGCGGTACGGGAGGTCAGCGTCGTGCTGGGTGCTTTTTTAGGCTGGCGCTTCGGCGGCGAGCCGGGCGGCCCGACCCGATTCCTCTCGGCCATAGTGATTTTTTGCGGAATTCTGCTGGTGGCCACTTCGCGCTAACAGAGGCCTCGTCTGGTTAACCAGGCGTTGCGCCAGGCGCCCTCCACCCAGCCCTCCTGGCGCCGCTGCTGGCGTAGCGCGAACTGCTGCTGCAGTTCAGCAATTTGCAGTTGAATCTCGCTCACGGCGGCATCCATCCACAGTTTGCCTTTGGCGGCCGTACCCAGGCTGGGTTGCCCGTAGCTTCCGGTCCGCGTGTCATCCGACCAGGGCGGGTTGAGGATCAGCGCACCTTCCCCGGTCCAGTCCATTTTGTAATTCGCCGTCTCCAAAAAATCGGGTTCGTCAACGACCCATTCCATGCGCACGCATTCCGGCTTGAGATGCAGCAGGAAGCTGGTCTCCAGTTCGCAGGCGTGGCCCATCACCCGGCTTTGCCGGTGTTGGCGCAAAGTTGCTTCAGCCTGACCGGAGGCGGTATGCAAGAAGGTGGTGGCTGTAAGGCTATCGCGCAACTGTTCCCCAGCGAATTTGCAAACGTTTACCAGGAAACTGTGATTGCCGCCGTGCCCGTTCAGAAAATAGATGACCGAGTGCTTGGAAGCCAGCCGGTGGGCCACTTCGGTGAAGAGGTTTTCAAAAACTCGAGGATCCAGCGAAAGCGTACCCGGGTATTGGCGACGATGAGTGCTCACTCCGTAGGGCCAGACCAGTAAGCGGGTCGGTCGGGACTCCAGTTGAAGCTGGCGGGCCAGTCCGTCGGCAATGACGGTATCGGTGGACAGCGGTAGATGAAAGCCGTGTTGCTCGGTGTGGCCGATGGGCACGATGGCCACACCCTCGTTGATGTGCAACGGCGGTGGCTGGTAGGGGATGACCGGCAGCTCGCAATAACCTCTTGGACCCAGCAGGTGAATTTGGTGAAAGCCGTCCTCCTGCAGAAAACCGACCAGGGAGGCGATCATCGGCTCCAGATGGAGTTCTAGCGGGGGTTCAAATCCATAGGGGATGGAGGGCAACAGGATGACATCCTGCTTTCCGACGATCTCAAGATGGCCTTTGCGGCAGCCCCCCAGAGGGAGGATCACGGGAAGGTCGCGCGAGAGTTCTGCCACCTGCGGAAAGACTAGATCCTCATAATGAATCATGGCGGGCCATCGTTAACTGAGTGTACACAAAGTTGAGCAAATTTGTAACATGTGCAACAGTCCTGTTACAAATTCGTCCCCACAAGCCGGGCCAATTTAAGGATAATTTTAGTGGGCCCGGGACACGAGACAAACGGGCGCCGGAAGTCATTCAGAGAGGAGCAATCGACCGATGAGCAACTATGCAGCCGAAGTAGCCAGCCGAACCGGCGCCGTCCAGACGGCCGCCCAGTCGATTGCCCCCAAGCAGACTTCCGCCAAGACCAGCCGCGAGGCCGAGGATGCTCGTTCCTTCACCTACAGCGAAGACGACGCTCACGCTTTCGGCAACAACGTCACCGCCTTTGCCCCCCCCGAAAAGACTCGTAGCCGCCGCGAGACCAAGCGCCGCCGCCAGGCCGAAGTCGAAACCCGCCGCACCGAAGAGGGCCGCGAGGTCGAGGGACGCAACAAGACTTCTGAGGTAGCCAAAACCGGCAAGACCGAGAAGAAGTCGAAGGCTCTTCTCCGCCGCGCCGCTAACTGGACCCCGGACCGCGGCTACAAAACCGCCCAGGCCGTCCTCAATCAGCAGAGCCTCCTGCAGCAGGCCAGCATCAAGTTCGAGCAGAACCGCCCCGCCGACCAGGGAATGATCTCCCCCTTCGGCCAGCAGCAGGCGATGCTGGACAGCCTCATCAACATGACCGAGATGCTGTATCACCAGCACACCGGCGACAAGGCCGGCGAAATTTACAACCGCCCCGCCACCCGCCAGATCCTGACCGCCCTTAAGGGTCTTAAGGATGGCGCGATGGGCACCGAAGAAGTCGTTCCGGTTCGCGCCCCCAAGCGCAAAAAGCGCGAGTTTATGGCTCAGATGGCCCGTATCGAGAAGACCCAGCAGAAGCTTGAGCCCCAGGCTTTCCCCGCCGATTACGAACCCCTCGACCTCGTGGCCTAACCCCCCGCCTCTCGAAAGACCTTATTTGAGAGCGGCCTCGATGGCGGCCGTTAGTTTCGGATCGTCGGGCTTGGTTGTACTGCCGAAGAAGGCGACCAGCTTGCCCTGTTTGTTGACGAGGTACTTGCCAAAGTTCCAGCTGGGGACGTCACCCTTGGAGCTGAGGAACTTGTAGACCGGAGCCTGGCCGGCTCCAACCCTGACCGTCACCTTTTCGAACATCGGGAAGGTGACGTGAAATTTACTGGAGCAAAACTGCTTGATCTCGGCCGAACTGCCTGGTTCCTGGCCCCCAAAGTCGTTGCTGGGGAAGCCCATGACGACCAGGCCTTGCTTCTGGTATTTTTCGTAGAGCTTCTCCAGTCCCTCATATTGCGGGGTAAAGCCGCATTCACTGGCGGTGTTGACCACCAGTGCCACTTTGCCTTGATAGGTTTTGAGTGGGACGGGCTTGCCGTCCAGGGAGTTAACGGTAAAGTCGTAGAGGCTGGCGGAGGCGGCCAGAGCGCCGAGAGGAAGGGCCAGCAGCGCGAGCGCGACCCACTGAGATGCGGTTTTCATCAACATGGCTTTGCTCCGGGCGGCGGCCCACCTGCGCAAGTCTGCCGAGACCTTGGTCTCGAGTCGCGCGTGGGCGTGCGACATTCTCTTGGGCGCGAGTCTGGTCAGGAACGGGAATTGTGGAGATGCCTGCGAGCCGTTGCCTGCACGATTCCTTAGTGGAAGTCAGGCAGTCTGCATAAGGTTTAGCGGCTGCAACCGGGGGTGCGGAAACAGAGATTAGCTCCGGTTGGTTTTATATGCGGGCCCCGAGTCGTATCGGCATTGCGCCTAGCGGTTCCGGCGGATGGGCTGCGCCTACGGGTCCCGGCATTGCGCTTACCGGTTCCGGCGGATGGGGTGCGCTTACGGGTCCCGGCATTGCGCTTACCGGTTCCGGCGGATGGGGTGCGCTTACGGGGTACAGCAAAAAGCCCCCGGCGAACCGAGGGCCTTTCAAAGTGGCGCTGGCCTTAGCGAGCGTTGGTGTCGAAGAAGTTGAGGTCCTGGTTGAAGCCACCGCCTTGCACGTAGCCGATGACCTGATGGTAGCGATCCATATTGTCGATGGTGCCGCTGTTGATCACTTCCTGGAGCGAAAGTTGACCGCTGTTGAGCGCCTGGGTGATGGCACCGATGGTCTGCACGTCGGTTTGACCGACGCCGGGGTTGTTCGCGAAGTTGCCCAGCCCTTTGCTCAGGAGAAGTTGTTTGAGGCCGGGATTGTCGTAGTTGCCGGGACCGCCGAGCATGTTGCCCTTAAAAACCGAGGCGACCTGGGTGAACAGCTTGGCATCGGGAGACATCTGGTCGAAGTTCTGCGCAGCGTAGGCCAGCCCGTTGGGGGAGAGTGGGTCTTGACCCATCGCGTAGGCGGCGAACTGGTAAGCGTAGTTACGGCCGACCGAGGCGTTCCAAGCCTGAGAGTTCTGCACGCTTCCGAAGCGAGTGCCAGGAATGGCGTCGCTCTGGCGGATGGTGGTCTGTCCGCTGAGGGCACCGCCGGCTCTCTGGGCCTGCAGGTAGCTGGCGAAATCGTTGGGGTCGGTGGGGTAGGCCATCAGGCGCCCGGGGATGCCGGGGAAGCCAGGCTGGGTGGGGTTGAACTGTTGACCCTGAGGGAGGAAGTTGCCCGGGCCGGTGTAGGCCGTGCCGCCATACTGGCCGGTACCCTGGGGAACGGGTCCGCCGCCGCCGCCGTAAGGATTGTAACCGCCGCCGCCGCCGTAGGGGTTGAAGCCGCCGCCCCCGCCGTAGACGGGCTGCTGGCCTCCACCGCCAAAGGGGAACTGCGCAGGGGGATACTGAGCCGGCTGGAAGCCGCCGCCGCCCGGAAACTGCTGATGGATGGACGAGCCCGTGGCGTTAAACTGAGCCAAAGCCTGCTGTGCATAGTTGTTGAAGGCGGCGGTCCGGGGGTCCGGCTGACCACCCAGGGCTCCTGACCAACCGCCAGCCAGGGACGACAGACTCTGCATCAGTTGCTGTATTACCTGCATGATCTGGGCCGGGCCGTTGGTGGCCGGAAGGAATTGCTGAAAGTTCGCTTGCGCAGCGCCGGAAGTGAAGTTTTGCTGCGGGATGAAAGGCGTATTCGGATTGAATTGAACGGCCAAGGCGTTTCTCCCATTCTGTGTGAGACAAGGTTTATCTCATGTCTAATCTAGTTTTAACATAAAGTTCAGGCGATCTAAAGAATGCTTCTGTGAAGAACTGATAATGATTGCCCTCGCAGAGGCGGCATCCGGCCCGGTTCCGAAGGGGCGGCCCATGAAACGGTCTGAATTCCTTCGTGCAGGCGCCATTCTGGGCCTGTCCGCTTTGTTTGGGCGCCCTGTCTTGGCGAAAACACGCACCCTGCATTTTGTTCAGTGGAGTGATGTGCACTGGGGGAGTGACGAGGACGCGCCAGACGCCTGGCGAGAGGCCCTGGAGCGGGGGCTGGCCGAGAACTCGCCGCTGGTGCTGTTCACGGGGGACCACGGGGACAACGGTCAGGGGCGAGGAGATTTTGCCCAGCGCACCCGCGGATTTTGGGGAACGGCCCGCGACCGATTGGCCTCCAGGCCCTTGTTGCTCACCCTGGGCAACGCGGATTTTCGCGAGAATTACCAGACCGACCCTGCCAATCTGGCCGAAACCGAAACGCTCTACCGCGAGATCTGGGGGCATCAGTACTACCTGGATGGGGTGGGTAACGGCCTGCAGAGGCACGAAGGTCTCGACTGGATCAGTCTCAACACCCAGATTTTTTCCTACAAGAACCGGTATCCAAAAGCTGACGAACAGGCTCAGGCCAGTCTCGACTGGTTGGCGGAGCGCCTGCGGGAGGCACAAAGCGGCTGCGTGCTGCTGCTGCATATCCCACCTACCGTGGATCTCTTTAACGGCTTACAAGCCTGGCGCCCGGAGCCGCTGCAGCGTTTCTGGTCGGTGCTAACGGCCCATACGGGTGCAGTAACCGTCTTGGGCGGACATTTTCACCGCAATGAAGTCCACGCATTCAAGAGGCCCCAGGGTGAAGTGTGCGTCCTGGTGACCAGTTCGCTCTCCCGTAAGTACGGCTACTTCCCAAACTGGCGCAGCAATCGCTGGATCTTGGGCGAGAAAGGCCAGTTGATGCGGGGCGATTACGACCTGCTCTACCCCGGCCACGCAGATTTTCGCAGCCACTACAGTCTGGAACGGCCCGAACAGTTTCTCACGCAGGTGGATCGCACTGCTTATTTGAACGACCTGTTCGCCCGTCATCCGCAAATCAAAGACCGTTGGAAGGAGCTAACGGAGCAGTTTTGGATAAAAGGGGGGTCCTAGGGGGAGACGTAGTCCCCCCTGGATCTCTGAGAAACTGACATCCGTTTTCGAAAAACCACCATGCTTGCTGTCTATATTACCCCGTTCTTCACCGAGAACGCCCTGATTTTCATCGATCACCTGAGCCGCATCGAAGGAGCTCGCCTGGCTGTCATCAGTCAGGAGCCGCAGGAGCTCATGCCCGAGACGATGCGCTCTCGCCTGGCCGGCCACTGGCGCGTGCCCGACTGCCTGGAAGCCGAGCAGTTGCGTTGGGCCGTCGAAGGCCTGCAGAAAAGCCTGGGCAAAGTTGAGCGTATCCTGGCCGCCAACGAGCATGTCCAGGTTCAGGTTGCCCAGGTCCGCGAACAACTGGGTATTCCGGGAATGGACTCGGCCACCGCCCTCAAGTTCCGCGACAAGAACAAGATGAAAAAAGCCTTCCGCGAAGGCGGAGTGGCCTGTGCGCGCAGCGCCGCCGCCCGCAACGAGCACGAAGCCTGGGCCTTTGTGGAACAGGTCGGTTATCCGGTCTGTGTCAAGCCGGTCGACGGTGCCGCCACCCAGTCGACTTTCAAGGTCGAGGATGCCTCGGCGATGCGCGACGTTCTGCGGGGCAGCGGACCCAGTCCGGAGCGTCCCCTGCAGATCGAAGAGTTCGTGGTGGGTCAGGAGCACTCGTTTGAAACCGTCAGTATTGATGGCAAGCCGCAATGGCATTCCCTGACCCACTACATCCCCGGGCCCCTCGACGTGGTGCGCAATCCCTGGATCCAGTATCAGGTCATTCTGCCCCGCGAGGTGGATAGCAAAAAATACGATGATATTCGTAAGTGTGGGCGTCAGGCGCTGAAGGCCTTGGGAATTCAGACCGGTTTGTCTCACATGGAGTGGTTCCGACGCACGGATGGCACGATCGCCATCAACGAAGTAGCCGCTCGTCCCCCGGGGGTCCAGATCATGCCGCTCATCAACCGTGCTCATGACATCGATTTTTTCAGCGCCTGGGGTCGTTTGATGATGTTTGATGAATTCACCCCGCCCAAAGAACGCAAGTACGCCGCCGGCTGCGCCTTCCTGCGTGGCCTGGGAGAAGGCCGGGTCAAGGCGGTGCATGGACTGGACGAAGTCCTGCGTGACATGAGCCACCTGGTCACCGATTACAAGCGGCCGGCACTCGGCACTCCCAAGGCCATCAGCTACGAAGGCGAAGGCTACGTAATCGTGCGCCACCCCGAGACCAAAGTAGTGGCCGACGCTCTTCAAGAGATCGTCAGCAACGTACGCGTCGTCTTGATGGATTAAGTCCCAGCCCGCGCGCCGGTGGGGCCGGTGCCGGGCAGAAGAGACGCTGCTGAAAGTTTCCCTCGGGCGCAACGCTGAGAACGCGCAGTAAGGCTGTGCCGTCAGGAGCTACGCGCACGGTCAGCAAGCGGCCGCGCCCTCGCTCAAGGTATCCATACTCCAGCAACAGGCAGCGCTGGTGGGTGCGAAAGCGCTCCCAGGCGTGTCCGTGCAGGTGGAGCCAACCAGGTTGGGGCTCTCGCTGTGCCTGTTGGGCGTCTTGTTGGCGGCGGGCAATTTCCAGGCAGCGCTCGCCGTTCAGTGGGCGGCGGGCGGTGCGGAGCTCGCCCTGCAGTTGGAAGTGACGAATGTGGTGTAGAATGCTCTGGTTCATGGCGCAAGCATAGGATACATCCAGGGGCACATGGTGAACTGGCCATGTCCGAAGTATGAAGTTTCTTATTCGTTGCGCAGCAACCGGTGGCCGCGAATCCCTTCCAGGTCGCAACAACCCGCGAAAGCCATCGTTAAATCCAGCTCAGTCAGGGTGTTTTCAATCACTTCCACCACGCCTTCTTCGCCGGCCAGCCCCAGGGCCAGGGCGAAAGGACGACCCAGGCCCACCGCCGTAGCTCCCAGGGCCAGTGCCTTGAAAACGTCAGCTCCCGCCCGAATGCCGCTGTCGAAGAAGACGGGGACGGCGCCCCTGACCTCGGCTACCACCTCCACCAGCGCGTTCAGCGAGGTTCGCGCTCCATCGACCTGGCGGCCGCCGTGATTGGAGACCCAGATGCCATCCATTCCCGCGTCCAGGGCCAGGCGGGCGTCCTCGGCGCAGAGGATGCCTTTGAGCACAATGGGTAGCCGGGTGTGCTTACGCAGGAACTTGAGGTCGCTCCAGAGCAGGTCGGTGCGCGAATAGATGTCCACGAACTGCTGCACGGCTTTGAGCGGCCTGCGGGTGCGCAGATTCTGCCACAAGCTGCCGCCGTAGTTGCGACAGGCTTGGTAAAAGACCTCAAGGGCAGCCAGAGTGATCGGTCCGCTGGGACGGAGCTGGACCTCGTCCAGGTAGCTTTGGAAAACCGGGTCACTGAGGTATTGGGCCAAACCGATGGCCCGGGCAAAGGGCAGCGATCCCAGTTGCAGATCGCGAGGGCGCCATCCCAACAAGGGAGTGTCGAGCGTCACCACAATGGCTTCGCAGCCGCAGGCTTCCGCGCGCGACACCAGACTGGCCACCAGTTCATTGGATTTGCTCCAGTACAGCTGGAACCAGCGCGGACTATCACCCATCAGGGCGGCACAGGTCTCCATTTGGACCGAGGCCTGATTGGAGAATACCATGGGCGTGCGGCAGCGGGCGGCGGCTCGCGCCACCAGGGCGTCGGCTTGTTCGCGCAGCAGTCCCAGCGCCCCGACCGGCGAGAGCATCAGGGGAGAGCGCCACTCCTTGCCAAAAATCGTGGTCTTCAGGGAGCGTACTGATACATCGCGCAGCATTTTGGGCTGGATGCACCAATCCTCAAAGGCCAGGCGGTTGGCGAACTGGGTGGTTTCTTGACCGGCGCCTCCGGCCACATAGGCGAAAGCCCGGGCCGAGAACTGTTGCCGAGCCCTCTCCTGCAGTTGGTCGAAGTGCAAAGGGACTCGGGGCTTGTGACCGCGTGCCCCCCTTTGATAGAGCTCGCGCTGGTAAGGGGGTACGCTATCGACGTGCTGCATGGTCGGTGATTTGAGCGTGCGGAACCTTTCCCCTGTCCCGGGCATTTGGGTTTTCATCAGGTCTCTAAAGGAGTATTCATGAAAAAGTATCTGGTCAGCGCCAGTCTCGCCCTGGCCACCCTCGCCCTGTTGATCGTGCCCTCGCAGGCTCGCAGCGCCTCGGACCACGTTGGCAAACCGGCCATCGAAATCAACGCAGGCAAGTGGCTCAATACCCAGCCACTCAAGTTGTCTTCTATGAAGGGCAAAGTAGTGGTGGTGGAGTTTTGGGCCACCTGGTGCGGGCCTTGCCGAGCCTCCATTCCCCACCTGAAGGAGCTGAACGCCAAATATGCCTCCAAGGGTTTAACTCTGGTCTCGTTGACGGACGAACGGGCCGAAGTGGCCGAGCCGTTTGTCAAACAGAACGGCATGGATTATGCGATTGGCACCGACAGCACCACCAGCAACGACTATGGCGTGACGGGTATCCCTCACGCGGTGGTCGTGGGCAAAGACGGTAAGGTGGCCTGGGAAGGTCATCCGATGAACGGCCTGGACAAGGCTATCGAAGCCGCTCTTAAGTAGACTGCAGGGCGGCCTGAACCTCGGCCAGGTCTGCAAAACGGTCCTCAGACTTTTTGGCCATCATCTTCAGGGTTACCTTTTGCCAGAGCCGCGGCGCATCGGGGCGGAAGCCATCGATGGGCGGCGGTTCTTTTTGTACGTGCATCATTCCCAGATCCATCGGGTTGCTGGAGTGGAAAGGAGCCTGGCCGGTCAGCATTTGATAAAAGACCACTCCCAGCGCATACTGGTCGGTGTGGGCGTTACAAACGCCCTTGGTCAGCATTTCCGGAGCCATATGACTGGGTGTGCCCATGGAGAAGCCGACGCTGGTAAAGCGAGTCTGGCCTTCCCCAATGGCCAGTCCGAAGTCGAGAATTTTCACACGGGCATCTCGGCTGATCATGATGTTGGCGGGTTTGATGTCGCGATGGAACATGTGCTGGCTATGGGCGAAATGAAGGCCCGCTAACAGTTGGTTGGATAACTTTTGGAAGAGGTCGAGCGGCACGGGCCCCCGGGTCAGCAGCGCCTCCAGGGGTTTTCCATCTACGAATTCCATAATCAGGCACATCTGGCCGTCGAGCTCGCAGGCTTCGTAGGCGATCACCAGGTTGGGATGCTGGAGTTGTTGGGAGAGTTCCACTTCCCGCTGGAAGCGCTGGTGGAACTCGCGGTTGTGGCGGTGTTCGGGGCTGATTACCTTGAGGGCCACGATGTTGTTCAGGTCGCGGTGGCGTGCCTTGTAAACCGTTGCCATGCCACCCTTGCCCAATTCGGAAATCAACTCAA
>JALHOV010000183.1:13068-13882 GCA_022842865.1 Vulcanimicrobiota bacterium | reverse complement strand
TCGAAGGAGGGCTGCGGCGCTTCCGCTACGGAGACTATGACAACGAATTCGCGCTGGCCGAGGCCGACATGGACCTGCGCCAGTTGCTGCGCGAGCATCTCAAGCCAGAGCAGTTCCGAGTTTCCTTGAATCAGAATCGAACCGGCACGGCCGGCACCAGTCCGTATTTGGAGGCGAACGACGGGCTTCAACAAATGTTCGATATTGAAGTCGATCTGGCCGGGTTGCCAGCTCAAAGTTGGAACGACCGCTACCGCTCGGGTTCGGAAGCTCAATTGCGTCTACTTTTCGTCGACCTTCACAACGTGGCCGGTTCCGGCATGCAACACGCCCTGGCCATCAACCGCCACAGCCAGAGTCGCGCCCACGTGCTCTGTCACGAACCCCATCCCTTCATCGAGCCCGCCAGTTCCGAATGCAACGTGCTCTATACCAAGCCGGGCTGGTCGCCCGAAATCAAGGACTTGCTCAAGCAGGCAGATCTGCTGGTCTTTCTTGAGGAAGACGACGTGGACACGGTGGGCTGGCCGGCCGACTTTCAGGAAATCGCCCGCCGCAAGCCCCACCTGCACTTCTATGTGGGTCAGCGAGTCCACAAAGGTGTAGCCTCCCGGCAGAGGCCTGGCAAAACCGTGCTGACCGGGCTGCCCCATGTGCTGCGCATGTATCCGGATTCTTATTTTTACCACGGCTTCTACCCCACCGTGCTGGATAGTTTGCCGCTGCGCGAGCCGCTCTCCCAAACAGACGGTATCTTGCGGGTATTGCACACCCCCAGTCTGCCTCACGCCAGCCAGCATCGCTATCTCTACCA